>CAJUOE010000161.1 GCA_910587895.1 uncultured Lachnospiraceae bacterium
CATCTTCATTGCCTTCCACCGTAAAACAAATCCCGTCCTGTGTTTCCTTAAAACCATTCACACTTGTACCCGGCACTGACTCATAGACAAACATTCCGTCGTAACTGCCATTATAGGGCCATCGGTTCTCGTCATAGAACTGGAAGAAATTACGGTAGGGACTGTCCGCTGATACGTAAGCTCCGGTTGCATAGCCTACCTCCTGCTCGTAAATCAGTTCTTTGTCAAGCCATTTGTTGAAAGAACCGCAATGGTTGAATACGCCGTCCAAAATCACGCGCATTCCACGCCTGTGCGCCTCTTCCACAAGTTTTGCAAACAAGGCGTTGCTTGCCTCCAGGTTCCTGTGGTCAGATACGCGCTTAATATATCTGGTGGCCTGCGTATTATCTGTCTGTCCGGAGGATAAGAGCAATCCGCCGTCCTCCTCAATCACACCGTAATGCGGGTCTATATAATCATAATCCTGAATATCATATTTATGGTTGGACGGCGAGACAAACAGGGGATTAAAATATAAGACCTCCACGCCCAGATCCTGAAGATAATCCAGTTTCTGCATCACGCCTGCCAAGTCTCCGCCATAAAACTCTCCCACACCGAAATTTGCCGGACACTTATCCCAGTCTTTCACCTGCTGGCTGTATACCTGGATATAATAATATTCATTCGTCAACACATCATTCGACGGGTCGCCATTGCAAAAACGATCCACCAAAATCTGATACATCACGGCGCCTTTCGCCCAGTTCGGCGTGGAAAATCCGGGAACCATCACAAAATCATACTCGTGCCGAATCTCCGGCGTTACACCCATCCTGTCATAAAAACAATGAAGCATACCTGTGGCTACCTCAAAATAGTAATGATACGGTTCCTCACCAAGCTGTACTTCCATCTGATAATAATCAAAGGGACCTTCCGTCTCTTCTTTGCGCATGGGAATCTTTTTCTCCCCGCCGCACAGCCAGACGATATCCACATTATCCTTATACGTGCGGAACCTGATTGTCACCACGTCATTGACATCCGGTTCCGGAGGATTGCGGTAATCCCTGGTTCCATCGGAAAACAGTGCATGTTTACGCAGTATTGGCCGCATCAGCATCATATACTGCTGTTTTTGGCTTAATTCATAGATTGAATACTCTTTCATAATGGCATCTTCCTTTCGTTCAGGTGCTCATAATTGTCTCATATCACAAAAAATCACTATTTTTACCACTTCACAATACATGACCTTTTATGATATAAAAAAGGCAGCTTCACAAGCTGCCTTTTTAGGAGAAGGTATTTTTACTATGGGGTGTAGCAAAAATTATATAATGTATTGGGGGGTTTTTACAGTAATTATAGTACCATAGAATCCCCAATAAGTGTGCACAAACTTCACAAAAAAAGCAATTTGTTTTTGTATATTTTGTACAGTCTATTTTTTCGACCGTTTATTTTTTCATGGCAAAATCTTACAAATCATCCTTCAAACAACGCCTCAAACTCATCTCTGCTAATCTTTTCTTTCTCCAGCAAAAGATCCGCGCATTTATGAAGAATCGTCTCATGCTCCGTCAGAATGTCTTTCGATTTCCGGTAACATTCGTCGATTATTCGCTTAATTTCCTTATCAATTGTGCCCGCTACATTCTCGCCATATCCTCTGGTATGCGCCAAATCCCTTCCTATAAATACTTCATCGTCATTATTATCGTAATTGATGAGACCTACATGCTCAGACATTCCATATTTTGTCACCATCGCTTTTGCCAGGTCAGTGGCCTGCTTGATATCCTGGGAAGCACCTGTAGTGATATCATCAAATATCATTTCCTCTGCCACTCTGCCGCCGAGGTCCACAACAATCTCCTGCAACATCCTGCCTTTGGTGTTGAACATCTCATCACGCTCCGGCAGCGGCATCGTATATCCCGCCGCTCCCACACCAGTCGGGATAATAGACACGGAATAAACCGGCCCTACATCGGGCAGCACATGGAACAGAATGGCATGGCCCGCCTCATGGTATGCCGTAATGCGTTTCTCTTTCTCCGTAATTATGCGGCTCTTCTTCTCAGAGCCGATCCCCACCTTCACAAAAGATTTGCGGATATCGCTCTGGATAATATAGGCCCGATCCTCCTTGGCAGCCACAATCGCCGCCTCGTTCAGAAGATTTTCCAAATCTGCGCCGGTAAAGCCTGCCGTCGTCTGGGCAACCTGTTTCAAATCCACATCATCCCCCAGAGGCTTATTTTTGGCATGAACGTTTAAAATCTCTTCCCTTCCGCCAATATCCGGCCTTCCCACGTGTACTTTGCGGTCAAAACGACCCGGACGCATAATCGCGGGATCCAGGATATCCACACGGTTCGTAGCCGCCATCACGATAATTCCCTCGTTGACGCCAAACCCGTCCATCTCCACCAATAACTGGTTCAGGGTCTGCTCACGCTCATCATGGCCGCCGCCCATACCGGTTCCACGCCTTCTGGCTACCGCGTCAATCTCATCAATAAACACGATACAGGGGGCGTTTTTCTTCGCCTCCTCAAATAAGTCACGGACACGGGAAGCTCCCACGCCGACAAACATTTCCACAAAATCAGAACCGGAAATGCTAAAGAAAGGAACGCCCGCCTCTCCGGCAACCGCCTTGGCAAGAAGCGTCTTACCCGTTCCCGGAGGTCCAACCAGAAGAACGCCCTTGGGAATCCTTGCGCCAAGTTTCGTATACTTCCTGGGCGCACGCAGAAAATCCACCAGCTCTTCCAGCTCTTCTTTTTCCTCCTTCAGTCCCGCCACATTCGCAAAATTGATTTTCTTATTCTCATCCGTTGTCATCTTGGCGCGGCTCTTGCCAAAATTCATCATCTTGCCTCCGCCGCCGGACGAGGCTGCCGCATGGTTTGTCATCATAATATAGAAAACAAACAGCACGCCAAACAGAATCAACGTAGGAAGCAGCGATATCAGCCAGTTTTCCTCCGGCATCTCCTGCACAACATAATCCCTGAACTCATAGGACTTCATCGTCTCCTGCAAGGCATTGATATCCGACACATACAGTGTCCTGGACGCGTTTTTGGCGTTTGCCCTCACAGTCACGCTCGCCTCTCCGCTTGGCACTTCCCGATTCTGGGAAATAACAACGGACACCACATTTTCATTCTCCAAATCCTGCTCAAACTGTCCATACGTATAGACAGAATTTTGTCCAAAACCAGACGAATTATCCCGTAAAATCCAGAGCAGCGCCAAAATGATAATCACCGCAATATACACGCCGAATGCCCGGTAACGTTTTTGATTATTCATCGCCTATTCTTTATCTCCTTTCTATTCTAAGCATCCAATTCCACAACCCCGATATAAGGAAGGTTGCGGTAATGCTGCATATAATCAAGACCATATCCCACAACAAACTCATCCGGTATCTCAAACCCGGTATAGTCCACATGCACGTCTGTCACCCGACGCTCGGGTTTATCCAGCAATGTGCAAAGATGCAGGCTTTTCGGTTTCCTGCTTTTCAAATTGTCCAGCAGATAGCTCAACGTTCTGCCGGAATCTACGATATCTTCCACCACCAGCACATGTTTCCCTTCGATGGCCTCATCCAGATCCTTGATTACTTTCACAACGCCGCTCGACTTCGTTCCGTCCCCATAACTGGAAACCGACATGAAATCAATGGAAACTGGAACGGTCAGACGTTTTGCAAGTTCACACGTAAAAAACACGCCGCCTTTGAGGACACTCACCAGATGAACCGGCTCTCTCTGGTAAAACTCACTGATGTCTTTCGCCATCTGAAGGATCCTTTTTTCTATCTCTTCTTCTGAAATCAGGACACGGATCTTCTCACTCATCTTTTCTTCCTCCATCTATTCGTATCTCTAAAATTCTTTTGGTATGTTCCGTTACTTTGATATCCTCACTGATGCGGTAACCAATTACCCAGAGGATATGCGCATCATCTGCCAACAGCAAAATACAATCCCTTCTATATTCCGGTATTTTCTCATCGACAAAGTATTTTTTCAGCTTTTTCCTGCTCCCCTTCGCATCAATCACCAGATAATCATGCTCCTGGCGTGTTCTCAATCGCGTAGTACCCTTTATTTTATCATAGTCAAACCATTTCGTATACATTTTTTTGGGAATTTCTTCATTTTGAGGAAATTTATCCAATAACCGCGTGTGTATTTCATACCCATAGGACGGTAAATTCAGGCTGCACCCGACAGAAAGTTCCCGGCAAAATGGCTGCGCCTGCGATTTATCACTTCCTCTTTGCAGCAAAATCCCTTCATAAGTCCGCCGCGCCCGGATTCCATACGGAAGTTCCAGAATCCTTCCATTCTGACGCGCAAATAATTCCAAAAGCTGCTGCACATGAACACTGGAAATGTCTTTGCTGTTTTTTGCCGCCTCTGCCAGCGAGCCAAGCAGCGTCTCTTTCTGGATCATCACAGGCTCTAAAAGCAGTCCCTGGGAGATGTGCATCCCATCCTCGCACACCCTGACATATTTTTCTGATGCACGCATCCTTAACTCCTGAATCAGCCCCACCGCTTCCGTCACAAATCCTGCCGTCTGATTCATATGGGAAATGGCGTTTGCATTGACCTCCACAAGCAGGGGAAGTATCCTGTGGCGGATTTTATTTCTGGTATACTGAAGTTCTTCATTGGTCTTATCCACGCAAAACTCCCGCCCCTCACCGGCAAGATACTCTTCAATTTCCTGACGGCTGGCACACAAAAGAGGTCGGATAATCTGTCCTCTGACCGGCAAAATCCCGCACAGTCCCTTAAGCCCCGTCCCCCTTGCCAGATGAAACAGCATCGTCTCTGCAGAGTCGTTCTGATTGTGCGCAACCGCAATCTTATTTGCGCCAAACTCCTGCGCCGCCTCCCGAAACAGCCCATAGCGCAGCTTTCTTGCCGCCTCCTCCACAGACTGCCTCTTCTCCCTCGCATATGCGAGCGCCTGACAGTGGCAAACCTTACAGGGAATCTGATATTTCCTGCAAACCTCTTCCACAAACGCTGCGTCCTGAAGGCTCTCTTCCCCGCGTATGCCATGCTCGACATGAATGACGCAAAGCGTAATTTGCAGTTCCTCCCTCAGTTCATGCAGCACGGACAAGAGACAGAGCGAGTCCGCTCCGCCCGACACGGCTGCCAGAATGCAGTCGTTCTTTTCTACCATATGATTCTCTTCTATAAAATTTCTTACTTTTTTCCTCATACGTATCTCCCAGATTGTTTCATTTCTCCCAGATCCCGCTCACCAAAACTGTCATATCATCCGGAACCTTCCCGGCGGTAAACAGTAAAATCCGTTCCAATACCTGTTTTGCCATCTGTCCGGGATTGTTCGTCTCAATGGATTCCAATATTTCGCAAATTGTGTCCTCCGGCATGGGCACTTTCAGGTAATCCAGCACCCCGTCCGTCAAAAGCACGACAAATTCCCCATCCTTCAACTGGCGGCTGGTCTTTTCAATCTCGATTTGATGAAAAATCCCCACCGGAAGATTCGCCGAAGAGATGCATTCCACCTCCTCTTTGTGCTTGATGAACGTCGCCGCCGCGCCAATCTTATAAAATGAGCACATTCCTGTATATAAATCCATGGACGCCATATCCACCGTCGAAAAAATACCGTCCTCTCCCTGAATCACCATCGCGGAATTCATCATGCGGATTGCCGTCTCTTTCTGAAATCCTGATTCCAGAAACTTCTCTATTAACTCTATCACCATTTCACTTTCCTTACAAGCATTGATTCCGGATCCCATACCGTCCGACAGCGCCATCACGCACTCGCCCCCCTCCAGATTCAGGAAGGAAAAACTGTCGCCCGATACCTGCGCATGATCCTTGGTGAGCCGTGCCACTCCCTGTAACGTATGGAATAAGGTATCTTCTTCAAACGTAAGAAACGACTCGTCTTTTCCAATCAGGGTACGGGTATATTTTCCCGGAACCATGTCACGCTTAAGCCCCTGGCTTGCCGCCTTTGCCAGCTCCTTTACCGGCACACAGTTCCCCCATTTTGACGCGACCCTGACCTGAAGGGACATCTTTCCATTCTGCCTCTGATAAAGATGGATTTCCCGCGTATGGATGCCGCGCTCTTTGAGGCGGTATTTGACTGCCGACACAAGCCGCGCTTCCTGCTGGCTGATGTCCCGGTACTCCCTCGCGCAGTCTTCCATAATATAAGCCATGGCGTCCAGCTGTTCCGCAATAATCCCCCGATTTTCCAACAGCCGGTTATACCAGGCGAGGTTGAGTTTGGCCTTTTCAAACACGCCGACGGCCTCCTCCACAATGCTGTCCGAATAGGGACAATAGCCCGCCAGCTCCCGGTGAACCTCCTCCTCTGCTGTTCCCCGCTTTTCAATGGAATGGAACAGGCGAAAGAAGAGTTCATACATCGGGCTTGTCTCCTCCTGCCAGCAGATGGCGCACTGTTCGCAGTCCATGCAGATTTTTCCAGTCAGCTCCTGCTGCATCTTGCCCATCTCTTCCGGCTCAAAATTCCCCTTAAAACGCTCCATATGGGAAAATATCTGGGACAGGCCGCTGAAGGATTTCGCGTATGTCTGTAGTTTCTCCCCATGTTCCGGCGTTCTTGGCTCGGCATTATTCTTCCAGTTAAGCGGCGAAAGGCGATCCTCCAGTATCCGATGCAGCAGCGGAGAGAGGAGCACCACTATGGCGGATACCAATATGGATTCCATGACCCCCATCCAGACGACGCTGCGGTGCCCGACCTGCAGCACTTCCCCGGCAGCCGTTAGCAGCAGGACGCTGACGCCCGCAGCCGCAGCCCCGACATAAGTACGGCAGCTCTTATACGCCCATTCCACCAGCTTCACCACCACTCCAGTAACCAGCATTACCATCGTATACTTTGCCATTGCCTGCACCGGAATGAACAGGGCCATGCCAAAAATACTGAATACCAAAAGCAGCGTCCGGTTTACTTCCTCCATATATGCCGCGGCAAAAAACCCGGGAATCAGCGGATAGCACCCTGCAAATTCCAGTTTCGCCACGACTACTGCCAAAATATACAGTACAAGTTCTTTCCATTTTGATTTGTTCATCATTCCATCCTCCTTAATTTCGGAAGGCATTCCATAAATTCCTTCCTCCTGTCACTATATACGTGCAGGAGTTATTATAAAAAGAGGATTTTAAAATGTTTGTCAAATCGGGTACGGGTATGGGAAAACTTTTAGACAAAAAGCCCCTTAAAATCGCTGCTTATGGCGATTCTAAGGGGTTTAAGCTTTTCAGGATATTCATCTATACTGTAAGGAAACCGCTCTTATGTATCTAATCCGCCTTCTCTTTCTCCTTGAAAATAATCTCATTGGGATGGACAAGGCCCAGCTTGCTCTTGGCTTCCTGCTCTACGTATTCATCGGACTTCACATAGTCCTCGTACTCTTTGAGCTCAGTCTGGCGCTGCTGCTCAGATTCCAGCTGCGTCTTAAGCTCCTGCTCCCTTGCCTGGTAAGTCTGGTTCCTGTTATACAGGGATATAATCTGTACTGACATCACGCCCAGCAACATGAATGAGATTAACACGATGCACAACACTGCGGATTTATTCTGTTTTTTCTTTCTTCTCATGCGTGTTCTCTGCGCGCCTGCTCTTCTTGCCTCACTTCGTTTTTCCATCTACGATTGTTTCCCTTCCATTTTACATCTCCTGCTGATACCACAGATTAAAATTTACATAGTACCATTCTAACCATTTTGCACAGTTTTTTCAATTGTTTTTTAAGAAACCGGAAAAATTTTTTTATCTTTTTACCGACAAAACCAAACGGCCGTCGTAAAATACGGGATGTCCATACAAACGGCCTGCTTAAAACGAACAACAGTTTTTCCAGCAAAAATACGCTTACCGTCACAAACCGGGCGCTGAGTAAAAGATTATACAAAAGCATTCCTGTCAGAACTCCGCCAATCACGAACCCCCGTATGTAACCGCTGTTTTCCCGATACAGCATCGCAAACAGCACGATTGCGCCGCAAATCCAGAAAATCAAGTCCTCCGCGCCCACCAGCCACATTTTATGGGGCAGAATCTTTCGCACAATCCGCAGCAGGTCATATACAAACAACAGGAACACTCCCGTCAGAAAAGCAGCCAGAAATACGTCTGTCTCCCTTAAAATTTCCGCGCTTACCTGCATTACTTAAAAAGTCTTCCCAACAAGGATTCATTTTTTTTCGAGGCTGCTTTTACATCCGAATAGGTAAAGCTGTCTATCTTCCCTTCAATATCTATTTCTCCCTTTTCCAACGTCAGACGATTTACATGAAGGTCATTTCCTTTTATCATTAACATGCCCAGCTCTGTCTCAAGCAAAATCTCCCCCACATCAAAGGAGAGTACATCTATGACGCCGTTTAACACTCCGCTTTTCCGGTTGGAAATCACAATCTTGTGGGTACTCCGGGTATTGCCCGTCCCCGCTCTCTCTTCCATCGAAAAACCTCCTTCCATCTCTTAAGGATCCAGTATGTCCTTTTTAAATATATGAAGGAGGTGTATATTTATTCCTGTTTCTTTACAGATAGCGGAACAGCTCTTTGGCCTCTTCCTTCTTGCTGGTGTCCTGCACTGCCAGAACTTCCACCTTTACATTTTTCGTGCCAAATCCTATCTCAATGACGTCTCCGGCCTTCACATCGACCGACGCCTTTGCCACTTTGCCATTTACCGACACCCTTCCCGCGTCGCAGGCCTCATTTGCAACCGTCCTGCGCTTAATCAGCCGGGATACTTTCAAATATTTATCTAACCTCATCATAGTTCCTTTCTCTCATTGCGCGAACAATTTCCTATCAAGATTAAAAAGAGGGCTTTCTGTAGAAAGCCCTCTCTAAAACGCTCTAACTGGAATCGGCAATTAGTTAATCATATCCTTTAAAGCCTTACCTGCTTTAAATTTCGGAGCCTTGGAAGCAGGAATGTTCATTTCCTTACCTGTCTGTGGATTTCTTCCGGTTCTTGCAGCTCTCTCAGAAACTTCGAAAGTACCAAATCCAACCAACTGAATCTTCTCGCCCTTCTTCAACTCTTCAGCTACAACATCTGTGAATGCTTTCAATGCTTTCTCAGCGTCTTTCTTTGATAATTCGGTCTTCTCAGCCATTGCTGCAACAAGTTCTGCTTTGTTCATGACATAATTCCTCCTCTGGATTCATTCTTTTTAAATTTAATGTTGCGGTTCAATTTCTATTAAGTAACCGTTCCCAATTTTCGCTTTAATTACTCCTCAAAATTGCCTACACACATATTTATACTTGTTTTTATACGGTTTGTCAAGCGAAAATTCATGTTCTACAGCATCTTGTCAATCATGCCTAATACTTCTTTGCCGAGTTTTTCGGATTTATCATCTGCATCCGCAAGAGAGGAGCCTTTCACACCGTAATAGAATTTTACCTTCGGCTCTGTTCCGGACGGCCTTACGCACACCCATGCGGAATCATTCAGGTCATAATAAAGCACGTTAGAAGATGGAAGCCCGGTCGGAGCCACAGCCCCCGTCTCCATATCCTTAATCGTGTCCGTCTTATAGTCTCTCGCAGAAACTACCCGATAGCTGCCAATTTCCGTGGGCGTGTTCTCTCTGAGCGTATTCATAATCTCCTGAATCTTCTCAAGTCCCTCAATTCCCTTTAAGGTAATCGCCTTCACGTCATCTTTATAGTAGCCGTAACGCTCATACATCGCAATCATGGCATCCCACAACGTCATGTTCTTTGTCTTATAGTAAGCGGCTGCCTCACACAATGTCATGGAAGCAACAACTGCATCCTTGTCCCTTGCATACGTGCCGGTCAGGCAACCGTAGCTCTCTTCCATGCCGAACAGGTACGTTCCCTTGCCACTCGTCTCAAACTCGAGAATCTTCTGCCCGATAAACTTGAACCCGGTCAGAACCTCTATGAGGGCAATTCCATAATATTCGGCAATTGCATCCGCCATATTTGTGGAAACGATGGATTTTACAAAGGCACCATCTGCCGGAAGGCCGTTCTGTTCTTTCCTCTGGCTGATGACATAGTCGCCAATCAGACAGCCGGACATGTTTCCGGTAAGGCTGTGGTATTCCCCGGTCTTAGCATCTTTGACGTATACGCCGAGGCGGTCTGCGTCCGGGTCTGTAGCAAGAATCAAATCCGCATCTACTTCTTTCCCCAGTTTGAGGCCTAACTGGAACGCCTCTTCGGACTCTGGATTCGGATAGCTGACCGTCGGAAATTCGCCATCCGGCAATTCCTGTTCCGGCACAACGTAGACATTTTCAAATCCCAGCTCTTTTAAGACACGGCGTACCGGAATATTTCCGGTTCCATGAAGCGGAGAATAAACAATCTTTAAATCCTTTGCCACCGCGTCAATGCAATCCTGGCGGAGCACCAGGCTCTTGAGTTCGTCGATATAAGGATCGTCAATGTCCTTTCCGATCGTCACATAAAGCCCGTCTGCAAGCGCTTTGTCCTTATCCATGGTCTTCACTGTGGCGTAATCCGTCACTTTCTTGACCTCATCCATAATGCCTTTGTCATGAGGCGGGGTAATCTGCGCGCCATCCTCCCAGTATACCTTATAACCGTTGTATTCGGGCGGGTTGTGGCTTGCCGTAATATTAATTCCGGCGATACAGCCCAATTTACGCACTGCGTAGGAGAGTTCCGGCGTCGGCCGCAAAGATTCAAACACATATGCCTTGATTCCGTTTGCTGCCAGACAGAGCGCTGCCTCATCTGCAAATTCCGGCGACATCCTTCTGGAGTCGAAAGCGATTGCCACGCCCTTTGCCTGTCCATTGACCGAGGAGATATAATTTGCAAGTCCCTGCGTTGCCTTGCGCACCGTATAGATATTCATGCGGTTCGTACCTGCACCGATGACGCCGCGCAGACCTGCCGTACCGAACTCCAGGTCCATATAAAAACGTTCCTCAATCTCTTTCTCATCATTTGCGATGCCCTTAAGCTCTTCCTTCGTAGCCTCGTCAAAATAGGGGTTGTCCAGCCACTGTTTGTAAAGTTCCTTGTAATCCATGCTATTCCTCCTTACCTTACGTTTCTTCTATCTTCTTATCATACTTCAAATGCAGAGATTTCACAACCATTTTCCGCACAAAAGATGATTATTCGGTAACAATTCAACCACGCCAAAATTATGGGCGAATCATGCTGGCATGAATGCGCACATAATGTCGGCGATGAGGGGCATGGCTGAACGGTTGCATTATTTGGCAATTTCATCAACTCCCACTGTTATTTTTATCATGGTCGCTGACATCATGGTCGTCGTGGTTGTCATTCTCCTTTTTGGTATCCGTTTTCTTGTCGGTGTCCAGATTGCTCGTGTCAATATTCTTATCAATCAGCAGTTTTTTGAGCGCATCCAGCAGCTTGTCCATATCGCTGGTGGTGCTGTTATTGTTGTTATTATTGTTGCTGGTGTTATTATTGCTGGTATTGTTATTGCTATTAGTATTATTGCTGTTAGTATTATTGTTGGTGGTGTTTCTGTTATTATTATTGTTATTGCCGTTATTATTGTTGGTGTTATTGTTATTATTGTTATTATTGTTACTACTGTTATTGTTATTGCTGTTATTATTGTTGGTATTATTATTCGTGTTATTGTTATTATTGCTACTGTTATTGTTATTATTACTGGTATTTTTGTTTTCAGGGGGATTCGCCGTTGAAATCGTGTCTTCCTCCTGCTCCGCCTCCTCAACAGTAGTCATTTCAATCTTCAGTTTAGCCGTGGCGGAATTGACAATCAATTTCCTTGTCCACTCCACGTAGCCGTCTGCCTTCGCCGTCAAATGATGCGTGCCGTAGCGAACCTGAATTGGCTGATGGAAATCCAGTTGTTCCCCATCGAGGAATACCTCGGCATTTTCTGGAGTAACTGCAAACTCTATCTGGCAAAAACTCGGTCCGTCGCCTTTGAGTTCATCGAGGTCTACCTTTGTCTCCTTGTTGGCCTCAACCGTAATTTCCCGGCTGCCGCCATATCCATCATTGGCAACGGCAAGCAGATATGTTCCTTCTGCCACCTCAACCCGCATCTGCGGTGTAATTTTCTGAGAGAGCAGATTGCCGATCGTAATATAACCGCCAAGAAAAAGCTCTGTATTTTCCAGCGCCACCACACCATGCCCGGTCATCACCTGGAGCGTGTAAATCTCCTGCCCCACGCCTTTGATACATACGGTATCCTGTTCACTGAGCTCGGATAATGGAATGGAACTGCCCTCCTGATATGCCAGAAGGTCATCGTCATAATAGTAAATACTGCCGCCGACCGTCAAAGACTGCATTTCCCTGTCCAATGTAAAATTATAAAGGTCATCATAAGAAAATGCATCTTTGGCAATTTGTACTGTGGTGAGTTTTTCGCCCTGCTGCTCAATCGTTACCAATTCTCCCACGGAGAGCTGGCTGGCTGTCAGGTCATGCTCATATTTATCCCTGATATATGTCCCTCCGGTATATTCATAGGGAACCTCCACCGCATTCTGGCAGTTACGCAGCGTAAGAATCTGACGCTCCAGATCAATCGCCGTGACCGCGTAGATATCCTGCTGCTCCTGCTTTTTGTCCTCAGGCTCCTCCTGTTCTTCATCCTCAGGTTTCTCCTGTGTCTTTGTCTCCTGCCGGCTGACGTACACGTCGCTCCCGTCCGTCACGCGCTTTTTCCTTTCACCGCATCCTGCTGCAAGAACCACAAGCAGCACAAGCAGCAAGATACTCATACTTCTCTTTCGCAATCTAATCCCTCCTAATATTGTATCGGCACGCGACGCAAAGCGTCACCTGCCAAATCGTCGAAAGGCATTCCAAAAATGCTCCGCATTTGCCTTTCTCCTCACATTTGCCTTTCTCCTAATATACAGATGCTTCCATAAGGTGCAGAAAGCTTTCCCTGGCTTCGTTCTGTAAAATAAACTTTTCCAATTTCTCCAAATTTCTTCCGCAAACCCATGCTTTGCTGCTATTGAAATAATGATTCGCAATCTTCCAGAATTTCTCCGGATAAGCAAGGCGGATATAAAGCTGTGCCATCTCCGGATGGCCCAGTGTCCTGATATCATTATATGCTTTTAACATATCCATGCCAAGCCCCATATTCCAATTATGCTTTTCCAGAATTTTACGCATAAAATTCCCCAAATCCGCCACCTGCACGTCATAGGAGGCTTTTTCAAAATTCATCACGGCAATCTGCTGACGCCAGAAGATCACATTATGCTGGTTGTAATCCCCGTGACAGATGCCGTAAATGCCTTCTCTGTCTGCAACATCATGATTTCGTTCCATAATCTTTTTCTGAAGGTTGATAACATTCACTGCCTCCCGATAAAACAAATCAAAACTGCGCAGAAATTCCATCTCAAAATCATTCTTCTTTTTACGCGCAGATATATAATTGCGCACTTTTTTTAATTCTCTTGCATGTCTTTCATTCTCCAAAAGCAGGCTATCATCCTGAACCAGAAGATAATCTGGAACTTCATCCGGAAACGTCCGGAGCACACTATGTATCTTTGCAAGATGGCGGATAGCCTTTAAGACATCCTCGCGACTCTTGGTATCGCATTCCCTGCCATCGTACCAGTCCCGCACCATGTACGCAGTTCCATCTATGTCCCGGGCAAGCGTTTTGTCTTCCTTTGTCCGCACAATGCAGTCCACGCGCCCTTGTCCATGCTCTGCCAAAAACTGCAGCAGCCGGTAAAGAAAATCTGCCCTGCCCTCCGAACCTCTGTATTCCTTTAAAATTTTCAACCCCATACTGGTGTCACAAATTAATACGCCCCTGCCTTTGGACGCCTGCTTTACCTCAAACGGATATTGCTCCAGAATCAGATTTTCTCGATTATACACATAAACCCCTCCACCATGATATTCACAAACCCATTTCTTGTGTCTTTCTATCATATGTGAAGAGGTTACAATCTATTCAGATTTTCGTTTCGTTTTCACCAGATTCTTTAAAATTTCCGGTGTATTGTGCTCTGGGCGTTCCAGCACATACCCAAGCAGAAATTGCAGCATTTCCCCAATTTCCCTGCCCGGCTTCATTCCCAGCGCAATCAGATCATTGCCGCCAACAGCAAGATCTCCCACCGTCAGGCACTCATGCCTGTCCATAATTTCCTGATACATTCGCTCATATGCGCTGATGCTGTCCAGTTTTTCCTTCCTGCGATACGTGTTCTTCGCCATTGTATCCGCACGCTGCACTTCAAACAACGCCGGATATTGTTCCAGACCCACGCGATGAATCGCACGGCGAACAGACGCCTCCCGCAATGCCGGTATATAATCGTGCCACAAAACGAGCGCGCTCACCCGCGCGACCGTATGATTGTCAAATTTCAGCCGGCGCAGAATCTTCCTCGCCATTTCGGCTCCTGCTTCGGCATGTCCGTAAAAATGGTAAATGCCATTCTCATCCACGTGCTTACAGGCAGGTTTCGCCACATCATGCAGAAACATGGTAAGGCGCAGTATTTTATCCGCCCGGATATTCTGCATGGCAACAATTACATGGTCTCCCACGGGATAACAGTGGTAACGGTTATTCTGCGGCGTCTCCATCATGGCGTCGAATTCTGGAAGAAACACGCGGCTCATTCCCGTCTCATAGACTGTGCGGATTTCCTCAGGATGCTCAGAGACAAGAAGTTTCACAAGTTCTGCCTGAATCCGCTCCGCGCTGATTCCGGCAAGATTCGGCGCCAGCCCTGCGATGGCTGCCTTCGTGCCCTCCTCAATGACAAACCCAAGCTGCGCGGCAAACCGCACGGCCCGCATCATGCGCAGGGCGTCTTCCGTAAACCGCTCCACAGGCTCACCCACACAGCGGATGATTTTACTTTCCATATCATGAATCCCACCAAAAAGGTCGATGAGTCCATCCTCTTCATTGTAAGCCATAGCGTTGATGGTAAAATCCCTGCGTTTTAAATCTTCCTCCAGGCTGGAAGTAAAGGTGACCTCCCGCGGATGCCTGCAATCCTCATATTCTCCGTCAATGCGGTAAGTCGTCACCTCAAACCCCTCTTTGTCCTCCATGACCGTAACCGTTCCATGTTGGATTCCGGTGTCAATCGTCCGTGGAAAGAGTTCTTTGACCTGAAAAGGGGATGCTGATGTCGTGATATCCCAATCCCCCGGCGTCCGTCCCAAAATGCAGTCCCGCACGCAGCCGCCGACTGCATATGCCTCATAACCCGCCTGCATTAAGGTATTTATGATAAATTTTACTTTATCCGGCAAAACAATTGTCACTGGCACAGCCCTGCAACCACCTGATTGATTACTTTGCCGTCCGCCTTGCCCTTGAGTTCTGCCATTACGGCTTTCATTATCTGCCCCTTGTTCTTGGTGGCAACAACATCTGCAAATTTCTCTGTAATGTAAGCCTCCACTTCCTCCGCAGACATCATTGCGGGCGCATATTCCTGAATCACATCATGCCGGAGCTGATATTCTTCTAACAGGTCTGCGCGCTCTCCCGGACAGGTGTCAAGCTGCTCTTTCGCTGTCTTCAACTCTTTCAAAATCACACGATCCACGAGAGCCTCCGGAATATCCTCCCTGCATCCCTCGTCAATGGCTGCCTTTTTCACAGCGGAAACCAGAGCGGAAATCGCATCCTTGCGCCCCTTGTCTTTTGCCTTCATCGCTGCAATCATATCTGCCTGTAACGTTTTAATATCCATTTTAGTTTTCCTTCCTTTCTCTTAAATGCTACGCATTTGCCTTCCTCCTATAAGGTAACGGCACGCGTCGCCTTGCGACACCTGCCAAGTCGTCGGAAGGCATTCCAGAAATGCTACGCATTTGCCTTCCTCCTATAACACACGCCGCACGGTCACAATATTGCGGTAGGTAGCGCTGTCATACGCCACGATTCCATACGCCGTTCCTTTCGCATGGACAATCTGTCCATTTCCCATATAAATTGCCACATGGCCTGCATAACAAATCAAATCCCCCGCTTTTGCGTTGGCATAACTGACCTCTTTTCCCACAGAACGCTGAGAATACGAATAACTGGGGATGCTGATTCCAAAATGCGCATACACATAACTCGTAAATCCACTGCAATCCGCTCCGGTATTGGGATCTTTACCACCCCATACATATGGATTGCCCACAAATCCCAGCGCATACTGCACAACCGCATTTCCGCTGACGCCGGTAGAAAAGGGCGGGTTCTTGTCTCCACCGCCTCCGGTACTTCCTCCGCCGGAGCTGTCCCCATTGCCGGAATTGCCGCCGGAGCTGCCGCCGTTGCCGGAATTACTGGAATTGCTTCCAGTATTCGCGCGCTGCTCGCGCTCCCTGCGCGCCAGCTCTTCACGCTCCCTTTCCTGGCGTGCCCTCTCCTCCTGCTCCTGGCGCTCGCGCTCAATGCGTGCATTTTCTTCTGCAATAATTGTCTCCTGCGCATTAATGGTATCCTGATACTGCGCTGCCAGTTCCTGCGCCTGCGCCAGCATTTCACCAAAATTAGCTACCTCGCCCTGCTTGCGGTCGATCATGGCACGATAATCCGCCTCGGCAACCTGAAATTCCGCCTGTTTCTGCTCCAGGGCTACAATCTCCTGTTTCTGCTGCTCCGTCAGCGCCGCCACCTGCTCCTTGGTAATCTTATACTCCGTCAGCAGGTTCCTGTCGTAATCGTAAACTTCATTGACATATTCCACGCGATTCAGAAGTTCCGCAATGCTCCTGGATTCCAGAATGCTGGTGAGCATGGCAGTATCGCCTTTTTCATACATAAAACGGATGCGGAGTTTCATCGCCTCGTACTGGTTTTTCTCATCCTTCTTTGCCTGTTCCAGCTCTTCTTCGGTCTGTGCCAGCTCATCCTGCTTGATGGCAAGCTCTTCCTCCAGCGTGGAGAGCTGTAAGATGACATTCACAAGCTCCGCGTCCAGCGCATCAATCTCGGACTGAAGCTGCGCCTGCTCCTGTTCTATATTATCTATTTCATTCTGCTTGGATTTCAAATTATCTTCTGCCTGCTGTTTCTTATTCTCAGCATCAGACTTCTTGTCCGCCAGGGCAACCGTAAACTGCGAAATTCCCATCACAAGTACCAGCATTACTGCAATCAGCCTTCTTGATCTCATACGTGTCTCCTCTCCAATAGTTTGTATACATAACGTGATTATAACATCATATTCCATGTACCGCAACCAAGGCTGCGAAAAGCATATTTGTTCTTTAAATGATATGATATTCTTTATAAAGTTTTTGGAGATATTGGTTGTCGGCCTTTATTTTGGTAATATCCTCAAAACGTCCATCTTTAATTAAATTTTCTACTAACAAAAGCATGGATTCTTCCCCAATTTTTTTCCCAATTCTCTGATTCTCCTGATCCCGCATCAATAATGTCATATACTCATGTCTCCATTCCCTATTCCTTTTTGCTTTCCTTACAGCCTCTTCCAATTTTTCCACATAGGCATCCTCGGTTTTCTTTCCTGCGACAAAATCCAGAAATGCTTTTAATTCCATGTTTACGTCATCCATTGTTCCTTTCGCATTCAAGAATATCTTAACCGTCTCATCTCCCATAGATACGCTGCTATCTTCTTTGCAGATATTTTCAAAGGTGTAAATGTGTCGTCCCTTTCCAAATACATCAAAGGAACAGATAAAGATGACATAGATCTTATTTAACTCATTATAATACTGCCCTTTGTCAATCATCTGCAAATCAATCATACTTTGATAATAACGACTCCTCTTTGGCAATTCCTTTGTATCACTCACCTGCATTTCAATGTCATAGACAATTTCTTTGTCATCCTTTATATATACATCCAGCCTGACACTCCTTGCGTCCATATCAGGCTTAATGCTCTTTTGCAATTGTGGATATTCAATATGGTCTATCTCCAAGTCTGGCAATATTCTTTGTAATAATTCCATACACAACTCTGGATTCTGCATAACTTTCCCAAACAGGAAATCATTGGATATGCCTAACTCTTCCCAGCTTTTTATTGCCATACCATATTCTTCAGCCTGCACCACTTTCATATTCTCCATTCTTTTCTTTGATTTTCTTCCATTCCTCCTGATGAAGCATTCTGTATGTCCTAAATTCTTGTTTTTCTTAATTATACACAGTCTCACCAAAGATTACAATAAGCAAAAACTTTCCACTTTACAACTTCTGTAAAACAATGCAAAACAGCTCCCCAGTGCAGACCACACCTGCACCGAAAAGCTGTTCTCTTCAGTTTCTTTCTATTATTACTTCACCGTAATCTTAAGTTTGGCGCTCTTCTTGCCGCACTTGACGGTAATCGTCGCCGTACCTTTCTTCTTCGCTGTCACAACACCGAATTTGTCCACAGAAACGGCGCTTTTCTTAGAGCTCTTATAAGTCACGGCGTCCGTGGTCTTCTTGGTCATAGACTTAATTGCCACCGTGTAGGTCTTGCCCTTCTTCAGGGTCTTCTTCGTTGCCTTCAGCTTGAGAACTTTGTTCTTCACCTGTTTCTTGGAAACCTTCACGGTAATCGTCGCTTTCTTCGCGGTGTTTGCCTGAGACGTTACCGTAATCTTCGCCGTTCCGACGCCCTTCGCCTTGACAACGCCTTTGTTATCCACCGCTGCAACTTTCGCTTTCGAAGAAGTCCACTTTACAGCCTTGTCAAAACTTCCGGTTCCGGTTACTACAGAAGACAACGTAACCTTGCCGCCTTTCTTCAGGTAAACTGTCGTAACGCCCGGTTTCTGGTTTGCGGCTTTTACGGATACCTTCTTTACCTCGCCGGTCGGCTGGTTTGCACCCGGGTCTCCGCCCGGATTTCCGCCTGGGGTTCCTCCTGGTCCTCCTGGGGTTCCTCCCTCACCCGGACCTGGAATTGTAACATCACCGTCTGAGAATACTCCGCCGCTCACAGGGGCATTCGGGTCAGGCTGCGCAGATTCCTCCGGTTTCTGGATGCCGGCAGCAGAAAGCCCCATGATTGCCATCTCATCCAGTGTGCTGTTATAAATCTTCAAATCATCCAGCGCACCCTCAAAGTATGCATCCCATGCATTGGTTCCAAAATACACGGCAGCACCGGTCTGCTCCATAATACCGCTGACTATTGAGCCATCTCCTTTTAATACGCCGTCAACATATAATTTTGCTTTGTCGCCCGCAACTGCCAGAATCACAAGCTGCCATTTATCCTTTTTATAACCAATCGTACCCGCATTATCTACATACCCTCCATGATTCGACCATATTGCCCTGCCAAACGAAAGATTCAGCCAGTATTCCGGACTGAAGGTTCCCGCCGTGAGCGTCGGATCATTGACTCCGTTTAGCTTATCCGGTTTCATCCAGTACGCAATTGTATAGTTATCGCCGATTCCCGCTGCATCGCAGAGTTTCAGGCCATATGTTCCGCTAAGTTTGATTGCCTTTCCGCCGGTTGCGCCGTCCACATATTGGTATTCAGGGTTTTCAACGACCGACGGAACAGCCGCTTTTTTAACTGCAATGGCTCCATCTGTTTCATCTTCAAATGCAAATGTTTTCATCGGCTCTGCAACATCCGATGCGGAATAATTTTTCTTGATAAACACGGTATACGTCACGCGTGGTTTCCGGTCAGCAGAATAAATACAAAGCGTAACCTTCGTATAGATACCGTCCAGTGTAACCGGTACTGTATGGGAAATATCAGCCATCATTCCATCTACCGTAACAAATCCTTTTGCATCCTGCGTGGCAATAGATAAATTAACACTGTCTGTTGTAGCAGGAACCTCGTAATTATAGGTATATCCCTCTTTTGCCAATACATTATTGTCTGCTTTGAGGGATGTAATATCATTTGCGGTACCTGTTCCTCCCGAAGAACCTGCAGAGGGCGGAACATTCAGATAGAAGTCTGCCCTGGCGTCACACTCCGCCAACGGTTTTACGACAAGACCTCCATTTCCATCCACGCTGAGATAATACCCTTCTTTGGCAACGCTCTCGAAGGAGACCGCCTTCTCAGCATCCGTCAGGCCTTTTACCGTGCGGAAAGTCTGCGCCTTGCCCATGGCCTCGTCAAATGTCGTAATCTCACTCGGCGTACCTTGCGGTTTCGTATATCCCTGCTTGATGAATCCATCACTGTAATTCCAGTCGTGCGCCAGCGTAATCGAATTATCATTATTCACCGTCATGTAAAGACCCGGCTTATTCTCGGACTGGATGGACACATAAGATTTTTTCGACGGGTCTGCCTTGCCGTCTACAATCGCCCAGCTTGCGTCCAGTTTCTGCGGCTGGTAATAAGCGCCAACCTTTACATCCAGATATGGATACGCGCCATCCGAGCCTGAGTTTACATAATTCTCATGGGAAATGGGCGCGCCGGTATTGCTGAACAGGTAATACGGCTTGTCCCCGGTAATGCCAATCGCTGTCTCCGGAATCGGCTGGATGCTGCCGTCTTCATTAAAATGCATCTCCGTAATACATGCCGTACGGCGGAATCCGCTTCCACCGCGCACGGATCCATTATGGTACACGAAATACGTCTTGCCCTTAAAGTCAAACACCGCCATATGGTTGGTATTCGAGGTAGCCGTCGGCGGCATGATAACCTTGCCCGTGCTAAACGTGCCATCCATCAGGTCATCAATCGTAGCGTATGCCATCTGCTCCCTCCAGTCATACGCATAGAAGTAATAGTACGGTCCTGTTGGCTTGCCATCTGCATCTTTGCGCCGGTAAATCCAGGGTGCCTCCGTAAATACGCCAAGATTGGCCACATTTTTCTCAATGACGTCCACGTCCTCGGAAGTCTTTCCGCTTGCCTGTGTGCCAAACGTAATCTTCCCATCATTATTCACGTCCTGAATGGAAATCATGTCCTCATTTAATTCGCACATAAACGCTTTTCCATTTCCCCAGGAGAGGTATCGGTGTTCTGTGTTATCTACCGTCTCCACCCATACGGTGGGGTCGATATCATTCCAGTCACTGCTCTGTCCCGTAGTAAACGTACCCTTGACTAACGGCTTGCCAAGATCTACAAAATAAAGGCTTTTCGGATCATCATCCGGAATACTGATGGGGATGTCCTTTTCCTCGCAGTATGCCTTCTTCGCCTCCAGGCTGGACCAGCCGGTCGGCGTATCGGCAACCGCCACGCCGATAGACTGTTTTCCGGAAGAGGTAGCGTCCCAGGTACAATTATAAAAATAATAAAATTTCTTCTTTATGTCCGGATCATAATGAGAAGTAATCTGTCCTGCCCAGGCGTCCGTACCGGTATTCGCCCAGGTGATGGATTCTTTATCCGCGCTCATGATCACGCCCTCATACGTCCAGTTCCTCAGATCCGTGCTCTTGTAACACTGCCACTCAAACATGTAATACCCGTCTGCAACCACATTCCCCTTATTATCTACCTGCGTAAAGTCAATCGGGATATCGCGTCCCGTATAGAGGTATACGGTATCATCCTCCACCATCACAGACGGGTCTCCGCCATAAAGAACCGTGCCACGAAGTTCCTCCGAAACCTTATCGTTATCCGGATAAGTTGAGAGAATCGGATTCGACACCTGCGTCCTTGGAATCGTCGTCTCGACTGGTGTTGCCGTTGCTGCCTGCGCTACCGCTGCCGGTATAAATGCGTCCGCGATGGATGTCACCATAACGGCGGCCGTAAGCACAGCAGTTAAAAGTTTTTTCTTTGCCATATTGTTTCCTTCCTTCCATATGTAATAAATACACGTTGCCTAATACTAATACTAATATTTATTATATGGCAAAGAAAAAAGCAACCACTTTCAAAATTTAAAACATCCGGCACAAAAAACGAAAGAAGCGCTGATTGACCAGCGCTTCCCCAAAGACCTCACCGTGCAAGCAAAGCATTGACAAACACAAGATAACAGGCAAAATCGCCGATTCTTTTGCGGCAGCCTGGATTTTCCTGCTCATCTCCAAGCACATCCCTCCAGCCGGCAGGTTTCCCCTGCATTTTTAAAAACCTTGCAAGCTGATTGCATTTGACTATCACTGAGTTATGGCAGGAGGTTCGGGAAGGATCCTTATCCAACTTCTCCTCCCGGCTCCACAGACGCCAATTTGCACGGAAATCCGCATACCTGGTTGCTGCCTGTATCAGCTCGTCATACAGTTCCAGGGCATCTTCATCATTTCCAATCTCAGCTGCCAGTTCCATATGCAGTTTCGACATCTCCTCCGCCGTCAGGCTTTGTGGCATTTGCAGGTACTCTTCGTAAACATCCACCATCAGTCATCCTCCCTTTCTATCCTGTATCCCATCTTAATTATCATCTTCAATGTTTCCAGCGCCGTGTTCCTGTCATACTGTTTCTCCTCCTCCGGCAGCTCCATATAGGGAATAAGCTGCGGCGTCTTCTTCTTTTCCACGTCCTTTACCTCCCCATAGGTCCAGCCCTCGGCGATTCTGCCCATTGCCCACACGTCATGCACATTTTCTGCCAGCTGCTCTGTCAAAGCAAGCAGCTTTGCCGGAAGCGTGACGTTGCTTGTATCAATTGGTTTTGGTTCGTACATACCTGCGCTCCTTTTCATGCCTGGTTTATCGTTCCTCAATCCCCCGCCACATAAGTCCCATTGACTATTCTCAGCAGCGTCTCGTCAATATGTTCAATTTCTTCCCGCTTTCGCACCGTAATAATATTCAGTTTCTTCCCGCGCTCCTCCTGGTTTTTGTTCAGTTTTGCCGTGTCATGGTAACTCTTTTCCTGGGTCTCCTGCAGCATCACCATAATCACATTGATACCAAACTGTTCCGCCAGCACCTTCAATTTATAGTAATAATCCTGTTCCATCATCTTCACAGCCTTGCATTCCACAAAAACGGTCCGGAACCCTTTGGTGAGAATGCAGTCAAATTCGTTCTTATTCTCCGGATTATCCTCCCATTCAATCTCGAAACCGCTCATGACATCGTCAAACAGCCCGGATTCCCTGACTTTATGGTACAAATATACTTCGAGCATCCTGCCTCCTTTGGTCAGGAGCTCTTTTATCTGCCTTGTGGCATATGTGAAACTAAGGCTTATGTTATTGCCATTCTTTTCCCCAACTTCCAGGTTGATGACATATCCCAGTTTCTGGAAAAACCTCAATAAATCCCTGCATTTCCCGCTGTAGTCTTCCATGGAAACGCCGGAAACCTGCAGATTATCAAAGACAACCTTCACGGCATGTTCCTTTGTATTGAGAAACACATCTATGGCGTCCGGATCCATCAGGGCGTAGGTATTTGCAAACAGCCTGTCATATTCTTTGCCGCTGCCGCACCTGTCCACGATGACAATTTTACAGGAATCCGTCGTATAACGGTTCACCCTGCTGCCCTCTTCCACGAACTTATTTTCTTTCAGAAATTCTATCACCCTGGCCGCGCTTCTTTGGCAGGAAAACGGAAGGATATACTGATATTCCTGCTCTTTTTGGCCATTATCTTTGCGCTTAAAGGATGCGATCATATCGTATTTCTCCGCATAATCCCCCAAATATCTGCAAAGCGCTTTCCAAGTTCCCGGATTCTTGCTATATTCCTCCCACAATTCCTGGTACTCTGCAAAAAACTCCGGCTGTCTGCTGATCCTGCTGCCACAACGCCGCAGGGACACCATATCCGCTACCGTAAGGTAAGGAGATTTGCTGATATAGCCAAGCAAATCGCACCGGGACAGGGAACGGAACTTCATGGCGGCGAAATCAAACCGGAAGTTGGGAAATCTCCGGTAAATTCCTGCCCCTTCCATGAGAGCCGAAAGCGCGGTCTTATTGCGCTCCAGCACAAATGCCTTTCTCCGTTTCTTCCTCCCTGCCAGATATTCTTCCAGCATTGCAGGCATTTCTTCTTCTGTAGGCGCAGCGATATATTTCACCTGCTTTATCCTTTTGTACTGTCCTTCTACGCTCCCCAGGACTTGATATACACAGGGCAACAGCCCTTCTGCAAGCGCAATCACAAATTCCACATTCGCCCGCACCTGTTTGCGGTCCAGATAAGCCATGACATAAGGTATCGTCTCCTTTATCCCCTGCACGTCGCTTTCTTCTTCCACCGCGCAAAGATACAGGATGCGTGCAGGATTGCTGATTGTGGCGGACGCTACATTCTGGAATATCTTCGAGTTATCGCTGCTTGACACAAAGGGGATCGCAAGATACAGGGAATTTGTATACGTCAGCACAAAAGGAATATTTTCCACCAACGCCACGTCATCCAGTTTATAATCCCGGTATTCCATACTGGCCAGCACCGGATAGAATCTTGTTTCCAACGCCTTAATCTGCTCTTTTATGGATTTCCTGTCTATATCCGCCATGTTTTCTGCTGCCCGCAGCAAATTATTTTTCAGTCCCTTATAAAGCCAGACTTTACTGCTTCCACCGTTCCAGATATCTTTCAGGCATACAAACCACTCCTGGAAAGCGGTCAGCGCCTCCTGATCCTTTTCCGCCAAATCCCGGATAACGGCAAAATTCCTGCTGTTGAGCAGATTCTCTTTCCTGATTCGCTGCGCTTCTTTCACAAACATCCTGTGCAGCCTTACCGACATACCGTCCAGTTCGTCCAGTTTATTTAATTTGCCTTCTGAGGCCTTGTCCCAAAAATCAGGGTTTTTCTCATATTCAGCCGCAAGGTTCTGGTTGGGGCTGCTTGGCAGGATACACACATGGCGTTTTTTCCTCTCATCCTTCATGCCCCCGCTTAAGCAGTCCCGGAGGTTGGAAATCCGCCGCCATCCCTTGCATAGTTTCTCCGTCACCCATCTGCGGTGTTCCATCCATATCAGTTCATTTTTCAGCTCGGCACAGCCTTCCCCAGTCCCCAGCGCTTTCTCCTGAAATATTTTTGCCGCTTCTTCCAAACTGCCATGTTCCAGGTCGATGCCCGCATGGTAGAGCTTATACTTCAAAGACAGTACGTGCGACAAACAGGAGTAGTAATTGTAGGGCTTGCGGAATTCCGCGCGCACCTGCCGGTAATCTACATTCAGGCTTTTTTCCCAGATAAGGTGCGTATTGAACGCCATTCTCTCAAGCTCCGGATACAAGGGCAGTTTTCTGACGTCCGCATTGACAAAGACCGGACACAGATTGTCCTTCTCCTCAGGCAGAGCGCTTTTTCCTGCCTGCACATAGCTTACCATACACTGCAGTTCCAGGCTGTCAACCACGCTTTTACAGGCTTTTGCCGCACTCTGGTTCAAGACATCCTCCCCCAGCGCAATAAATGCATAATGCGTATCGTAGTGCTCGCACATCACATGGTTTTCCAGGATATCCGCATTGGCTTTCTGGTTATCCCTCTCCAGCTTTGCCACCTCAAAAAGGATGGTTCCGTAGACGCCGCCAAAATCCGTTGGCGTGCCATCCTCCCCATTTACCTGTGCGCCGCCTGCATCCTCTTTGGCATCCTTGTCCACAATCTTATAAAAATCTGCCAATTCCGGCCGCCCTGCCAGATACCGCTCTTCATCTGCGCTGTCATCCGATATGACCGTCACACGCAGGTTCTTTTTCCTCACCTGCCCGATTTGCAGGCAGATATCCAGAAATTTCTGCCCATAATTCCCAAAGCCGACCACCAGGACGTTCAGCGATTCATCCTCATCAGACAGGAAACGGTACAGGGGATATTGATACAGATGGTACTGGATTGCCACCTCCCCATCATAGAAAACTTTTGATTCTCTATCGTTCTTTAAATTCTCACGTTCATCCATTGTTTTTTTCCTCCTGACGCATTTGATCTGCAATTTTACGGGCTTTCTCATACATCTCGTCCGCTTCTTTAAACTGCTTCCTTAATTTCAGCATCTGTCCCAATCCGTGATAACCTTCCTGAATCTTCTGCTGTAGCTTTCGGGTAGGATTCTTCTCATACAGACGTTCAAAGATGTCCAGACCCCGCTGAAACAGGGGTTCTATGTCTTTGTAGTATGCGAAACTGTCTTCCATCCATTCTTCCTCCCAGCCCTGCGGGCCCAACCACTTCAACCACTGAACATCGTGAGGTGAAATCGACTGGTATATAACATGAGCCAGTTCAAAGCAAAGCTCTGCTTCCTGACGTTCATAATCTTCTTGTGCCTTGCCCTTATTGTCCTTAGCCAATTGACTGTATATGTCAATCGCCCTTTCCTGCCATTCCATTGCTTTATCGTAATCATAGTAATAACCCTTACACTCCTCACAGCCATTCCAATAGAAACTCGCTGCATCCCTGTAAATCGACGCCAGTTGTTCGCTGTTCCTCTTCCTTTCCCCCCATTCATCCTCGTCCAGCTGTGATTCAGGGTAATACCCCATGGCTATCTCATAAAAATCCAAAATTCGCTGCTCGCGCTCATACCGATCCGTGTCGGCATCTTCAGCATAAGCAAAATTCTCATCATCATAAAAATCCCACTGTTCCAGCCTTTTCCAGAAATCCACCAGTTCACAACAGCTTTGTGCCACTTTATCCCTGTAACATTGGGGATTTCTGTCAAACAGAGATTTGTAAGTCTTCCAGGATTCCCTATACAGGTCCTCCGCTTCCTCAAGCATTTCCCTCTGGTTTCCCCTTTTATCTAATTGCCTTGCAAGGTTCCCGCACACTGTAGCCATAAATCTCTCATTGCCGCGAGGATCTCTGTCGGCAATGGAACGCCCGGTCTCCAAAGCTTTCCGATACAGGCTTTCTGCTTCTTTCTCCCGTTTCTTTGCATACATTATGTTTGCAAGATAATTATAGCTCGCCTGCAGCCCATATGCCATATCCTCCCGCTCAGGAAACAGGCTGCACCAGGAAGGGTCGGAAGGATAATTTCCTGTCAGGTCTTCAAAAATTTCTACAGACTTCCGGGCGATCCTTTCTGCCTCTCCCATTTGCCCCATGCGTTTCATTTGATTGGCAGAATTTTGCATACTCTCACCTAAAATCCAGCGCAATGTGCCATCCTGCGGATTCTGTTCAGCCAACCCGGCGCTGAGTTCCAAAGCCTCCCTGCTCCATCGCTCGGCTTCTTTCACATTCCCGATTCTACGCTGGCGGATTGCCCCTTTCGCTTTTGCCAGGGCTGTCAGACCCTCTCTTTCCATGTCATTGTATAGTAAGGGAATGATTTCCAAAGCCTCTGAAATACACTGCCTGGCCTTTTTATATTCCCTCACCTCATCATCAGAATACAAATCCGCCAGCCACAGAAGAAATTCCGCCTTACATTTCGTCAGCGTTTTCTCATCCTGTGCATAGTGCTGCCGCAGTTTCTCCGCCACGTCTACCCCTTGTTGTGTACAGTTCTGCTCCATCAGAAAATCCGCATATTCCTGCAGGACTTTCTGTTCCATCCGGTATCTTAGCGCTTTTTGGGTAATATCCTCATATATGGCCTTGATTTCCGCCACGCTCTCCTGGTCTAATCCCGTTGCCTTCAGATAGGAAATCAGCAGTCTTTTCCCAAAGATATATCTGCGGATTTCCACCAGCTGCCGTTCCCGCTCCTTGCCATGGAACAGTTCCAGTTTCTTCTCAGACTGCCTGACTTCCTCCTCCCACTGCGCATCCCGCAAAAAGTTCTTGGCGCTTTCATAATCCCCTTCCTTCTTCACAAGCTCCACTGCCTTTTTTTCACGCCAGTTCATGTGCATCCCCAACTGCTGTTTTTGCAGCGTCTCCTGGCGCTCCCGGAGCATATCTGCCTCCATCTGGCCTATCGCTTTCTGAAGCGCTCCCCGTTCCTGCTCAAGCTCCCTTTTCTTCTCCCACAAACCATCCTCCGATGAGGTCCTGGCAAGCCTGGGGATAAGCGCGGCATATTCTTCGTCCAGCACTTTTTTCCGTTCGCGTTTCTGCTGCAATGCCCGCCCTCCTTTATAAAACGGTACATTTTCCAAGGCCAGCACCTGCTGTTCATCCAAAAGCAGCTGCCCATCCTGCAGCTCCAGCGCCTTTCCAAAAATCACCTGCGAAAGATCTGTTTTCACAGTCTCCAAATCTGTGTATCTGCTGTAATAATGCCGCAGCTGCTTGTCCAGCCGCTCCATGAAATCCAGAACGCCCTCCTCAACTTCTTCCCCCTGCGGAAACTCTTTGAAATATGTAAAAATCTGCGGTTTCCCGCGTTTCCTGTAACATTCCCATGCCACGTTAAATTCCTCGATTGTATATTTCCCCACCGTCTTGCCAAACAGCATGAGCACATAATCGCTGTCTCTTATGTACTCGTTATATTCATCCTGCTTTCGTTCCAATGCCATGGCATTGCTTAAGTCTTCACACATTATCATTTCAAGAAAAATGTCTCTCTTAACGATTTTCTTGTTTATGGAATTGGCAAATGCCGCCAATTCCTGACGCTCCTCCTTAAATTCCACCACCGATGATGCCAGGAAAATTTTTATCGTCCGCACGTTTGTCCACCTCTTTTATCTATTCCTGCAGGAAGAACATGGTTTCCTGCAAGGTACCGTATCATATTATAACAGAAATTAAGCCACTTTACATGAAAGAACTTAATTTCTGTTGTAATATATTTCAAGCATATATATTGGGGCGTTCCCCTTTCTTCTTTATCCGACAGTTTTAATGATCAAAAT
Source organism: uncultured Lachnospiraceae bacterium (assembly GCA_910587895.1). GTDB lineage: Bacteria > Bacillota > Clostridia > Lachnospirales > Lachnospiraceae > Petralouisia. Next base: position 28,705 of record CAJUOE010000161.1, read on the forward strand.
CTTATCTCCCGCTTTAATCTGCTCGGAAGAGAGCTGGTTAGTCTTTACAATTTCAGCAATCGTTGTGAAATTCTCCTTGGCAATATCCCACAGCTGATCCCCTTCTTTGGCGATATAGCCGATAATGCCCGGGCTGTCCTGAAGCTCCTCCATATTGAGCGGCTCCTGCTCTACCTCCGTAATCTTGTTAATTTTCTGCTGTTCAAATACGATGCAGTTTAAGTTCAGCGCAGCTTTTACTTCCACCTGGCTGCTGTCTGTCATGACTGTGGTCAATTGGTCGATGCCCGTCTGCAAATGGTAGCGGCAGCCCTTGTGGATGCCCGGGGCCTCAATCAGGTAATGGAACGGCAGGATATCCCTGACGGAGGCCACCGGCATACGGTCGTCTGCCGTCACATACAGAATGGTTACCTGCAAGGTTCCCTCCACCTGAATTCCATCCTCGACAATCTCCACCTGCTCCGCCACGGCATGACCCTCGCTCGCACAGATCTGCAAGATCGGCTCCTGATTCTGCTCAAGGCTTATCTTATCCGAAATTTTGCACTTGGAGGCATTGCGGATCAGCAGCTTCTCAAAGACAGCCTCCTGGTACAGCGGCGTCCATTTTTCATTGACGACATAGAGGTCTGCTACCACCTGCGTCTCCTCCTCGCGGAAGACCTGTATTTCCAGATCCAGCACCAGTTCCAGGTGCAGCATCCGCTCCTCGCCGTCGTAATCCGGTTTCACTTCCAGCTCAATTGCTGAGACGTCGTAAGACACATCCGCGATCATATCCTCGCTGCATCCACTGCAATCAATGACGCCCGTAAATGGCAGCGCCGTTTCCATCCACTGCAGATGTTCCTCTTCGTCCTCCCCCTCGTAAAGCACAAACACAAGCGCCTCACCCTTGATATTTAACTGCTGCTCCACAAGGCGCATCTCCACGCCGCGAAGCTGCACGCTCTTCCACAGCATCTGGCGGATGTTGGGCTTATTGGAGGGCAGCAGAATTTCCTCTTTGAAGCGGAACGTGTCTTTTTTCGACACAAACAGCTCCATGGCGGACAATTTCTGCTCTAAAAGCTGCACGCCCTCTTCCTGGCCAACGCCCGTGATAAGTTCTTCATCGTAAATCTCGTCAATTACCGCGTGCAGCGTTACCAACGCTTTTACGCTCAATTTTCTGGAATTGATAATTCCGATGGAGAGATCCTCCATCTCCCAGCTTAATTTTGCCGTATCATACTCATTCGCACCGTCAATTGCCAGGCTTTCCTGAAAGGGAATTTCGCCGTTCATGGTGTTAATCTTGCCGTCCTCCTGGTCGCTGCGGTACAAAAGGGAAAATTTCAGCACGCCTTTCAGCCAGACATGATCCTGCGTGATCGTCGTCTCATCCAGTTTCAACTCTCCCCTGTCCTGTATGATTCTTATCAGATCCGGTTTCATATCCGGCACATTGAAATCGTCATCCAGCGTGACCTGTGTCACAGCTTTTCCTTTTTCCCGATTCATATGTATATATCTCTTCGCTAAATCCAAAATAAAAACACTCCTATCTGAATATTGGTACATTCTATTCAGAATCGGAGTGTTTTATTCCCTGACCTAACACAATTTCATTCGAACATCTCTCGTCAACACATCTGCATAGCTAAACGAAAGAAGCTGCGATGGCTTTTTCTCATTCTCATCGTCAACCAGAATCGTAAATACGGAAGGATATGCCCCCTGTATCACACCTTTTTGAATGTCAACCCTGTTACGGCCTCTATCTAACTGTATCATTACCTTATTCCCCAACTGCCCCGACACGGACGCGCGGACTTTATCAATATCTGCCTGTTGTACTGCCACTCATTCCACCTCGTTTCACTTATCGGGAACAACCCAAGGCATTCCCATTTGCAAACCCATAACTCTATTCAGTATATCACTGTGATAAAGTTTTGTCAAAAAGAAATCTTTACGTGTCTGCCCTGACCCTTGGATTTCAGCCGTTTTTGGTATGTTGCCAGCTTACGTTTGGGACACTTGATATGCGCTTTTCCATGAATGCCCTTTAAGGCATTCTTCCCAACTGAAGCCAGCTTTGTACTTTTAATGGTTATCTTTTTCAGGCTCTTGCAGCGATAAAATGCTTTCTCGCCAATCTTTGTGACATTGCTGCCGACAGTCACAGACGATACCTTCGCGCAGCCTGAAAATGCCGAAGAGCCGATTGTCTTCACATTCTTTCCGATTGTAATCTTTGTCGCTTTCGTACAGCCTTTGCAGGCGCCATTCCCCACCGACGTCACCCTGAAATTTTTGCCGCAAATCTTAACAGCTGCCGCCACATTGAGTTTCTTTAGTTTCTTCTTCGCCGCAGCATTGCGAATTCCGACAAGCGAAACCGTACCTTTGCCATCCATCCTTGCATCGGTAACCTTATAAATGTAATCCCCTACTGTATAACGCTGGTTTTGAGCCACGGTAACGACGGGTTCCCTGTCCTCATTGTTATCTTTATTATTATCCTTGCCGCCGGTATCTTCTTTTTCAGGCGGTTTTTTGCTCTCTTCCTCCTGCCGGCTGTACTCTGTTTCCGACTCCGTCAGGATGCGAAAGACATCTGCCGATACCAGCGCCTTCTGTTCCTCCGTCAGGGAATCATACAGTCTCCTTGCCTCTGCAATCTTCGCTTTGCAGGATTCTGTGAACTCTACCTTTCCGATGCTGTTGATTGTGTCGATGGCGGCCTGCGTATTGCCGATTGCCTGAACAACCCCCTCAAATGCAGGTTTTCTGCTCAGATCATCATAAAACAGCAGGCAGTCCTCGCCGGGACGCCACGACAGGCCGTCCGTAAGCCCCCAAAAAGTCAGGCTGGTAATATTTGCGCCTTCGCGCTTTTCTTTTAGCAACGCCTCCATGAATTCCTGATAATAAGCGCCCTGAATGATTTGTGTATCGTCCTCGGCAATTCCAACGTCCAGCTCCGTCACATGGATTTCCAGACCCAGTTCGTCCCGAAACCTGCGTACCGCCGTCATATAACCGCTGTCGCCCTCCAATGGCCGCTGCGTGTCAATATGGCTCTGCATTCCCAGGCCGTCAATGTTTCCATCTTCTTTTATCGGCTTTAACAGCGATATGATTCCCTCCCGTTTGGCAGGGAAGTATTCATTGTAATCATTGTAAAACAGTTTCAGGTCTTCCCTGCCACACTGCTTTGCATACTTCCTGGCATAAGCAAACGCCTTTTGCACAAAATCAGCGCCGATGGTCTGATACCAGGGACTGTCGTCCTGGCGCATGGGCGCGGTACCTGCGCCAAAATATTCCGCAATCGCCTCGTTGGCCACATCCCATGCGTAAATTACACCAGGATAATTTGTCTCTGTCCAGGAAATGACCTCTTTGATGTAATTTTCCATACGTTTTAACATCAAATCCCTGTCCGCGCGTTTTCCGGATACGTCGTAATCTTCATAGAAAAACCATTCCGGCGTCTGGGAATGCCAGACCAGGGTATGCCCGCGCACGGCAAGCCCATGCTGCTTTGCATACTCCAGCCCCGTTCTGTATGAGTCAAAATTGAGCGCCACATGCTCTTTGTATTCGCCCAGGTTGCTTTTGCTCGTCGCCTGATCCATGATATAGGCGGGTTTCATCTCATTTTCCATCGTCATGCTGCTGCACTGCCGAAGAAAGAGCTGGCTGTACTCCGGCGTATTCAACACCAGATCCGGCACGGCAAGTCCGATGCGAAACTGGTCTTTGTACAATTCTTTCAGTGACGGGTAGCTTTCGGTATCACAGAACGGATGTAAGGATACTTTGATATCATCCACGTAAATATCCATCAGATCATCCTGCGCCGACGGACTCTGTGTCCACGACGTCTCAAAAAATAATATGGCATCGGACAGGTTGACGCCGCGGGGAACGACCATGGCTCCCGTTATCTCTCCCCATTCGCCGCGTGCAATCTCCCTGTTTCCCAGACTATAATATCTTCCATTACAGAACATGGTGAGCTGGATTTTTTTCTTTTCCGGCCCGGATGCATACCTTGCATAAGCTAAAACATGCAGGTAGCTGCCAGCCTGCAGCCGGTTTCCAATCTCCAGCTTTGCTCCGGAAGACGTCGTCTTTCTTCCTGAAATTTTCATGCAGTAACTGCCGCTTCTGGGACTGTCCGTCTCCACCGAGAGGCTCGCACCGTCTTTGGCGAACCATCCGCCGACAGTGCCCGATTCAAACCCCTCCTCACACAGCGCCGTCCCTGCCGTCTCCGCGCCCGAAAAAGACGCCTCTGCCATGCTCTCTCCAATTCCCTGAAAGAACAGACAGCCAGCCAAAATAATGGCTGCAGTTGTTCTTAAAAAACACTTCTCTTTACTTTTCATATCTGTCTGTCCTTCCCTGTGAAATGTTATTTGATTTTCATCGTCTTTTTATAACCGGTAGACGATTTGAACAGTTTTTTATATTTTATAAGCTGTTTCTTTGGACACTTAATCTGTGCTTTCTTATAAATTCCCTTGATCGCGCCCTTGCCAATGGGTTCCAGTTTCTTGCTCTTGATGGTTATCTTCTTTAACTTCTTACAATTGTAAAACGCCTTCGCGCCAATCTTAGTGACCGCGTTTCCAACCGTTACGCTTGTTGCTTTTACGCAGCCGGAGAATGCAGAACTTCCAATCGTCTTCACATTCTTCCCGATCACAATGCCTGTAGCCTTTTTGCAGCCTTTACATGCCCCGTTTGCAATGGAGGTCACCCGAAAGCTCTTTCCGCCAATATTCACGGTTGCCGCCACACTGATCTTCTTAAGCGTCTTGCTCTTAAGCCCGGTCAGCGCGACCGTTCCTTTGCCATCAATCTTCGCGTCCGTAATCTTATACTTATAATTCCCTACGGTATAAGACGCATTTTTCATCACCGTAATGGCAAATTCCATCTCTGCGGTTCCGGTATATTTGCCCTTTCCGGTAACTACTGCCGTTGCCTGCCCGATGTTTGTGTTATTTTTATACGTTACGGTGTAGTCCGTATCTTTTACAAGCTGTTTCCCATTACAGTTGACCGTAACCGCAGGCTGCAGGGGCTCTCCGCTATATGACTGTGCCGGGATTGCAGAAATATTCCCTTTGGTAATTGTGGTCTTATCTTCCACCGGCGGCCTCTGGCTTTCCTCTTCCTGCCTCTTATACTCTGTCTCGGCGTCCGTGAGGATTTTCAGCGTCTCGGCAGGAATTAAGGCTTTCTGTGCATCCGACAATTCATCATATGCTTTTCTTGCCTCTTCCAGCAGCTCCTTGCAGGCCTCTGTCAGGGTAACGCTGCCGATGGCCTGAATTTTCCTGATGGCAGCATCTGCCGCCTCCTTGTCCTCATAGCTCCCACCATTTTTGACAATATCGTAATAACCGGCAATCTCTTCTTCGGAACGCGCATAATTGTAGACCTTGAACTCATCCAGATAGCCGTTGAAGAATTCTCCGTCCGCCCAGTCTGCCTTACCAATCTGGAATATGCTGTCTCCGCCAAAAACATCACTGAGTTTCTTATCCGTCTGGGTGGTTACGCACTCTTTGTTGATATATAATTTCGTCTCGTTTTCCGTAAATACCGCTGTTACAAGTTTCCACTCATTGTTGGGGATATCGTTCTTCGTCGTCGCCTGGGAGATGCAGGAAGTACCTGTTCCATCCTTACATCTTTCAAGAACTACGGAGTTTCCGCGCTCGATAGTGCCGATATATTTCCTTGCACTGACCTTTGCATCTGCCCGGTTGACGATAAAGCCCCAGTTCGTACTGCTCTTCGTGCCGTCTACCTTACTCCAGTAAGAAACGGTAACCTCCTCATAATCTGCAAGCAGGCTGCGTCCGTCCACATCCTGTACGGTCAGGAAATTGCTGCCCGTTCCGTCCAGATGCAGGGATTTTCCTGCTATTTTCTCATTGCCGGAAAGCTCGTTGGTTCCTTTTGCCAGCGCCTTTGCCCCGGTATTCTCATCCACGAATCCCGTACCATCCTCGTCAAAGCTAAACGATGCGATACAGGAGTTTTGCTCATCTCTCCTTGCAGAACACTGCCACCAGTTGAAGTTGACTGCTCCCCGGAACACCAGGTACACGTCATGCGTGCCAACTGCCTCGTCCAGGTTAGCGCTTACCGTCTGGTAGGTATCCCACCCGCCGGTAGCCGGCACTTCCACCGTTCCAATCAACTTGCCATCCGGGCTGTCGAGCCTTACCTCGAATCCCGACGTGCCCCCGCAGGCAACCCTGGCGCTTAATATCTTTGCACCGTCTCCAAAGCCGATATTTGTATACTTAAGCCAGTTGCCGGCGTTGATGTTGCCGACCATATCTGTTCCGCCCTCGTCTGCACAGCCATACTTCTTCATATCTCCCTGCGAATCGTTATATGACTCCGCCTCCACTCTCTCAAATGGATTTACCGGGGGGACTACTACCTTCAGCGTTACCGTTTTCTCTTCGCCCAGCTTATGGCGGTATTTAATTACCACATCCGTCTCGCCAATCTTCTTCGCCGTCACCTTGCCGCCAGCAACTTCTGCAATTCCTGTATCTGCAACCGTATAAGTTGCCTTTGCCGTAACGTCCTCGGTATGTCCATCCGCAAATACCGCCGTAACCGTGATGTCCTCGCTGGTTCCTGCCTTCACTTCTATTACATTCTTCTGTAACCTCAGGCTCTCTACTGCCAGTTCCTTGTTCAAATCCGTTACCAGCAGGTCTACCGTACCCGTCTTGCCCTGGTAGGTCGCGGCAATCTGAGCCTCTCCATACTTCTTCGCCGTCACCTTTCCGGTACCTGCCTCCACTTCGGCAACGCCGTTATCCGGGCTGACCACTATCTGTGCGCTTTCCGTCACATCCTGGCTGCTGCCGTCCGCATAGATGGCCTTTACGTTTACCTGCGCTGTGTTTGAACCCTCTGCCGTATCAATTTTATGAGAACTGATGGACGCACTGACAGCCGCCAGCTCCTTCGTCCCTTTCTCCGTAAATTTCCAGTAGTCCATGTGGAACAAATCTCCCTCATGGTCGCCCTTGAATACGAAAAACAGATCGTGGACGCCCGATACGCCAGAAACCGCCGTACTCTTTTCTTTCCAGCTATCCCAGCCACCGGTATAAGACACCGGCAGTTCTCCGACCAACGTGCCAGTCGCGCTGTCCAGGCGCAGTTCCACACTGCCGCCCTTCTGGATTTCCGGCTGGTTGCCGCAGGCAACGGACGCGGTAAAGACGCCTGCCCCGTCTTCTCCGAAATCTACATTTTCCACTTTGATATTATCGCCATTCTGAATATCGCAGATATTGACGCCGCCGGCGCTGCACTTCTCAGTCTCAATGCCGTTGCCCCAGGCAATCGTCTCTGCCTCCGTCCGCTGATAGGGATTGAGCGTCTCTATCGCGTCCGGCCCTTCTTTGGTCATATTAATCTCCGGGATTTTGCCGTCTGCCGTGTATTCAAATTCCTACGGCAACCGAACGCATAAATCCTGTGCCTCCCGGAAGCATTGCGTTGTGGTATACAAAATAGGAATGCCCTTTAAAATCAGCAATGCCCGGATGGTTGGTGAAACTTCCTCCCTGTGTAGGCATGATAACGCCGCCAAATAGCCATGGGCCAGTCGGAGAAGTGCTGGTGGAATACGCAATATGTTCCGGCAAATCAGCCGCATACACGAGATAATAGATATCCCCGCGCCGGTAGATCCAGGGCGCTTCCTCGTACAGCGTTTCCCGCTTGGGCTGTGCGTCCGGCTCCTGCTCGCGCTTGCGGAATCCCTCTATCGTCAGCGGCACCGTCACAACCTCTCCCTCATAGCTCACCATGTCCTCATTTAACTTTACATACTTGAGCGCCGGATTGCCCCAGTAGAGGTATGCCTGTCCATCATTGTCGATAAACACGCTGGGATCAATATCCCCGCCCTCTTTCGTCGTAATCAAAGGCTTTCCGATGGCATCTTCAAAAGGACCAATCGGGGTATCCGCCACAGCCACGCCGATTGCCGTCTGTCCCGTCTTAGCGGTAACCGGAACATAGAAATAGAACTTACCGTTGCGCTCAATACACTGCCCCGCCCAGGCGTCCGACTTGACCCAGTCAAAATCATCCAATGTCAGAACCGTGCCGTGGTCGGTCCAGTTTACCATATCTTTACTGGAATAACATCTCCAGTCATTCATGGTATACCACGTCGAATTGTCCTCATCATGCCCCGTATAGATATACATGGTGTCATCGTATACCATGGGCGCCGGATCTGCCGTATAAATATTCTGTGCAATGGGGTTATCCGCATGGGAAACAGTGGGTAACGCCCCAACGGCTACACAGACTGCCAACAGGCCACCGGCCAGTCTTCTTGCCATTTCTTTCCAATTTTTCATGTCTTTCCTCCTTATTACGATACCCTTCCTTACATACAATAGTTTTATTGTATCAAGATAACATGGAAATAAATACCGATTTCCTTATGAAATTCCTGTGGTTTTCTTGCTCCAGAATTCTTATAGACGCCATTTTGTTTGTTTTGATGCGAAATATGTTTGTTTTCTTGCTAAACAAAAAAAGAACGCATTTATCATACGTCCTGATTTTCTTTCTTCCTGTATTCCCTCGGCGTGCAGCCGACGTTTTTCTTGAACAATGTATAAAAATACCTGGTGTCGCGGTAACCGATTTCCTGCGCGATTTCCGCTATTTTCTTATTCGTGCAGCGCAGCAGCTCTTTGGCGCGCTCCACGCGTACCTGCGTTAAATATTCGATAAATGTGATTCCCGCCTCCCGGCTGAATATCCTGCTGAAATGACTTGCGCTTACTCCCACATATTCGGCAGCCAAACCCAGGGATATCTCCACGCCATAATGCGTCCCCACATACTCTTTTGCCTTTTCCACCATCGCCGTATATGGGTTTTCAGATAATTCATCACGCACCGCAAGACAGCCCGCCAGCATGGATACCATATAATCCCTGCTCGACTCCAGCGTTTTCACATATCCGGCAAGTTCTTGTTCTGCGCAGATGACGTCCCCTGTATATTCCCCGGCTCCCAGGCTGTCCAAAAACCGCACCGCCTGAAGCTGCATGTCAATCACCATATATTGCCGGAATATCAGGGATTTCATGTTATCGCTCCCCACGCATTCCAGATACCGATCCACAAATTTCCCCGCCTCGTCTTCCAGCCCTTTTTTCAGAAACAGCTCTACGGAATCCTTCGCCCAGCTTTTGATATCCACCTGTTTCAAAGCAAGCGAAACGCCCGCATCGCCAAAAAATCCCGCGCTTGCCTCGTCCATTTCCCGTTCTCTTTTAACGTCTTTTCGCTCCTTTGCGATTTCGTCCTTTGCTTTTCGAATGGCTGCAAGCAGCGCATCTTCCAGAATGGGTTTCAGCAGATAATCCACCACCCCGATATGAATCGCCTTGCTCGCATATGTAAAATCATCGTAGCCGCTGATGATTATGACCTTCAAATCCGGCAGATGCTTTTTGGCCTCCTCCGCCAGCTCCAGTCCCCCCATATACGGCATCCGGATATCCGTAAGCAATACGTCCGGCCTCGTTTGCAGTATTTGGGAATAAGCGCTCTTTCCATCGCCTTCCTCCCCCACAACCACAAATTCAGGGTCTCCCCTCTGGATATACATGATAATCCCCTTGCGGATGAAAGGCTCGTCTTCCACCACAAAAATTTTTAACATCCCATTCTCCTCCCTTTACAACATGCGCTTCCTATACCGCAAACTGGCTGTTATACAGTTCTGAGTAGAATCCCCCCTGTTTCAGCAGTTCTTCATGGTTTCCCTGTTCTAAAATATGTCCATCCTTCATCACAAGAATTATATCGGCCTCCTGAATCGTGGACAGCCTGTGCGCTACAATAAAACTGGTGCGCCCCTCCATCATCTTTGCAAATGCATTCTGTATTTTCATTTCCGTCCTCGTGTCAATCGAGGAAGTCGCCTCGTCCAAAATCAGCATCGGCGGCAGACAGAGCATCACGCGTGCGATGCACAAAAGCTGTTTCTGCCCGACGGACAGGCTGCCCCCCTCTTCGCCAATCACCGTATCATAACCATCTGGCAGCCGCTTGATAAAACTGTGCGCATGGGACGCTTTCGCCGCGGCCAGAATTTCTTCCTCCGTGGCATCCGGTTTGCCCATCACAAGATTTTCCCGGATGCTCCCGGCCTTCAGCCAGGTTTCCTGCAATACCATGCCATAGCTCTCCCGCAGGCTTTTCCGCGTCACGGCGCGGATATCCTTATCCTCTACCCGAATGCTGCCGCTGTCCACATCGTAAAAACGCATCAGCAAGTTGATAATCGTCGTCTTGCCGCAGCCGGTCGGCCCCACAATCGCCACCCGCTGTCCCGGTTTGATGTCCAGATTGAAATCCTCAATCAACTTTTTATCCGGGGAATAAGAGAAATACACGTGCTCAAGATTTACATTTCCCTTTACGTCCGAGAGCGTCTCTGCGGATTCCGGCTCCGGTGTCTGCGGCTCCTCCGCAATCAGGGAAAAAATGCGCTCCGCACAGGCCAATGCGTTCTGCAGTTCGGTGACCACGCCGGAAATCTCATTGAATGGTTTGGTATACTGGTTGGCATAACTGAGGAAACAGGAAAGCTGCCCGACTGTGAGCACGCCGTTTCCGGCCATTGCCAGGAACGCACCCACAAGCGCAACCCCGGTATATACCAGGCTGTTGACAAAACGCGTACCCGGATTCGTCAGCGAGGAGAAAAAGGTAGCCCGAAGCGACGCCCGCTCCAACCTGCCGTTGATTTCATCAAACTTCTCCATCACGTCTTTTTCTTTGGAAAACGCCTGCACAACTTTCTGGTTCTCAATCATCTCATTGATGAGCGCCGTCTGCTCTCCGCGCGTCGTCGATTGGAGCATGAACATTGAAAACGTCCGGCGGGCGATAAAGCTTGCCACAAACAGGGATACCGGCGTCACCAGCACAACCACCAGCGTAATTTTCACATTGATGCTTAACATAAACAGCAAAGTTCCCAAAATCGTGATTACCCCGGTAAACAACTGGGAAAATCCCATCAGAAGACCGTCTGCAAACTGGTCTACGTCTGCAATGACACGGCTTACAAGTTCTCCGTGGGAATGTGCGTCGATAAATTTCAGCGGAAGGATTTCTATTTTGGCAAACGCCTCCCGGCGCACGTCCTGCACAACCTCATAGGTAATTTTGTTGTTACAGACATTCATCAGCCATTGCGCCAGCGCGGTCACAAGGATGAGCAGCCCCATTTTCCAGAGCAAATCCGTAATTATGGAAAATTCTACCTGCCCGGGCGCGAGAATATGGTCGATGACCTGTCCGGTCAGAACCGGAAAATACAGGGTAGATGCCACTGTCACAACAGCAAAAATCAATGACAATGCCAGAAAAATCCGGTACGACTGAATGTATGTCAACACTTTTTTCAGTGTCTGCAATTGGCTTTTTTTGTTTTTCATACAGAACCTCCAACGACATTTTACTGTTTCTTATACTGGGAATCATAGATTTCCCGGTAAACTTCACAGGACTCCAGCAACTGCTCATGGACGCCCACTGCAGCGACCTGCCCGTCGTCCAGCACAATAATCTTATCCGCATGTTGAATGGAAGACGTCCGCTGCGACACGATGAACACGGTCGGCGCCTCCTCCATCTCACGGATTGCCTTGCGCAGCCTGGCGTCCGTGGCATAATCGAGCGCCGACGCGCTGTCATCAAGAATTAAAATCTCAGGTTTTCGCACCAGCGCACGGGCAATCGTAAGCCGCTGCCGCTGCCCGCCGGAGAAATTCTTGCCGCCCTGTTCCACCGGCGCGTCCAGTTTTCCTTCCTTACCGTCCACAACTTCCTTTGCCTGCGCCGTCTCTAGCGCCTTTCTAAGTTCTCCCTCCGTAGCATCTGCCTTGCCCCAGCAAAGGTTTTCACGGATCGTTCCCTGAAACAGCACGGCCTTTTGCATGACAATGCCGACTTTCTGTCTCAGTTCTTCCAGCGGATAATCTTTGACATTTTTGCCGTCTACTAAAATTTCCCCGCGCGTTGCGTCATAAAACCGCGGAATCAAATGTACGAGAGAGGTCTTCCCGGAACCTGTACCGCCGATGATGCCTACCGTCTCGCCCCTTTTGACCGAAAAGTCAATATCAGACAAACTCTCCGCGCCTGCACCCTGATACGTCAGCCCCACATGGGAAAACTGCACCATAACATCTTTATCATCTTTATCATCTTCACTCTCCCGACCAGAAGGCTCCGCCGGCATAGTGCTTTTAAGTTCCAGCACCGACGATACGCGCCTCGCACAGGCAACTGCCTTGGTGATGGTGATAATCAGGTTGGCAAGCTTGATTAGCTCCACCAGAATCTGCGACATGTAATTTACCAGCGCCACGACTTCTCCCTGCGTGAGGTTCCCCAGATTGACCTGCACCGCTCCGGTATAGAGCAAAACAAGCGTGGCGGCATTGATGATCACATAGGTAACCGGATTCAAAAACGCGCTGATTTTCCCTACATATGTCTGCATGGAGGTGAGATTTTCCAGCCCTTCCTCAAAGCGCTCCTTTTCCTCCTCTTCCTTATGGAAAGCCCGGATGACGCGTGCCCCGGTTAGGTTTTCCCGGGTAATGCCAAGCACCCGCTCCAGCCGTTCCTGCACCTTCCGGTACAAAGGAATGCTAATTGCCATCACGCCAAACACCACAAAAGACAGCAAAGGAATCGTCACCACGAAAATCAACGCCGCCTTCACATCAATCGTAAACGCCATCACCATAGCGCCCAGGACGATGAACGGAGAGCGCAAAAACAGCCGCAGCACCATGTTGACCCCGGACTGCACCTGATTGATATCGCTTGTCATTCGCGTAATCAATGTGGCTGTTCCCATCTTGTCAATCTCAGAAAAGGAAAACCCCTGAATATGGGAAAACAGCGCATGGCGAACTTTCGTGCCAAATCCCGCCGCCGCTTTTGCCGCAAAATACTGCGCCGTCACGGAACTCACCAGGCCGCACAGCCCCAACGCCACCATCACAAGACACATGCGCCCGATATAATTTCCATCTCCATTGGCAATCCCCACATCAATGATTGCAGACACCACCAACGGTATAATCAATTCAAAGGACGCCTCAAGCATTTTAAACAAAGGCGCTAACACACATTCTTTCTTGTAATTATTTAAATATACATATAATTTTTTCATAACAATTCCTTCATTTTATTTAAATGTCGAATTAATATAGCTGCCAAAATCCCGACCAAAGCGCCTGTTACCGTTCCGGATATAATCAGCACCGGAAGGTAATACAGGAGGCTCTTCGTCTCTACCACAAGAATTGCAACCACTATCTGTCCTACGTTATGGAATACGCCGCCCAGCACACTGACGCCGGTAACGGAAAATAGATTGCACCGTTTCGCCAAAATCATTACAGCAAGACTTAACATTCCACCTGCAAGGCTGTAAATCATGCTTGCCGGATTTCCAAATGTCAGACCAGTAAGCAGGATGCGCACGAACGATAACGCACATGCCGTACGCACATTGAGCATATACAATGCCACAATCACCACCAGATTAGCCAGACCAGGTTTTATTCCCGGTACGCCAAAATTCAGAGGCAGCAGGAATTCAATATAAGAAAATACAAATGCCAATGCCGTGAGCATTCCCAGGTAAGCAACTTTCTTCGCCATAACACCGTCCCCCGTCCGCGAAACGCTAATTCGTATCTGCGTCAACTTCCGATTCCACTCCGTTTTGAATCTCCACCACTACCCGGTTCGGCAGACATACCAGACTCTCGCCCTGCCGGCTTACCGGACGGTGATTGACACAGATTCTGTCCGGACAGGAGGCCCCCGTAATATCTGCTTTCCCCTCCCGGATTTGCAGAATATTGTAACGTTCGTTCTCCTGGCGGATTTCTACTACGGCATCCTTTGACAATGGATACCGGCCCCACTCCTCGCCGTCCAGGTAGACAACGGCCTGAGGCTCATTTGTCGTAAGCGTGGAATAAAATGACACTCCGCCAAAAACAGCCAGCGCAAGTACAAGAATCACCGCAATCAAAATTACATCATTTTTTTTCATTGGCTTTAAACCCGCTGGAATAGCGGATTTCTCCATCCTTTCCAATCCACATGGCCTCCACGTCCTGCAATTTCTCTACCATAGCCAGCCCTTTTTCATACCTCATGTTAAACAACGCCGTTGAAAGCCCATCGGCAATCCCGGAATCCTTCGCCTGTACGGTAACGGAAGCAAAAAAATCCGGCGGCATATTGGTATCCGGGTCAATAATATGGCAGTAACGCTGATTGCCTACTTCATAATACCGCTGATAATCTCCGCTGGTAACCACGCAGTCATCGAAAAGTCCGACTGTCGCCAGATATGCTTTCTCACTGTCGGTATCCGGATTTTCCACGCCTACGTTCCAGGGCGTGCCATCTGCTTTCCCGCCTACAGCGCACACATTCCCGCCTACGGAAATCAATGCGTGCTCCATGCCAATCTCCCTGGCATATTCCGCCAGTTTCTGCACGGCATAACCTTTTCCTATGCTCCCAACATCCAGGGACATCTTCGCATCCGCAAGGTAAACGGTGGACTTCTCCTCATCCAGCATCAGAAAATCCATATTGGTATGCGCCGCGCGCCTGGCAAGCTCCTCCTCTGGAGGCAGTTTGGCAGTCCGCCGCTTTCGCAGTCCCTCTTCACGGTATTCATGCCACAGCGAGAGCACGCTGCCATATGCAATCTGTAGCTTGCCATCGGTCATAACATACATCTGCCTGCCGAGTTTCAGCAAATCCATAATTTCTTCCCCGACCTCCACGGCAGTTTCGCCTGCTGCGTCGTTAATCGTCTTGAGATTGTTGATCCCGTCATACGTATGGTAAATATCGTACAGCTGATGGTAATGGAGCAGCCTCTCCTCCAGCAATTCCATTTTCTCCGAAAATGCTTCCTGGCTTGTGTCATATCCGGTAATTGTTGTCACCGTATCGAAACAGCCAAAAAACTGTCCCTCGTACCTCTGCGGTCCCCGTGTCCGGTAATGCAGGGCGGATCCTCCCAAAAGAACCAGGATTACAGCCGCAAGGATTGCTGCCTGGCATATTTTTTTCATTCCATTTCCTTTCCTGTGACAGGCAAAGCGGGCAGGCTTACCGCACTTCCCTGAAACAAAAAGGGTATGGAAACGATAGTTCTCCGTCTCTCATACCCTTTCCACTCTACACTTATCTTATTCCTCTTTATCCGAATCTTCTGCTGCTGCGTCATCCCCGGCGTCTTCTGCCTGCGCGTCATCTCCACTGCCTTCTGCCTGTGTGTCATCTCCGCCGTCTTCCGCCTGCGCATCATCCGACGTTCCTTCTGTCTGCGCATCATCTTCAGCCTCTTCCGTTGCCTTGATGGAGAACAATTCGTCAAATTTTACTTTCGCCCATTCTTCCTCATTTATCTCGTATTTCACGCCTTCTTTGTATTTATCGCAGACTTCTGTGTAATGGTCATTCTTACGGTCTGTGACGATGGAATTCTTCTTATTCTCTGTGGCTTCCTCATCAAACAAGCTGTCCATGCGCACCACATAGTAATTATCATCCGTAGTGATGACCTCGCTGATTTCGCCTTCCTTTAATTTCTTCGCAGCCTCAATCACGGAGTCGTCCAAGGTATAGCTCTCGTCATTATCGCCAAAGGTGGCAGTCGATGCAGTATAGCCCGCTGTCTCCGCCGCGCCCTCGAAATCATCCTTCGCCGACTTCTGGAACGTCTCTATCTTCTGCTTATTTTCCGCCTTTTCCTCATCTGTGTAATCTACTTTATTTCCTTCTTCATCCGTGGTGGAGTTGATGGCAGCCTGTACATAACTAATCTTCTTCTGCGCAGCCTCCTCATCCGATACCTCCGTATCTACCTCCGCATGGATGGCGTTTCGCATCTTGGACTGAATCGTGGTCAGGCGCAGCATTTCCTTAACATAATCCTTCGTTGCACCCAGCTGGTTGATTGCCGATTTGGTATTATCCTCCATAAATTTCTCAGCCGCAACGTCCATAGCGGAAAGTTCCTCGTCTGTAATTTCCACTTTATAATCGGACATATGTTTCTCCAGCAAATAATATTCTTCAATGGAATCCGCCACGCTCTTCTTTACGGAAGTCTCGGAATCCACGTCCTCCTCAAAGAAATTCTGTCCCCAGATGTCCTGATCCTGTCCAAACATGGAAGCAAAGTTGCCATCGTAAATTGCCTGCTGGTATCTGGCCATAAAATTCATGAATCCCAGGGAAATCTCCTGCCCGTCCAGCGTCGCTCCCGTTTTGCCTGCATCAATACTATTGCCGCATCCGCTCAACGCAGATACACCCAATACCGCTGCCATAAGCAACGGCAGTAATTTTCTTGCTCTCATAATATCCTCCTGTGCGTATCTTTCTCTGCCACAAACTGCCTGCCGTGACAAAATTTCTGCCGGTTCTTCCGGCGCATATAAGTGTATTATAGTTCTTTTTTTTCCTGCTAGCAACTGTTTTTGCAGGATTTCACACTTTTTTCATATAGTTCAGGCGGTCTGTGGCTTGTTTAAGGGACATGGGCCAAACTGTTTTTTATTCCAGATTTTCTTCCAACAAAAGCTCCCTGGTGTCCTCCAGTATCATCTCCACCTGTTCCAGCGCCCCCAGCGCTTTCTGCCTGGAATTGTTATTCCTGTCATATTCAAAGTAGGGTGCTTTTGCATCACGGACAAATTTTAACGCCCCCTCATACTTTTCTGCCATCGCCATAATATTGGCAGGATTTATTTTGGCAAGATAGTAAAATACAAATTTAATTTTATCAGAAATCTCTTTGATTTCCGTATAATAACACGTATGTGCCTTTGCCCGCAGCCTTGCGATTGTCAGAAGGTTCTCCACGGATTTCGGCGGTTCCCCGAAACGGTCAATCAATTCCTCCATCATTTCCTCGCTCTCCTCGCGGTTTTCAATCACGGCAATCCGTTTGTAAATATCCAGTTTCTGAAATTCATTGGGGATGTAAGCCGGTGGTATGAAGGCATCGACATTCAATTCCAGCGTCGTCTCAAACTGTTCTGGCGCGGACTCCCCTTTCAGGTTCTTGACCGCCTCATTCAGCATCTTGCAGTACAGGTCATAGCCTACCGCCTCCATATGGCCGTGCTGGCGCGCGCCCAGCAGATTCCCGGCTCCCCGGATTTCCAAATCGCGCATGGCAATCTTAAACCCGCTGCCCAGCTCCGTAAATTCGCGAATCGCAGACAGCCGTTTCTCCGCCACCTCCTTAAGCATCTTGTTCCTGCGATACATAAGGAACGCATAGGCCGTTCGATTGGAACGCCCCACCCGGCCGCGGAGCTGGTAGAGCTGCGACAGCCCCATATTATCCGCATCGTGAATAATCATGGTATTGACATTTGAAATATCAAGCCCGGTCTCAATGATGGTCGTGCTCACCAGAACGTCAATCTCGCCATTGATAAACTGGTACATGATATTTTCCAGCTCGCGCTCCTTCATCTGCCCATGGGCAAACGCGACGTTCGCCTCCGGCACCAGCCCGGCAATCTTCGAGGTAATCTCCACAATCTGATTGACACGGTTAAATACATAAAATACCTGCCCGCCGCGCGCCAGCTCCCGATGAATCGCCTCGCGCACAATCTCCTCATTGTACTCCATCACATACGTCTGGATGGGAAGTCTGTCCATCGGCGGCTCCTCCAAAACGCTCATATCCCGGATTCCAATCAGGCTCATGTGCAATGTCCTTGGAATCGGGGTCGCCGTCAAAGTCAGCACATCCACATCTTTCTTCATCTGTTTGATTTTCTCTTTGTGCGTCACGCCAAAACGCTGCTCCTCATCAATGATGAGCAGCCCCAAATCCTTAAATTCCACATCTTTCGACAAAATCCGGTGCGTGCCAATCACAATGTCCACCATGCCGCGCTTTAAGTCCGCCACGGTATTTTTCATCTGCGCAGACGTACAGAAACGGCACATCAAATCCACGCGCACCGGAAAATCCTTCATCCGCTGCGCAAACGTATTATAATGCTGCTGCGCCAGAATTGTGGTGGGAACGAGATATGCCACCTGTTTCCCCTCCTGCACCGCTTTAAATGCTGCGCGAATGGCAATCTCTGTCTTTCCGTAACCCACGTCGCCGCAGATAAGGCGATCCATGATCTTTTTGCTCTCCATATCGCGTTTCGTCGCCTCAATCGCCAGCGCCTGGTCTTCTGTTTCCTCAAATGGAAACAATTCCTCAAATTCTTTCTGCCAGACCGTGTCCGGTCCATACACGAACCCTTCCGTCTGCTGCCTTGTCGCGTAGAGGTCCACCAGTTCTTTTGCGATCTCATTCACCGCGCCCCGCACGCGGCTCTTCGTCTTCTTCCACTCCTGGCCGTCTAGGCGGTTGATCTTCGGTTTCTTCGCCTCCGCCCCGGCATATTTCTGAATCGCCTCAAGCTGTGTCGCAAGAACATACAGGGTACTGCCCTTGTCATATTCAATCTTTACATAATCCTTGGCTGTCTTTTCAATTTCAATCTTCTCAATCCCCCGGTAAATGCCTACACCGTACTGCTCATGCACGACATAATCACCCACGCTCAAATCCGTAAAACTCTGAATTTTCTCTCCCTCATAAATTTTGCGTTTCTTCTTCCGTTTCTTCTCCTCGCCAAAAATATCACTTTCCGAAATCACCACAAACTGTAAATCCGGATACTCAAACCCCTTTTTCAGCTTGCCATAGGCAACCATCACCTCTCCCGGCTGTACCGAATGGTCATAATCCTCACTGTAAAAACAGTTCAGTCCCTCCGCCTGCAAATCCTCTGCCAGGTGTTTGGCCCTTGTTCCGGAACCTGACAGAAGGATCACCTGGTATTTCTTCTTCCGATAGAGCTGCAAATCTTTTACCAGCAAATCAAAACTGCGGTTATAGGGGTTGACCGTTCTTGTATTTATATTATATCTTGTTTTAATTTCTAATTCATTTACATTGTAATCCAGCGTTGTCAGAGCCACACATTTTTGCATCTGCATTTTTGCAAGTATTTCTTCTCCGGAATACATGGCTTCCATCTGCCCCGGCAGGATATAGCCTTTTTCCAGACGATGCTGCATACTCTCCGAAAATTCCTGTCCAATGACGCGTCCCTTTTCCGCAATCCTTGCCGGCTCATCCAAAAATACAACCGTGTTTTCCCGGTCAAAGTAATCCAAAAACGAGACGGTCTCCCTGGCAAAATAAGTCAGAAAGCTGTCCAGCCCCGCGCCCTGTCCAAGCTCCCGCACTTCTTCCGCCAGCGACTCCACCATCGTCTTTAAACGGTGCGCCTCTTCCGTCTTCATTTCCTTTCGAAAAGATTCATACAGGCGTTCCTTCTCCTGCTCCATCTTCTCAAGCCCGCGCTGCACCCGCTCCTTCGAAAGAACAACTTCGCTCGCCGGATAAATCCGCACCTGCTGCAGATTTTCTATGGAACGCTGGCTTAAAACATCAAAACTGCGAATCGAGTCTATCTCATCGCCCCAAAGCTCAATGCGGTATGGATTCTCCTCCGTCAGGGGAAAAATATCAAGAATCCCACCCCGCACGGCAAATTGCCCGGCGCTCTCGACCTGATAATTGCGCTCATATCCCATATGCACCAGTGTATGTTTCACCTCTTCCATATCCAGCTCATCCGCCAGCGCATACACCTGAACACCCTCTGCAATTACAGGCAAAGGCATCACCCTGTCCATCAGGGCGTCAAAAGTCGTAATCACCGTGATCTGCTCCTGTTCCATCAGCGCTTTCACCGCCATAAGGCGTTCTGCCGTCAGAAGGTTTCCCCGGATATCGGACTGGTAAAACAGCACATCCTTCGGCGGATAGTAGACCACATTCCGGTCAAAAAAACGGTAATTTTCATATAATTCCCGTGCCTTCTGCTCCTGAAACGTAACCACAAGCCCGCTGCGCCCCTCGCCCAAAATACTATACATGAAATGAGGCTTCTGGGTGTCTATACACCCGGAAACCTGCACGATCCCTTTTCCATTTATTAATTCTTTTTTTAATTTATTATATTCTTCAAGCTCTAACAGTGGCTCTGTAAAACTCCTCATACTGCCTCCCTTTTCAGTTAAACTCATTCATCGCCAAATCCGTCTTCCCCTGCACCATCATTTCAACCGCATCACACGCCTTCTCACAGGCCTCCTTCATCAACAACCGGTCTTTTTTGGAAGGTCGGCTCAACACATAATCCGCAAGATCCCAGTCCTGCGGCTTTTCCCCTACGCCTATTTTAATCCGCCCAAATTCCTGCGTGCCCAGGTGGCTGATAATATTTTTCATCCCATTATGCCCCCCGGCGCTGCCTTTTTTGCGGATGCGCAGCCTGCCCGGTACAAGGCTGATGTCATCGTAAACCACAATCAAATCCGTCTCCGGCTGTAATTTATAAAAATTCAGGACGGCGCCGATGCTCTCTCCGCTCAGGTTCATAAACGTCTGCGGTTTTACCAGCAGCACCTTCTGCCCCTCTATCACACCCATGCCGCACAATGCTTTATGTTTCTTATCCTTTACGCGAATACGGTATTTCTTCGCCAGCATATCAACCACGTCAAATCCGATATTGTGACGGGTGCCGTCATATCTCAGGGAAGGATTCCCCAGTCCTGCAATTACAAACATGATCCTGTCTCCTTTATCCTATGTAAGCTATTCCACCATTCCCGACAACACCCCAAAATACAAAAGCACCAATGCGCCGAGAAATATCCGGTACCAGGCAAACACCTTGAAATCATGCTTTTTGATATATCCCATCAGGAAACGGATCACCACCACCGACACGAGGAAGGAAACCGCCATTCCCACCAGCAGGATTGCCAGTTCCTGGCCGGAAAATGCAAAACCGAATTTAACAAGTTTCAACAGGCTTGCCCCGAACATGACCGGGATCGCCAGATAAAAGGTAAACTCCGCCGCCACTGTCCTTGAAACGCCAATCATCAGCGCCCCGATAATCGTCGCTCCGGAACGCGAAGTTCCCGGAAATATTGCTGCCACTAGCTGAAACAGCCCGATAATCAAGGCAACCTGCCAGGTAAGGTCTTTCGTGCGCCGAATCACAGGCTTCGTGTGTTTGTTGCGATTCTCCACAAAGATAAAGACAATTCCCACAACAATCAGCATCACTGCAACCACCCAGAAGTTATAGAGGTGTTCATCCAGCCAGTCTCCAAACACGACGCCTACCACGCCCGCCGGAACACAGGCAACCAGAATCTTCCCCCACAGCTCCATGATATCCCGGTCAACCTTCTCCCTGCGCGTAAAATGAAACGGAAAAATCTTCTTCCAGAACATCAATACCACGGCGAGAATCGCCCCCAGCTGCACCACGACCAGAAACATACTCCAAAACTCTTCCGACACCTTCATCGGCATGATTTTCTCCAGCAATATCATGTGTCCGGTGCTGCTGATTGGCAGCCATTCCGTAATTCCCTCCACAATACCGTATATGATCGCTTTTATTATCTCCAACATAATTTTTTTAATCCTTTCTATGTAGCTTTGCCAGTCATGAACAAAGCGGGCAGGCCCACTTCCACTGAAATAAAACAATTCCACTATAGTATATCACACAATTTCCCGATTTAGAAATAATATTATTGAAAAATTATTTTGAAAATATGTAATTATTCAGAACCCCAAGCCACAGACATGCCAGCAAAGCTGTCATTCGTCCCCAAAGGGACTTTTGTCTGTGGCTTGGGGGATTATCACCTCCCTGGAAATACTTACTGTTCACTTATAATTTGAACCTATATGCAATTGTCGGGGCTGTCGCACGAAGAGCTCTCTATAATATAACTTGTTCAAAAGGTACACATTGCTACGCAATGTGTACACTTTGCACATAAAAGCGCTATGGAAAG
>CAJUOE010000162.1 GCA_910587895.1 uncultured Lachnospiraceae bacterium
TGCTTCCCGAGCACAATTTGTTAATGATAAAGGGTTCCATCCCCGGAGCCAAAGGTTCAATCGTTATAGTTGAGAAATAATGGAAGTAGCGTTAGTCTATGGGAAAGGAGAACCGAGAGTACAAAGATAGTATGTTTGTAGATTTATTCTACAGCGATGAAACTGCCAAAAAGAATCTGCTAAGTCTGTACAATGCATTACATGATACAAACTTTCAAGATGATAGCCTGATACATAAGTGGAATTAAAAGTTAAAGTAATCAATATCAATACAGAAAAAGCACATGAACTTTTGAGCAAATGTGATATTTTGCGTGAGTATAGTATTTTTGTAGAGACTATCCGAAAGTATAAGAAAGAAAAGGATGCTATAAAAAGAGCAATTTATGAATGTATAGAAAAAGGAATCCTGTCAGAATATTTAAAAAGAAAAGGAAGCGAGGTGCGTAATATGTTGATGGCTGAATATAGTTATGAAAAGGATATCCAGATTAAGCAAGAAGAAGCAAGGTTAGAAGGCGAAAAAAGAGGTGAAAAAAGAGGCGAACAAAGAGGCGATGAGGAGAAGGAAAATGCCCGGCTGAGGAAGGAACTCAGGGACACGAAGGATGCACTCGAAATACTAAAAAAAGCCATCGGCATTCTGGGAAACTGACACAGGCTATCTTTCAGGCAACCGAGCAGGAAGAAAAACGGTTAAGGGAAGAGGGGAAACGCCGCCTGAATGTCAGTGGGGTGCTGAGGATTTTAGGCGTTTCGAGGAGCGGCTATAACGCTTTCAGAAACCATATACCATCAGCCGGCCAGTTGAAAAAGGAACAGCGGATGGCACAGATCAGGACAATATATGAGGAATCACACGAAATCTACGGAGCTCCCAAAATAGCTGCAAAGATGCAGCAGAAAGGCGACAGTATAAGCAAAAGGACCGTTGGGAAATATATGCGGGAGATCGGTATCCGGGCATGTTACAGGAAACACAGTACCCACACAACAAGGGATTCTGATTTCAGCAGTGGGCTAAAAAACATACTGAACCGGGATTTCCAGCCGGAAAGGCCGGATGCAGCATGGTGTACGGATATAACCTACATATGGACCACCGGGGGCTTTGTATACCTGGCCAGTATCATGGACCTGTATTCGAGGAAGATCATTTCCTGGACACTGGGGGAGACGCTTGAAACGAAATGGGTATTGGAGGCCGTGGAAAAGGCGAAAGAGCAGCGGCATGTGACACAGCCGCTGGTCATCCACAGCGACCGCGGGGTACAGTATACCTGCGGGGACTATGCAGAAGCGACCGGAGGTATGGAACGCAGTTATTCGGCGAAATCCTGCCCATGGGACAATGCCTGCATAGAAAGCTTTCACGCCCTGATAAAGAGGGAATGGCTCAGCCGGTTCCGCATCACAGATTACAGCCATGCATACAGGCTTGTATTTGAATATATAGAGGCATTATATAATACAGTCAGGATTCACAGCCATTGTGGATACCGCTCCCCCAGCGAGCATGAAAAACGGTATCTGGATGGAATGGAAGCGAAAATACGTGAAACTGGTTAAGTGCTGTTGAAAAAAGCGGAAGCAGGGGGCGGGAATAGATAAAAAGAGAGGAGGTACTGCAGGATGAAGTCAAAAAACGTGGAGACGCTGCTCCAGGAGAGAGAAGAGCTGTATGATCTGCTGGAAGACATCATGGAACGGATTCAGGAGTTCCGTGAAGAAATGTTAACCGAATTGGATGATCTGGAAGACATGATTGCAGAAAACGGCAGAATAAAATTCCATTGATTCAGCAA
>CAJUOE010000163.1 GCA_910587895.1 uncultured Lachnospiraceae bacterium
ACAAGCGCAACACCCGGCATCAAAACAATAATCCCGCCGATTATGATGCGGTCATAGAGAATATCCAGCCCTAATCGGTAAAGTACAAGGCTGCCCGCCGTTACCATGGCGCTTCCCAGAATATTCAATATAAATTTCGAGACACCCCGCTTTGTCCCCATCAAAAGAAACGTTTGCAGCAACATGCCAAGCAAAAAAGAAAATACACTATCCGTAAAATGTCCGCCCAGAAGAAAACAAAAGCCCGCACTTTCAATGCCGCAGGCAAATACCAGGGTCAGATCCTTTACCCCCGCCCCCTGCCTGCATGCCTTCAGCCGTCTGTTTGCTTCTTTGAGGCTGCAATGCCCCTGGCAGATTTCCCTGGACAACTGGTTAATACTGGCAATTTTCTCCAGATTGATATCCCCAAGTGGAATGTAGCGCACCATGCTTCCGGCATCTGCACGTTCTTCATGAACCGTAGCAAAGATTCCGTTTGTCACAACAAATACATTGTAATCCCATACGTCGTATGCCTCCATGACGCGGCATACGGTTTCCTGTACGCGGTAAATTTCCCCACCGTTTTTCAACAGTTCTTCTCCCATCGAAACTGCCAGATTCAATACCTCTTTACTCTGTGGCATCTTCCATTCTCTCCATACTTTTTATCATTCCCAGCATCAGGAACAGATATGGCGTGAGAAATACCGTAGGGTTATTGACAAGCGCCTGCGCCAGATAGCCAAACAATGCGACCACTCCCATCAGCATTGCAGGTTTCACAGTCACACTCTTTGCAGCTTTCACAAGCACACTGATGATAAGCCCAAAATAACCGACGGTTCCCAAAATACCCATCGTAGTCAGAATCTGCAATAATTCATTATGGGCATCCACCAGCTGCGCCCCGTCAAAAAATTCAAGAACTTCCGCCCCGCCATATGTATTGATAAACATATGGTAACAGTTTACACCGTAACCGATAATCTTATCCCACAAGGGCAGCTGAAACCAGGAATCCACCGTCGTTTTCCATATATATCCTCTGCCGCTTCCCCAGGACTCCTGCATACGCAGACGCTCCAGGGCTGAAAATGCGCCCTCCCAGGTTCCTTTATGAAGATTTGCTGCCGCAAAAATCAGGACCACAGCCGCAACGACAACTGCCACGACAATAAAAACAACTTTTCGCATCATGCGGTACGGCAATTCCTTTCCCGCCTTCCTTCTGTTCCAGACAAGAAATAAAAGTCCCGCAATCAGTATTCCCTCTGCCGCCAAAACATATCCATTGAGCATAATCTTATTCAAAATTACGTTCACATTAAAATTTAAAAACATATAGTTTTTGTAATCTGCTGCTGTAGCTATGAGTGTAAAAATTTTCATCAATACACTGCTAATCCAGAAAATCCCACAGACTTCCAGAAACTTCTGCATACTTCCATTATCGCACATGGCAAACCAGAGCAATACCAGTAATCCGGTTACCAGCCCTAAAAGCCAGCTCTCGCTGTGGGTGCAGTAGCCGGCACAAAAACCAAATACCAAAAAAACAACGGATGTAATTTTAATATATTTATCCTTTGCCAGCGTATACAAAGCCATTCCAACTGGTACAATCATGCACAGATAGCCGGCGCAGGCATTGATATTTCCAATTGTACTGATAAACATGCCATGCTGGTCTGATGACAGGTTTCCATACATGCCCAGGGGGTCTACCCCCCAGAAATTTAAGTTGGCAAGCAAACATACCAGCATATTGCCAATCAAAAACACCCAAATCATCCATTTTCTGGAATTCAGATATCTGCCTAACAGCCCATAAAATGCAATACACAAAAGCCATACAATTGCACCTAATTTCCTGCCTTCCAGACCCAGAAAAGATTCCCTTGGATTTACGGAGAAAATCGTCGCTACCAGAATTCCAGCCACGAAGATAACCGCAAACCAGGTCGTTACAGGCAAGCCGGACAACCACGTCCGAACCGCCTCGCCTTTGGCCATCTGCTGCTTATCCTGTTTCTTTGCCTGTGCCTTCTTTTTATTATGTTTCTTCTGCTGCCCATCCTTATACTGCTGCAGCTTGTCCATGCCGAGAAAAACAATCGCAGCCAAAACAAGGCCAATCGAACATACGCGGAAAAAATTGAGCTTTGCATTCGACATATCAATATAGTTATTCTGGAAATACAGCGGAAAAATCCCCAACATCATGATTGCTGCAAGCGCTGCCGCTCCTTCCAGAAATATGTACATTATACTCTTCTTCTGTTTCTGCTTCATCTCATCCTCCATACTATGGTTAAATTTCTATGACTTTTCCCGCTTCCGGCAAGATGCAGGCAGTTCCCAGCGCATCCCGCATAGCCGCAATGGCGCGTATCCCGGTACAATGCATCGGTATCACGATATCTATATCCTGTGCTTTCAGCGTCTGAATTGTCTTTTCGATACGGTCAGCCGCACAGTTTTTGAGGTGCATTCCAGCTGCAAGACAATGAATATGCTTGCCCGGGAAAACCGTCTGCACATAATGCAGGCAATTGACGATTCCCGCATGTGCGCAGCCTGCAAATATACAAAGCCCCTCCTCTTCCTCAATCACCAGAATCTGCTCGTCTTCCATTGCGTCCACAAGAAGCTCATCTCCCGGATGCTGTGCATTCGACTTCCAAAAGCTGCCCGATACCGGCTCAAAATCTGTGGTATAAGGAATCTCAGAAAGCAGATATACACTTTCGCAAATCTGCGTCCCGCCTCCCGATAACTCTACAATATTTGCACTTCTCTGCCAGTCGCCGTTATTCTCCAAACCGATATACTGCAATTTTCCAGTGCGTATATTTTCCGTATACTTCTTCTCAAACGCTTTCTCCTGAACATAGACAGGAACGTCTGCAAATTCCTGCCAATGCTCCATTCCACCGCCGTGGTCATAATGTCCATGACTCAAAATCACGCCGTCCAAATCTTTTAAGCTGATATTAAGCTTTGATGCATTCTGTACAAATACCCTGCTCTGTCCCGTGTCAAAAAGATACCGCTGCTTTCCGGTATCCAACAGCAGGGAAAGGCCGTGCTCTGCCAAAAAACCGCGCTTATATACTAAATTTTCCGTTAAAATACTTATTTTCATATTTTATTCTTCCTCTTGCTCTTCTTTTGCCTGTAAAATCGCTTCATTTAAAGATAACATTTTGGCATCCAGCATTGACACAATCCCGGCGCATTCACGCAGATCCCGGCTGATATAATCCGGCGCATCACCTTCAAATTTGTAATAAATCTTGTGCTCCAGACTCGCCCAGAAATCCATGGCAATTGTGCGGATTTGAATTTCCACTTTTGTGTCAATGACGCGGTCCGTCAGAAAGATCGGTACCGTTACCAGCATATGATAGCTCTTATAGCCACTGTCTTTCGGGTTCTTGATATAATCTTTCACGGAAACGACCGTAAGGTCATTTTGTCTTCCAATCATTTCAGCCAGACGGTAAATATCGGAAGTAAAGGAACATACAAGCCGGATTCCGGCAATATCATTCACATGATTCACCATGTTATCTATCGTACTGTCATAATCATTTCTCTTAAGTTTTTTTACAATACTCTCGGGCGTCTTGATTCTTGATTTGATGTATTCAATCGGATTGTAATTGTGTATATGGCGAAACTCATCATTTAAGATTTCCAGTTTCGTCCCCACTTCCTTCAGAGCGGAATTATACAAAAAAATTACCGTCTCCCAGCTGTCCACACCTTCATTTAACCTTTCTGCCATTTCCATAATACGTTTCCTTTCCTGCTCATTTGACACTTTGCGCAGACTAGGGGGTATCTGCCTTACCCTCCAGGACTTTATCTATCGTAACTAATTTTACACAGGTAACAAAAATATCGGTGGCCGTCTTAAGCTCCTCCAAAGTCGGATAAGAGGGCGCAATACGGATGGTGGAATCTTTGGGGTCTTTTCCATAGGGATAAGGCGCCCCGGCCGGAGTCATCGTAACCCCGGCTTCTTTTGCCATGGCTACAATTGCTTTGGCACATCCTTCCATCGCCTCGAAGGCCATAAAATACCCTCCCTTCGGCGCAACCCAGGTTCCGGCATCCCGGCCTCCCAGCTCCTGCTCAAAGGTTTTTATAATCATCTCAAATTTCGGTCTCAGTATATCTGCGTGTTTCCTCATATGCTCTGTCATTCCGTGGATATCCTTGAAAAACCTCACATGGCGGAGCTGATTTACCTTATCATGCCCTATCGTCTGGATCTGCAGCTGTTTGCGGATATCCACCAGATTATTTTCGGAAGTCGCAATCGCCGCAACACCGGAACCCGGGAAACTGATCTTGGAAGTGGAGCAGAATTTATAAACCATATCCGGATTGCCCGCGCGCTTGCATTCTGCAAGAATTTCCACAAGATGATCCTGGTCGATATCGTACAGGTGATGCACGCCATATGCGTTATCCCAATAGATGCGGAAATCTTCTGCCGCCGGTTTCAGCCTTGCAAAACGGCGCACCGTCTCATCCGAATACGTAATTCCCTGCGGATTCGAATATTTCGGCACACACCAGATTCCCTTAATGGCGTCATCCGTACTCACAAGCTCTTCCACCATATCCATATCCGGACCGGTGGAAAGCATGGGAACATTTATCATCTCAATTCCAAAATATTCCGTTATCGCAAAATGCCTGTCATATCCCGGAACCGGACATAAAAATTTTACTTTATCAAGCTTGCACCATGGAGTGCTGCCCATCACACCGTGCGTCATGGATCTGGAAATCGTATCGTACATGACATTCAGGCTGGAATTGCCATAGATAATGATATTATCAGGATGACATTCAATCATATCCCCCAGAAGCACCTTTGCCTCCTGAATTCCATCCAGGACGCCGTAATTCCGGCAGTCTGTTCCGTCATCACATTTTAAGTCCGTATTTCCATTCAGGACATCCATCATGCCCATTGATATATCCAACTGCTCCAGAGAAGGCTTTCCTCTGGACATATCCAGTTTTAGCCCGCTTTCTGCATATTTCCGGTAAACTGCCGTAAGCTTTTCTTTTTCCTGTAATAGTTCTTCTTTGCTCATTTCCTGAAATGACTGCATTTTAATTTCCTCCTGAAGTTTTATAATCTAATGCCTGTCAAAACTTCCTTCTTCAAAATTGCCTGCTGGAAGGCATTTTGGTTCCGTCCGTTTTGGCACTGCTCGTTGCCTATGGCATATTATGCACTATTGTCCTCAGATTGTAAAGCATTTTCTTTGATAAATTTACATTTGTCCGTCTGCTGCGGACTTTCTTAGAAATGCAAGGTGTTCCCGAATCTGTTTCTCATATCCGTTCTCCGTAGGCTCATAAAATTTTGCATCAAAAAGGCCATCGGGAAGATACTGCTGCCTTACATAATGATTGGGGAAATCATGCGCATAGAGGTACCCGGTTCCATGTCCGATTTGTTTTGCGCCCCGGTAATGGGAATCCTGCAAATGAACCGGAACAGATAAAGCCTGCGTCTGCTTCATGGCCTCCATCGCACGGCCAATCGCCACACATGCTGCATTGCTCTTGGGTGCGCACGCCACGTAAGTCACTGCCTGGGACAGGATAATCTGTGCCTCCGGCATACCAATGCGCTCTACCGCCTGGGCTGCGCTGACCGCTACCGTCAGGGCATTGGCATCTGCATTTCCCACGTCTTCCGCTGCACAGATCATAATCCGCCTCGCAATAAACCGAATATCTTCCCCGGCATAAAGCATCCTGGCCAGATAATACACGGCTGCATCCGGATCAGACCCCCGCATACTCTTGATAAAGGCGGAAACCGTATCATAATGGTTGTCTCCGCTCTTGTCATAACGCACGACCCGTTTCTGGATACATTCTGAGGCAACCTCCAGCGTAATATGGATCTTTCCGTCTTTGGCACGCGGCGTCGTCAACACGCCAAGCTCTAACGCTGTCAACGCTGCCCGCGCATCGCCATTCGCCGCATCGGCAAGGAATTCCAGGGCATCCTCCGCAATCTCAGCGCGGTAGGAACCCAGCCCCTTCTCCACATCTGTCAGCGCACGCAGCAGGATGCTTTGAATATCTTCTCCGGATAACGGCTTTAACTCAAAAATAACGGAACGGGACAATAAAGCGCCGTTTACCTCAAAATAAGGATTTTCTGTCGTCGCACCAATCAGGATAATCGTCCCATCCTCCACAAAGGGCAGCAAATAATCCTGCTGTCCTTTATGAAAACGATGAATCTCATCAATAAACAATATTGTTTTTTTGCCATACATCCCCTGATTGTCCTTCGCCTGCTGCACGACAAGTTCCATGTCCTTCTTCCCCGCAGCAGTCGCATTAATCTGGTTAAATTCCGCACTGGTCGTATTGGCAATGACTTTCGCCAGCGTGGTCTTGCCTGTCCCCGGAGGCCCATAGAAGATAATGGAGCTTAACTTATCTGCCTGGATCGCCCGGTAAAGCAATTTGTCCCTGCCTATGATATGCTGCTGCCCCACCACTTCTTCCAGGGTAACCGGACGCAGGCGGCTGGCAAGCGGCGAGTCTTTTTCCTGATTCTGCTCTCTCATATAATCAAATAAATCCATAAGGAGGCTCCTCCTTCGTATATTCAGTTCCTCAATATTCAGATTACCATATGTAATAACCGGTTAATCAAACAATATTTCATCGACAGTTACAAATTCATATCCACGCTCCCGCAAGGTGTCTATGATTTCCATGGCAGCCGTGACTGAAGTCTCATAACCGTCATGCATGAGTATTATATCATTTTCCTTTACATTTTTTAATACCTTATTTACAATCTCGTTATGATTCTGGCTGGACCAGTCAAGCGTATCCACATCCCAGAGCACTTCCACCATATTTGCCTCGCAGTCCAGTTTCTCATGCCAGTCTCCAAATGGTGGACGTAAATAAGCAGGATTCTCACCTGTGATATCATAAATCAGTTCATTGGTTCGATTGACCTGCTCACACGCCTTTTGCATCGTAAGCTTGCTCAACTGTTCATGTTTATAGGAATGGTTTCCAATTACGTGCCCTTCTTCGTAAATCTTCTTTACAATCTCTGGATGTTTCTCTACCTGTTCCCCGAGCAGAAAGAAAGTCGCTTTTACATTTTTCTTTTTCAGGCCTTCCATCATTTCCACCGTATACTGTGGATGCGGCCCATCATCAAACGTAAGTGCGACTTTTTTCTTTTCCTCTTTCGCATTTTCTGGTACGATTCCGTCCTGGGGCGCCTGCGCCTCTGTCATCACCCCCTGCGTCAATTCCTCTCGGTGCCCCACGCCGCTCATGACGGCGCCGGACACCAGGCAGATGCAAAACAGGTCAAACACCAGGCATTTTTCCCAGAGATGCAGTTTCGTGTGATGTTTCCAAATCCGTGTCCAAAATCTTTCTCTACTCATCCATCGCATACTCCATAGATGTTTCTATGCAATATATGAAATGAGGGCTGTACTATATGTGGGATTTCGCTGTCAATGCACCCTCTTCCACATCTATAAAAATGGTATCTCCCGCGCCAACCTCAGATGCAAGGATAAGCTTTGCCGCAAGAGTCTCCACGGTCTTTTGCAGATATCGTTTCAGCGGCCTTGCCCCATAAATGGGATCATATCCATTATCCACAATAAATTGTCTGGCCTGGTCACTTAACGCCACGGAGATTTCCCGCTCTGTCAGGCGTCCGTTTAATTCTTCCAACAAAAGGTTTATGATGCCGCCGATGTTATCCTTGGTCAAAGGCTTAAACAATATGATCTCATCCAGACGGTTTAAGAATTCCGGACGGAAATTGCCACGCAATTCACCCATGACAGATTCCTCACATTCCGGTGTTATCTCTCCGTTTTCCTCAATCCCCTCAAGCAGATAGTCTGCTCCAAGGTTCGAGGTCATAATCAAAATCGTATTCTTAAAATCCACGGTACGTCCCTGTGAATCTGTAATCCTTCCATCATCCAGAACCTGCAAAAGCACGTTAAATACGTCCGGATGCGCTTTCTCCACCTCGTCAAACAAGACAACGGAATATGGCTTTCTGCGCACCGCCTCCGTCAGCTGTCCGCCTTCCTCATAACCGACATATCCGGGAGGCGCCCCGATCAGGCGGGAGACGGAATACTTCTCCATATACTCGCTCATGTCTATACGCACCATATTATTCTCATCATCGAAAAGACTTGCCGCAAGCGCCTTGGCAAGCTCCGTCTTGCCGACGCCCGTAGGTCCCAGAAACAGGAAGGAACCAATGGGTTTCCCCGGATCTTTGATGCCCGCCTTAGAGCGAATGATCGCTTCTGTGACTTTCGTAACCCCTTCCTCCTGTCCAATCACCCGTTTGTGAAGTTCTTCGTCCAGGTGCAGCGTCTTATTGCGCTCACTCTCCGTCAGTTTTGCCACCGGAATCCCGGTCCAGCGGGAAATGATACGCGCAATCTCCTCCTCGCTGACATTTTCATGCACCAGGCTTAAGTCTTTCTTCTTCACCTGCTCTTCTTCAATCTCCAGCTGACGCTCCAGCTGTGGTTTCCTTCCATATTGGAGTTCGGCTGCTTTTTCCAGATCATAATTCTGCTGCGCTTTCGCAATTTCACTGTTAATTGTTTCCAGCTCTTCCCTGAGTTTCTGCACTTTCTCTACGGAATTCTTCTCGTTATCCCACTGGGCTTTCTTCGTCTGGAATTCGTTCTTCAAATCTGCAAGCTCGCGCTGCAAGGTTTCCAGACGGTCTTTGCTCAGACGGTCTTCCTCCTTCTTAAGCGCTGCCTCCTCAATCTCCATCTGCATTACCCTGCGCTGTAATTCGTCCAGTTCTGTGGGCATGGAATCCAATTCCGTCTTAATCAGCGCACAGGCCTCGTCCACCAGGTCAATGGCCTTATCCGGCAGGAAACGGTCGCTGATATAGCGGTTAGACAGTACCGCCGCCGAAACGAGCGCACCGTCCGTAATCTTCACGCCATGGAAGACCTCATAGCGGTCTTTCAGTCCACGCAGGATTGAGATCGT
>CAJUOE010000164.1 GCA_910587895.1 uncultured Lachnospiraceae bacterium
CAGAACCACTATATTAAGAATGACATAGAGAATAAAATGATTTCCGGCGCGAGAAAGCTTTGCAAGAATCACGCTGGCCAGGGAAAGCATTGCCGCCTCATAAGCGTGCATAATCGCCGTAATCTGCGGCACGCCGATACCTGCCACCACGCGCGTCGTGCAGATGGAACCGGGGCCGATCCCCACTTTCACCGCATCGGCGCCCGCCTCAATCAGCGCCTTCGTGCCCGCTCCCGTGGCAACATTGCCTGCAATCACCTGCAAATCCGGATACTTCTCCTTAATCATCCGCAGACATTTCAGCACATTCTCGGAATGACCGTGAGCGGAATCCAGCACCACCACATCCACCTTGGCCGCGATCAGCTCCTTCACCCGATCCAGTACATTAGCCGTAATGCCCACCCCGGCGCCACAGAGAAGTCTTCCCTGGCTGTCCTTTGCGGAGAGCGGATACTTGATCGTCTTTTCAATATCCTTTATGGTAATGAGTCCCACCAGATTATAGTCATCGTCCACAATAGGCAGTTTTTCCTTACGCGCCTTCGCAAGAATCTCTTTCGCCTGATCTAAGTTGATGCCTGCCTTAGCGGTAATCAGATTCTGGGAAGTCATAGACTCTTTAATTTTTTTCTTGAAATCTGTCTCGAATTTTAAATCGCGATTGGTAATGATACCGACCAGCTTACGCCCTTCCGTAATCGGAACTCCGGAAATCCTGAATTTCGCCATCAGCGCGTCAGCGTCAGCCAGCGTGTGCTCCGGCGTCAGAGAAAAAGGATCTGTGATAACGCCGTTTTCGGAACGCTTCACCTTATCTACTTCCTCGGCCTGCGCCTCAATAGACATGTTCTTATGAATGATACCGATGCCTCCCTGCCTGGCCATGGCAATCGCCATCCTGTGCTCGGTCACCGTGTCCATCCCCGCACTCATCATGGGAATGTTCAGCCGAATTTTCTTTGTAAGGTTCGTTGTCAAGTCCACCTGATTCGGAATCACCTGAGAGTAGCTCGGCACTAAGAGCACATCGTCAAAAGTAATTCCTTCGCCAATAATCTGACCCATCTTCTCTCCTCCTGTGTTTGTTGTGTTGACGCATTATAGGTATCTAATCGAGCAGAGAAGATTCATCTTCCCTACTCGCCGCGCCCCCATGCGCTGCTTTAGCGGCATAATTCCTCTGCATGGGGCTGCGCATATACAAAAACTGCCAGCCCTTCAACTGACAGTATTGCTTTCCATACTTTATTCTGCTAATCCGTAAAAACCTTACGGGGCGCAATGCTCTGAATCGCCTTAACCATCTCCGCGTTCGGCTCCAGAATAATCTTCGTGTCGCCATTCCAGATCATCATATAACGCTGCTCCGGCTGCGCAGCGATGCCCGAGCTGTAATCAACCGTCTTCATCTGGCGGTTTTTGTAAGAGTCCAGTCTGTGAGAATTGAGGGGTGCAAAAATCTCCATCTGCTCCAGAGAATAATTGCCCGCCTTCTTTCTGCGGGTTTTTGCCAGAACTTTATCAACGCTCAGTTCCTTATCGAGATACAGATACTCATACTCGATCTCCGCGTTCATATGCGCAAAATATGCGCAGCCGCCCAGCACAATCGCAATCAGCATTCCCACCACAAAGGGCGTCAGGAATCCGATCAGCCCGAAAACCACCGTCAGCATAATGAGCAGCATCTTTAAAAAACGCATCATTACGGACGGCTTTCTCGCCACCAGATATTCCACATATGTTTCGCTCATACAACAACCTCCGTCATCAAAATAAACGCCACCTGTCGTTTAGAAGGACTTTTCCGCCTGTCCCATGAAAATATAAAAATATCATATAACAAATTGGAGAAAGTTGCAAGGTCAAACTAGGGAAAAAGGCTGCCGCAGTTCCATGCCGCAGCAGCCCAAAATATCCTTCTCACATCCAAAATGTCATACCCGATTTACGTCAACAGCTGCAGTGCGAGCTGCGTGTTCTGCTGCGCTGCGTTCCATGCAGATATGTTATGCTGAATCAATATTGACATCGCTTCTCCTCCCCCACGTATTTTGGAGATCAGAGCGGTATCATTATACAAATTTCCTCTTTTGGGCAAGGTGATATAATCATATTTGCGGAAATAGTTCCCACAAAAATTTCACATAACCACCATGACCTTCCCATACTCTTCCTTTTTATCCCGCATCACCGCAAGTCCCCGATCCAGTTCCTCCAAGGGAAGTCTGTGTGTGATCATCTGCGCCGGCGCAACCCGCCCGTTTCCCAGCCTGTCCAGCACATAGTGCCAGTCGTCCTCCGGGGAATGCGTGAAAGAAGAATTCCATGTGCCGAACACCGTCAGCTGGCTGCGCAGAATCTTCCAGTACACTGCCTTCTCCAGCGTCATGTCCGAGGCCGGATTGCCAACCAGCATAATCCGTCCGCCCGGTCCGGTCATCCCGACCGCCTGCGCCACCGTCTCATTTCTCCCGACACACTCAAAAAACACGTCCGCGCCGCTTCCGTCTGTCCGCTCAAGCAGCCATTCTTCCGCATCCTGCGACCTGCCGTCGCAGAAAGAAGTCTCCGGAAGACCGAGCTTCACCGCCATCCGCTTCTGAAAGTCTTTATTTCCTATAGCCAATATGTTTTTATGCCCTGCTTCCAGCAGGAACATGAGCAGAAAGAGCCCGATCGTTCCCAAGCCGCAGATCACGATACGCTCTTCCGGCAAAGGCGCGATTTTTCTCATGGCGTGAACCGCCACCGCCATCGGCTCAAACATCGCCGCCTCCTCAATGCCTACGCCCTCCGGCAGCGCAATCAGATTCTTTTCCGGCACCGCCACATACTCCGCAAACCCACCGTCCCTGCGGGAGCCGAGATAACTGTAATGACGGCACATTTCGTACTGCTTTCTTTGGCACGGCAGACACTCTCCGCACGGAATCAAAGGAAACACGCCGACCCGTTTCCCCTGCCAGCCTGTGTCCACAGCCGCGCCCACCGCCTCCACCTGTCCGGCAAACTCATGCCCCGGTATCAGTGGATAGGAGTAAGTCCCCGTATAGAAAACCCGCGGGATATCGGAACCGCAGACGCCCACCGCCTTCACTGCGAGCAGGACTTCTTTCTCTCCTATTATGGGAGTGTTTGTTTCCTCAAACCGCAGATCATTTATACCGTGCAGCACCCATGCCTTCATGTCCGTTGTCCTTCCTTTCCACTACAAAAACCGCCGCGCAGCGACGGCAGTCCTCTCATATCCCGGCATCAAAAGAACCGAGCATCTCCCGAAACCGCTCCAAGTCACCCTTCGTCGTGATCTTAAAATTCCCCTCATCTCCCGGGATCATGGCAATATCCATCCCCGCCATCACGGCAGGCTCCGTGGAACCGTTGATCTTAAGGATCCTCTCCGGCAAAAGCGCCCTGTTCGCCTCCAGATATTTTCCGAAGAGGAACGCCTCCGGCGCCTGTCCCGCGAAAATCCGGCTGCGCTCCAAAAGCGATGTAATCCGCGCTCCATCCTCGCTGACATACACCGTATCCTTCATAGGCAGTACGGGCAGCGCGCCCTCGTGCGCAGCCGCCGCTTCCAGACATGCCGTAATCAACGACGCCGAAAGAAGCGGTCTTGCCGCGTCATGGATCAGCACGTAGTCGGAATCCGCCACGTAGTTTCCGATATCCGTAAGTCCGTTCAGAATCGAAAGCTGCCGGTTTTTCCCCGGCGCGGAAAAGCCGCGGAATTTGCCGATCCCACGGTCTTTTTTCTCTAAAGCAGCGCCGTTGTCCTCCTCACGCCGCATGTTCTCCATACAGTTCAAAATCGTCTCCCGCCATGCCTCGTCCGCCACGATCTGCACCGCATCGATGCCTTCATGGGCGAGCAATCTTTCCAAACAATAAGAAATAATCGGTATGCCGTTCACCTCTATGTATTGTTTCGGCGTTTCCACGCCCATCCTTGTCCCTGTTCCGCCGGACAAAAGCAATGCTGTCACCATTTGTACACCCCCCATGGCAGCCCGTCCCTTTAGAACTGCAGCTCCCTGATCTTTCGCAATGTTTCCCCATAAGGCGCATCCTTGCCAAAGAGAAGGGTCGTGCCGAGTACGAAGCCCTTTACCCCTCTCGGCGCATAGTTGATGATCTTATCCGCCCCGCAGGCGCCGTCCCAATAAATTTCGAAGTTCGTATCATCCTTGAGCGCCAGAAGCCTTGTGATTTTCTTCCCCACATAGGGCAGATACATCTGCCCCGCATTGCCCGGGTTCACTGCCATCACCAGTACTTTCTTCACAATCACCAGCATCTCCATCACCGTTTCAATGCTGGTGCCCGGATTGATGGCAATCCCCGGCGTCATCCCCGCATTGATAATCTTCTGCAGTGTGGTGGACGGATGATATTCCGCCTCCGGATGGATGTACACCGTGTCGCCCTTGCGCAGCCTTTCCAAAAAAATATGTATGTTATTGTTCGGGTGTTCAATCATGAGATGCACGTCCAGCGGTTTCTTCGTCGCTGACGCTATGAATGACATATCATTTAAAGACATGGCAAAATTCGGCACATACCTGCCGTCCATGAT
Organism: uncultured Lachnospiraceae bacterium; assembly: GCA_910587895.1. GTDB lineage: Bacteria > Bacillota > Clostridia > Lachnospirales > Lachnospiraceae > Petralouisia. Next base: position 4,586 of record CAJUOE010000164.1, read on the forward strand.
ATCTATATGGAAAGAATCGATACCGCCGTCTTCTAAATCACGTACTTCCTTTTCCAGATTGCCGTAATTTGCGCACATCATGGATGCTGTTAATTCGAAATCCATGGGGTTCCTCCAAGTGTTTCTACTATATTAGACTATAAGTAGTAACAGTATATCACATGGAGGAGAAAATCTCAAATGCTATCATTTCTTACTCTAACCGCCGTGATTTCGCTTTGCGAAATCTCAAGTCGATGCGGAGAATTCCGTATTCAGGCATTCTCCTGAGTGAAAGTGATTTGCGAAGCAAATCTAGAATTTCCAGTCAGCTATGCTGACCTTGCGAAACAGCCTCTGCTGTGAGTGGCTGGAAGTTCCTTTCACTCTATGACATTGTTTCTAATAATAAAAACTTACCGCCCTGTTTTATGTACTTCTTATTTTGCGCAATAATTTCATCCGCATAACCTGTCGCCATTATGATAATTGCATCAACCCAATGCTCTTCTAACCATTCCGGAGGAACAATCTGAACATTTGCTCCCGGAATATATTTCCACCAATAATTCCTATTGGCATCAATAATATAATCAATATCTGCCACATTCCATTCACATATATTTATTAACGTTACACCTCTCTGTCCCGCTCCCCAAGCTGCAATTCTTTTTCCTTCCTGCTTTTCTGCCGCAACCTGTTTCCTGATTCTGCTAATCTGCTCATCTGCCTCATTTGAAAAATCGATTATCCTGTCAATCGAGCACCATTTATTTTCCAATTCAAGATAGAAAGAAATCTTATCCAGATTCACAGGCGCCCATTCTCCCTTGCATACATATACAGCTATAGAACCGCCTTCCAGATTATTTTCCCTGATATCAATAATGCGGAAACCATGTGCTTCTACTAACCGTTTTATGCTAGTCATCGAAAAATAAGAAAGATGCTCATGAAAAAAGGCATAAAACTGCTTTTCCTTTATGATTCGCAGCAGCCACGGAACCTCTATCACAAAAATCCCTTTATCTAAGATACTGCCAACCGCCTCAATTATACCATGCAAATCGTCCAAATGCTCCATTACATGCCGCATTACAACAACATCCGGTGTCCCCCACTCTTTTATACTCCGTATGGAATCGTCGTTTCCAAAACACATATGCATCGTTGCAACACCATTCAGCCTCGCTTCTTCCACCAGTGTTTCCGAAGGTTCAACTCCCAGTACATCATATCCCCTCTCCTGCATCTTTTTTATCAGGAACCCATTGCTGCTCCCAATCTCAACTGCCCGTTTCCCTGTTCCCAAACATTCAACGCTGTCTATAAAAGTCGTAATATAATTCTGAAACTCATCCGAATAAGATGGTGTATACAGATAATTACCATACATATCAATGTCTAAAGCCTCTATCAATTGAACATGTCCACATATTTTACAGACTGCAGGCTCTATCAGGTATCTCTTTGCATCTGCCTGTTTATCTGTAACCTCAGCCGCCAAAGGAATCCTCCATTGAAATATGGAATGGTATTCCGCTCCCCCACATATTCTGCAACGAAATTTACTCATAATTCACCCTCCGCTTTCACTCATCCGCCCCACAACGCTTTACAGCTCATCAATCAGCGTCAATATCTCTTTAATCGACATCAACCTTTCATTCACTTCCTTTGCCCGATGGTATTTCAAAATATCCTTTGCGGTCTGCTCCATCGCCGGAAATGCGCTTCTGGTAAGCTGATTTGCATAAATCACAACATTCACTCCATGACGCCCCAATTCTGTCTCTGTTACCTGATTAAAAGATGTCGGAACAACCACCAGCGGAATTTCTCGACACTCTTTCCTAAATGCATCACAAAATTCAAAAATTTCCGCCGGGTCTTCCTTGCGGCTGTGAATCATGATTCCGTCCGCGCCCGCTTTCACATAAGCATATGCGCGTCTCAAGGCATCCTCCATCCCCTGCTCCAAAATCAAACTTTCAATTCTCGCAATAATCATAAAATCATCGGTAAGCTGCACCCGCTTTCCCGCTCTGATTTTTTCACAAAAATGCTCGATACTGTCCTGTGTCTGTTTCACGTCCGTTCCAAACAACGAATTTTTCTTTAAGCCAATCTTATCCTCAATAATAACCGCTGATACACCCATGCGCTCCAGCGACCGCACCGTATACACAAAATGCTCCACTAATCCACCAGTATCGCCGTCAAATATAATCGGTTTTGTTGTCACTTCCATAACATCATCAATCGTGCGGAAACGGGATGTCATATCTACCAGTTCGATATCCGGTTTTCCCTTTGCCGTAGAGTCGCACAAAGAACTAATCCACATGGCATCAAACTGGTCAAGTCCTTCCTGATTTTCCACGACCGTTTTTTCCGCAATCAGCCCAGTTAAACCACTATGTACTTCAAGCGCCTTTACCGTCGGAAATATGTTAAGAAGCTGTCTCAAACGCTTCCTCCTATATTCAGGCATAGCCAGTTTTTCTTTTATGCGCTCGTCTATCCGCTTCACATTTTCACTGTACGTATAAGGAATATCTATGATTTCTCCGCCATATTCCGAAAGAAGCGCTGATACATTATCACGAATCGCTTTCATCGGTCCCTGTTTCCAGTTATCTCCATGAATCACATAATCCGGTCGCAATTCCCGAATCACCTGATCGTACATGATATCCTTCTGTATGATTACGCGGCCTACCCCTTCTGTATTTTTAACCAGACCAACGCGCTCCTCAAACTCGAGTGTCGGAAATCGATTGAAACGCATCATTGCTTCATCGCTCAAAACGCCCACAATCACTTCTCCATATTTTTCTGCCTCATGAATAATATTTAAGTGACCCTCGTGAATGACATCTGTGCAAAAACATGTATAAACCGTTTTCATTACGTCTTCCCCTTATCTGCTCTTCTTAATAATTTTCTCTATCAAAAAATCTGCCGCTATTTCACTTTCATCGAACGCCACTGTTTTCATCAGACTGACTCCAAATACTTTACTGACTTTTTCCAGCAGCTCGTCTGTATAAGTCAAAATTCCGTCCCTGATATCTTCGATCCCGTCCAGATAAATAGACTCGCGGTTTTTCCTGCGCATACTGTCAAGGCTGAAATAATCCTCGCAGATATATGTATGAATATCGCTGCCGCTTCCATCCACAATAACAGGGTATCCCCCAATCTCGCCAAACACGCCCGGACAGTGCAATTTGCATATCTTTCCATCACGGATGGAAGATAACAATGCTTTAATAATCTCAAAATTGCTGGAAGCATTCATCATATTTCTTTTAGCGTCCACTGGCATGAGAATCCCGCATCGAGAAAAAACTTCTCTCAAATCAACCGCAAGCTCTTCTTCTCTATACCGCACATTAATCAGCATATCGACGCCTTCCGTATGTCCCTCCTTGCTGATTACCACATCATGAAAATGCGCTGTTGCAAAAGTAACGTCTATATTCCAATAATCCTCTATTTCTAGCATCTCTGACACCGCGAACTTAATTCTGGGCACAAGATGATTGATGTTCCCGCTGCCAAAATCCGGATATGTCTTACCCGCCGATCTTAACCATGGAATCACTGCATCCGAGTATGAAGTGTTAATCACAATTGCATCGGATTGCGCCTGCTCATAACCTTCCATAATATTCTTGGTAAATCTTATGGAAAGCGGTGTCCAAATCCCATAAGCGCGGACACTACTCCATGAAATGCTTCCGTATTTCAATCCCGGATAAGCACGGCTGCTATTTACAATGAAGTCCGGTTTGTAGCTTCCTATTGCCGCTGAAATGGAATCTATATTATTGAGATCCACATTCCCGATTATTTTGATATTTGTCCTGTTTTGTCCGCGAATCATAGAAGCTACTTTTACGATATTCACATCCGACCGCATTTTTTCTTCACTGCGCCCAACTACACAAATCTCTGTTCTCTCATCTCCTGCCGACATCAAATAATCCAGCAGATAATTGCCGACGCTTCCCAGACCGATAATCATAATTCGCGCACTGCGGCTTTTTAACTCATTTCTTAAAAAGTTTAGTTTCTCATCTACCATTTTCATAATTCTCTTCCATCTTTTCTATGTCTTCAAAATCCTCAACCGTATTGCAGTTTATCCATGACTGCAGAGCAATGATTTCATATTCACTTCGTGTAAGGCTGCCAAAGTACTCCTGTATGAATCCAAGATTTGTCTTTTCCCATTCCTTTGGGCTGAGACGCATCATCACTTCCACAACTCTAGCTTTATCCGTAAATTTCCATATCTGACCGGAATTAAAAATTCCTAAAAATGGTTCTCTGATTTCAAGCATAGAATGGCTGGTATCAAATATAAAATGAATACCGTATTCGCCGTCATAATAAAAAGCTACCGATTTATCTGCCAAAATCGCTTCGTGATTACAGGTTAGTACATTATCTTGTGCTTCCCATATACGTCTGAAACTTTTGTCATCCACCCACAAATCGCCTTCTGCAAATACCAATTCATCGTAATCCATATCCGCAGCCGCTTTCAGCCCCAGATAAAGGCTGTAGCCCGATCCATACTCCTCAAACCTTTCATTTTTCAGCAAAACGATACGCTCATGCAACTCGCCGAAATATAAATCTATGGCTTTTTTCAGTGCATTGTATTTAAATCCTCCTACGATGATATACTTATCAACCTCCGGATTTTGATAAATCATATGATAAAGCAGCGATTCCTTTATATCTGTTTTGTGATAGAGACATTTCAGACAAGGCTGCCCTAAAGACTGACTGAACCTGCTTGCGATGCCTGCTACGGTAATAATCATAATTTTCAATGTTCTAGCTCCTTCACACACATTTCGATCCCCTGAGCCAAGGAAATCTTTGGTACCCAGTTGGTTCTTTCCCTGATTTTTTTCGTGCTTAGAACCCGCCTTTCCGGGTCTGATTCCCGATATCCGCTGAATGTAATTTCAGGGTTTTCAATTCCCATCTTTCTTCCGCAAAGCTTTACCAAATCAATAATGGAAATCTCCTCATCAGTTGCTACATTGTATACCGAACCGTCCAGTGCGCTCCCCGTCTCCGCAAGCGCAATCACAGCCGCACAGCTGTCTTCATTATGCAGAAATGTCCTTTTATTTCTTCTTGAGTTTTCCAGAAGCTCCACGCTGCCTTTCTCCCGCAACGCATGAATAATATACGGAATGATATGTTTCGGATATAATTCGTTTTTACTATATACATTTGCAAAACGGATTGAACAGCCCAAAATTTTGTGTTCTGACACAGCATCTCTCATAAAAAATTCTGTAAGCAATTTCCCCGTGGCATAGCTTGTCCGCTGACTGTGCTCCGCATTCGCCATTGTAATATAATCTGATTCGGCTACTCCGCCTTCGGCATTCCACGAATTCATGGAATACACCTCTGAAGTAGAGCAATTAATGAATACCTTCGCGCCCACCTCAATCGCCTGCTCCAAAAAAGCCTTCATTCCTACCACATTCGTCTCAAAGGTACGGTTCACATGATAGAAATGCTCTGTATGCACAACCGCCGCGCAATTGATATATATAAGTTCCTCATATTTATCCCTCTGTACAATTACCTCACTTTTCAGCGCATCCATCTGTTCTCCGTTGTTCAGGTCATATTCATAAAAGGTAAAATTAGCATTGGATATCATATCCTCGACAGTCTTTAGCGAGGATGCAAAAAAATTATCAAACCCAATTACCTGATGTCCCGCCGAAATCAGTTTTCTGGCAAGTTCATTTCCCGTCATTCCTGTAACGCCGCTGATGATATATAACTTCATTACACACCAACCTCCAATCGTCCTTTGTAAAAATCATCTACCTGCCCATGATAAGACGCCTGTTCTTTTTCAATATCATATGGAATCTTCTCATATACCACTTTCTCCGTCTCTGTATCCAATACAACACACTGCGCCATAGGGTTTAAATTCCTTGGCTGTCCGACAGAACCTGGATTTATAAATATTGTTTTTTTTCTATTCCGCCTATGCGGAGCGTCCGCCTCATAAAAAATTTCTATAAAATGCGGCATATGAGAATGCCCCGAAAACACATAGTCATACATCCCATAATCCGCCAAATCCTGCCCAGGCGCTATACTCTTCCAATAAACATCCGCCAAACTGCCATGCACCGCAAGACACTTTTTTTCACCAAGCATTAATTCTGTTTGTCCGCTGCCTGTCATCTCGTCTCTGATATATTCCCATGTCTGGTCGTTCAAAATACTTCTCGTATATCGTGCGCACTGTCTGCCCCGCTCAGAGGAAAACCTGTCATAATCCTGCGTCAAAATCGCCTGCTCATGATTGCCAAGAATATTGCAAAGAATTGGATATTGTACATTACGCAGTAACTGCACCACTTCATTTGAATGCATTCCGTAGTCTATCAAGTCTCCCAGCAGCACGCAGCCATCAATTTGATATGCCCTGCCCATATAAGTCAGTACTGCCCGTAATGCCTCCTGATTCCCATGTATATCCGATAAGACTAATAAATTCACTTTCCTGCAGCTCCTCATTCTTTATTGTCTTTGCATAACATATTTCATAAATGCCTTTTTATTGTCTTCCGCTTTTTCCCTAGGTCTTCCAAGTTCATCTCTTGAACCGACCGCAACACCAATCTCTAAAAAAACCATTTGCTGATCTATTCAATCTACAACCGCATAAGAAATATCTAAAAGCTTTAATAATTCCAGTGTAATCTTTCCCAATATACATCCAAATGAGTAAAGGAGGTGAGCGGATTCACTCCGTTTCCACGCCCGCTGTTTTGCATATATACACATGCCAGAGCCCCTGTCGCCAGATATTCCCCAATTACAATACCTACAGATGCGCCCTCGTTTTCCGCCACGACGTAATTGTCAAACACATCCTTTCCATCTCGAACTAAGTAATCACAAAACTGCCGTAAAGTGGAATCCGGAACGCCTGTTACGATTCTGATTTCTATATCCTTTATTTTTTTGCAAATGTTTCTGGCTTCGTTCTGCCGCCTCCGCTATATATCTTTCATCACAAATATCTGTTAAAAATCCTATGATAGATTCCATCTAGCGCCTTTTCAGTCAGTGTGACTGGATTGTTGTTCAACCTTTCCACATTCACAGAACCTATCAGCTCCTCCCAACATATCTCCTCGTGTTCTTTCTCTATGCCCAAATCCATTCTATATATCATTGTTTCAAAGCAGCTAAGAGCCCCCTCTGCGTCTTCGCATCTCATAATGCAGGCTATTTCAGCAAATATATGTTCCAAATAATCTCTTCCGCGGATATCCCTGCACATCTCCAGATGTTCAAGCATATACCGCCACACTTCCCTCACGCACAAAGCCGCTGCATGTCCATGGGCAATCCCGTAGAGCGAAGTCAGTTTATAGCACAATGCATGCCCCGCTGTCGTTTGGGTAATGTTAATCGCTTTGCCCGCCAGATGTGCCGCTACAAGCATCTTCTCATTTGCTATACCCTGATTTTCCAGATACCCGTTACCGTATTCCATAATTAGCTGTACTGCCTCTTTTGCATACTCTTTGCTTTCTTCTGTGGAATTTACCGACCAGCAGGATTCCAGTGCATGACACAGCGCATCCATGCATGTTGCCTTCCTCTGATACAACGGCAGACTGTCCAACAGTGACGGATCCAACATAAATGCATCCGGCAGACACATTTCATGAGTAATTGACTGCTTTTCCCCCTGAAAATAAATGACGGCAAAATGTGTCGCTTCGCTTCCCGTACCCGCTGTTGTAGGAATAACAAGAAGTGGAATCTCCGATGGCTGTACTTTTTGTCTGAGATAATTTTCATTAGGATTCATGGGCGCAAAAAGTCTGATGCACTTCGCCACATCCATGGCGCTTCCCCCTCCGGCAGCTACAATCATGCTGCAGCCATGTTCCCTATAACAGTGGACGCCCTGTTTTACGGATTCATACACCGGATTCGGAGTAAATCCATGGAATGGCACCACTGGAATACCCAGCCTGCTTTCGAGCGTTTCAAAGTATTTTCCTATTTTCAGCTTGGAAACAGATTCCCCGCACACCAGCAAAATTCTTTCTGGCCTCTGCCGAATCAAATATGTGTCCAGCCCCAGATAGTCCTTATCTGCTTTTATCCTCAACTGTCCACCCATTTCACACCACATCCTCCGGAATCAGTTTTATGATCTCTCCAAACGGCATGCAGTTTTCATCACATTCCATTGCACGGTGATGTTCCAAAATAGCATTGGCCGCTTTCTGCATTGCCGGAACAGCCGCCCTAGTCAGCTGATTGGCATAAATTACAATGTTAACTCCTCTCTCTCTGAACTCTTCCTCTGTCACTGCATGAAAAGATGTGGGAACTACGGCTAAAGGTGTTATCATATCTTTGTCACGAAAACGCTCAATAAACTCAAAAATTTCCTCCGGCTCTTTCTTTCGGCTGTGAATCATGATTGCATCCGCACCGGCATTCACATACGCCTCCGCCCGAGACAATGCATCTTCCATGCCTTTTTCTAAAACCAGGCTTTCAATCCGGGCGCAAATCATAAATTCTCTTGTCTTTTGCGCACGTTTTCCTGCCTCTAATTTCCTACAAAAATTTTCAATATTATCCTGTTTTTGTGACACCTCCGTACCAAACAGAGAATTTTTCTTTAAGCCAGTCTTGTCCTCGATAATCACCATGGATACCCCCATGCGCTCCAACGTCCGAACCGTATACACGAAATGTTCTACCTGCCCACCCGTATTTCCATCAAATATAACAGGTTTTGTCGTAACTTCCATAATGTCGTCAATCGTCCGAAAACGGGATGTCATATCCACGAGCTCAATATCCGGCTTCCCCTTTTCCGTAGAATCACACAAGGAACTCAACCACATCGCGTCAAATTGTTTTGCCATGCCATCCTGATAGACAGCGCTGTTCTCCACAATAAGTCCTGACAATCCACTATGCGCTTCCAGAACCGTAACAAATCCGTTACTTTCCAGACTTTTACCAAGCCGCGCTCTTCTGAAATCCGGCAGAGAAATTTCCTTACGTGTCCTATTTTCTAGCTCCCTGTATTTCTCACCCGCCGCATAAGGAAACTCGACCAGTTTTCCCCCGTACTCCGCCAGCACGGAAACCACTTCATCCCGAACAGGTTTCTGGAATCCGGTCTGCCAATCATCTCCATGCACTACATAATCCGGCTTATATTTCTGCAAATTTCCCCGATAGCTCAAGGTTTCCTGCTTAACCACCCGGTACACACCTTTAATATTTTCAAAGAGCGCCATTCTCTCCCCCAACGGCAACAGCGGATATCTTTTATAGCTCATTACTGCTTCATCCGAAAGCACGCCAAGAATCAGTTTCCCCAATCCGGTCGCTTTTTTTATCATGGCAATATGACCGCTATGTAGCACATCCGTTGAAAAACACATGTAGACCGTCCGGTTTTCTATTCTTTTCAGGAGGGCGCTCACTGTTACCAAATCCTCGTAAGTATCAATCTCAGCACACAGTCTGTCCCCCACATCAAAAGGAAACACGTTGCAGCAATCAGAGATTTCATTAAAGGCATTCTCCGCATAACAAGTTCTGCGATTGTTCTCGCAATACGCCACAATATTTTCAAGCCACCGCTTCCAATCTGCTTTATTTAGCTTGTACAGCGGCCATGCTGCCATCGCATCCCAGAAAAACTCTATCCCTACAGATTTTATATAGCCATCCTTAACAACTGCTTTAAAGTCTTTTTCCGGCAATTCCATTCTTGGGTTCACTGCCATACAGCTTTCCCTGCATACAAGCATCTCTTCCAATATACTATCTTCAAAAACCATGTCCCCATGGATAAGCAAAATATCATCCTGCAAATATTTTCTTGCACAGTAAATGGAGTAAATATAATTTGTTTTTTCATACTCTTCATTTTTTACATAAGTAATCTTCAACTCTTCTTCTACTTCTTGGCAATACTGTGCCAAAACATCTGCAAATCGTCCTGTTGTGATAATGACATCCCGGATTCCCGCTTCCCGCAATTGACGAAGTTGTCTACTTAGAATTGTTTCCTGATGTGAAATTTCCGTCATACACTTGGGATGCTCTGATGCCAATACTCCCATCCTGCTGCCCATTCCTGAATTTAAAATCAATGCACGCATATACCCAACCTCTTTTATCCGACACATCACAAGGAACTATACTTACCGTTACTCTTGTTCCTGCACTTCCTTTCGCGCCGCTTCATATATCCTTGGAACAAACCGAAACTTTTCAAAAATCGATAAATCCGGAAAATCAGTACCGGCAATTCTTTCCAACCGCTCAAAACTGTCTGGTGCTTCTTCCCTTCTTACCTCTACATCTCTGTCATCTATAATCTGATAAAAAAACTTCTGCTCTACCGCATTCATCACATACTTATATACCCCGTCCAATGCCCCCCGATATGCCAATGCCTGCTGCGCTTTACCCCGATTAATGAATCGATTTGCCAAAAATTCCGAATAAATGTCCGTATCCTGAAAAACAGCATACTCTGACAGGCAGTCCTCGTAGGCGTTTCTTTCCGGTTCAACCAACCATTTGATGAATTCCTTAAATTTCGTATAGGAAAAAATGCGGCTTTCCTTTTTTGCTTGTATCTCTCTGCCTACTACAAAACAACATGCATGTAATCTATGCTGACCCCAGTAACGATCCGGAAACTGATTTGTTGTGTGTTCCCCGTGGTCGCTCATAAATATCTGTACACACGCCTTCCCGCTCATCAGTGCATGACAGTACATGACTCTTTTGTCAATATAATTCGATGCAATACGAAACTGCGGCAAATAATTGTCCTCCTCAACTACATAATTTAACTGTTCCAATTCTGCGCAAATCATCGGAGGATGTGTTTCCACGACAAAATGGGCAATCAGAAAAACCGGAACATCCGATGCCGCTATCTCACAAAGCGCCCGCCACAAAACGGCATTGCAGGACGCTTCTTTACTGGTATTTACAGAGTAATCCTTCTGTATACAACATTCCTCATATACAGGTGCATCGTGTCCGATATGAAGTACTTTATAGTTCTTTTCCTCTAAATACTGAATCAGCTCACTGTTCTTATTTCCTATTTTTTCGAGAGAAGCTTCACAATCATTCAACGGCAGCAAGCCTGAAAAAATTGCGCGCAGCGACTGATGCGTATAAGGCGTGCATGTATACGCCTGATGAAAACAATGCCCTGTTTCTGACAATTCCTGCAGCCCTTTAAAAAAACCTCTCCATTTATAAGGAACTGCATCCAGCCAATACACGATAATATCTCTCTGCGTTCTTTTCCCCATCAGGTTTCTTAAAAGGGCGTAAAACTCCTTATACTGTTCTTCTACTCTCTTTACCCAGCCATATACTGCGCTCCATTCTCTGCATAATTCCTTCAACATATAGAAATCCTTGGCTTCACATGCTGCGGTCATAAGCTTTCTAAGTGCCTCTTCCTTTTTGTTCCCGCCAGCCTTCTTCCATTCGTTACGGTATTTATTTAAAATAACATGGCTTCCTTTCTCAAATTTTTCCGGCGAAGCCGATAGTTTAAATCCTCTCTGTTCGAGTTTTTCATAAATGTCAAAAACACAATGTCCTTCAGCCTTCAACTCGCTTGTGATTTCGTCACGCCAATTAAATGAAGTCATAATATAGATATCCACGTCCAGCGCTCTATGCTCAGACATTTCATAAACCGCAACTCCTTGCGAAGATTTACTATACACATTTTTATCAAATATGCCCGCCACCCTCACATGGCTAAAATCAAAATTTCTTATCATCCAGTCTGTCTGATCTCCATAAGGTCGAAAACCAATTACAGCACCTTCCGGCAACTCATCGACTGCTTCCTGGAGCGACTGATAAATCTGATCTATCAAGCGCTGCTCCTGATCGTAATCACACAACAGACCATGCAGCTTATTGTATGCCTGTAACAAACAGTCTAAATCAACCTGTCCCATGATGTCTCCTCTTCCCCACCCCATCGGGCTACTTTTCCGCCTTATATGATTCCTTCCATTCCCATATGCGTCTGTATGCCAAAATCTTTGGGAAATTCCATAAAATCGGGATACTCATACTCTAAATATTTTTCGGGATTATGCGGCACGTAAAAATATGTCTGCTCGAACGGATATTTCTCAAGCGGCAGCATATCCTCTGTTCGGATAAACTCCCTTCCATGCCGATATCTGGAACACCAGCCGCCGTTATCGATTCCCGGCTGTATTTTACTGGTAGGCTGTTTACTTATGTTGTCATTTTCCTCAATTTCATTCTGCAAAAAGCGAACAATCTCCGGCAGATTCCCTATCTCATTCCGCTTTCTTTCTATATACTCCAAATAAGCAGTATGTTTCTCCAGCGTATACTCCTCCCGGTAAAAATCATACGCCCAAAATGAAATCTCCTGACACTCAGCCCCGTCTTTCCTTGCAATCCAGATTTCGTCTACCGTAATTCCTAAAACCCACTCCCTCTCATGTTCATCTAAAAGCTTAGCGTAATCATCCTTGGGAACATCTTCCGATCTATATTCCTCCCAACTCCCCCTATACATATACACCGCGCAGTTTTCTTTGCAAAACTTTAAAAGCTTATTATAATCCTCCCGCATCAAACCAAAATCCAAATCGTCATCCCAGGGTACAAATCCCTTGTGCCGCACCGCTCCAATCAACCCTCCTGAAATCAGAAAGGGCTTGATATCCAGCTCACTGATATACGCAAAAAACTCATTGGCAAAATGAACCAAACCCATCTGTCTCTCTCTGACCTTACCGACAGCCGGCTTAAGAGACGTAATATCTACATGGTTTTTCAGATAAGTTAACTGGTATTTCAATAGCTCCGTCCGATACTTATAATAGTCACGCTGAATCTCCTTCCTCTTTTCCGGGTCAGAATATCTCTCCGCGAACTCGGCCGCCGTCATTTCCTCAAATACGATTTTAGGAATACATTTATATACCACAAAATCTTCTATTCCCTTTTCACATAACATATCCACAATTTCATCCGCCGTACTTAAAACGGTAGTGACGATCAGAATATAATCACTATGTATTTTTTCCAGTTGTGACGGTGAAATAATATCCTTGCCATACTTTTGCTTCCCTATCAAATCTGCTCTGCTGTCACAAAAATATGCCACGACATCATCCCCAAAAAAATCCATGGCTTCTTTACCGACATTTCCACTTCCAAATAAAATAAGTTTCGCAGACATTTTTGTCTCTCCCATCAAACTTTTACAATAAGTATTCCTTCAGGCTCATCAATCCCAAATCGCGCTCAGAGCATATCGCCACACTGGATTTCACCGGCCATTTTATCCCCAAATCAGGATCATCAAACCGAAGTCCCGTATCTGACTCCTTATCATATTCTCCGTCACACTGATAAAGCATGATTGTTTCTTCCTCTAATGCCGCAAAGCCATGCGCAAACCCTCTAGGAATATACAACGCCTTGTGATTCTCACTGCTCAGCTCAACACTCACCCACTTCTGAAAAGTATCGCTCTCTCTGCGCAAGTCAACAATCACATCATAAACTCTTCCCTGCAGTACACTTACTAACTTTGCCTGCGGATGATTCTTCTGAAAATGCATTCCGCGGATTACATTCTTTTTGGAAACAGAAACGAAGGTTTCGCTCAGCTCAAATGCAATACCTTGCTCGGCATATAGCTGTTTCTCAAAACATTTGATGCTTCCTCCCCTGTTATCTCTGTTGAAGATATGCGCAATCACAAACGCCCCTTCTAATGCCAATGGTTCAAACTGAATATCCAACATTTCTATCTCCCCTCTGCTTTATTGTTTTTCCCATGTCGGAGAGAACTCCTCTCCCACCTGTATAAAAGATTCTTTTCTGTTCCAATTGCAGTGGGACGACTGATAGCACCTTCTGCACGGATTGTCCATCTTATCCTGACTGTTTACGATTTCCCTGTATTGCTGATACTGCGGCGCATTCCACAGTTCCATAAATTCTTTTTCTCTGTCATATGGGAAAAACTGCACCGGTGTTGACATGCATGGTCTTACATAACCGTCCGAGCCTAGGAAAAAGTCCCGCCACGCCACAAAACAGTCTTTATGGTACTTGTCCTCCGCCACATCTTCTCCTATGTAATGCGGAAGCTTTAACACAATCCCAAGTTCATCCGCCACCCGGATTGTCTCCTCAAAAATATCCCTGACGAGCTCCTCATGTCCCCAGAGGGATTCATGGAGCAAATCCTTTTCGAACACGGTAAGATACACTACCTTGACTTCCTCTATCCCAATCTCTGCAGCCAGTCTCACCATATCCGGCAGTTCCTCGATATTAGAGCGCATGGCGCAGAACACAAAATTGATCCACGGATATTTCAGCCCCCTCTCCTCTTTTATCCTTACGATATCTTTGAGGTCAGCCACAATCTGATCAATCTTAGAGCCTCTCCGTATCCTGCTGTTTGTCTCATCTGTCGCCCCGTCAAGACTTACCGCAAACACGTCAACATCATAGTCAAATATCGCATCCTTGATTTTGCCCAGATTCATTCCGTTCGTACAGAAATATTTACGTGCCCCGTGTTTATTGATAATCTGCAGCATTTCAATAAAATTTGGATGAATGGTCGGTTCTCCCCAACCCATCAGCGTGACTTCCTCTACGATATCCATCAGCGGCTCGAAGCTCCTGAACGCCTCCATGTCAAATACCGTCGGCTTAAAATCCGCCGCATTCCTTCCACACATGACACAATTCAGGTTGCATGCGTTCGTCAATTCAAACACAAGCCGTCTCGGATAGGACTCCAGAATCGTCCTGCCCTGTTCCAGTTCTTCTATATTCAGTTTGCTGTTCAGCTGCTGCCGCTCAGATAATTCCCGTCCACTAAATAGATTCTTGGTTTTTGCTCTTAATATCATGTATACTTCTCCCTATTATGCCCTTTTCTCTTGGCACCCTCAAAATACATCAACTCTGGGGATAAACGTAATAAGTCTGCATCCCCACTCTCTCGTATCTGCCAAC
Organism: uncultured Lachnospiraceae bacterium; assembly: GCA_910587895.1. GTDB lineage: Bacteria > Bacillota > Clostridia > Lachnospirales > Lachnospiraceae > Petralouisia. Next base: position 19,700 of record CAJUOE010000164.1, read on the forward strand.
AGTTCCGTCAACTCGCTTTTCAAGTTCCACGCAAGCAGTACAATATAATCTGGCTTTCGCTTCCTAATCTCGTCCGGACTTACAATCGGTATTCGTGTTCCGGGTAAAAACAAACCCTGCTTTTCCACACTGGAATCTGCCACAAAATCTATGTACTCTTTCCCAATCCCACAATAGTTCAAAAAAGTGTTTCCTTTCGCCGCTGCACCGAATGCCGCTATGCTTCCTCCCTTTTCCTTTATTTCAATCAACAGCTTACAGCTCTCTCTTTTAATCCGTTTCACACACTCCGCAAAAGCCGTATACGTTTGTATCTCTCTCAATCCAAAGTGAATTTCCTGCTCAAGCACTTCGGATACCTTTTGACTTTTCTCAAATTCCCTGTTATTTCTATGTGCGGCATATATTCTCAGCGAGCCGCCGTGCGTAGATAATTCTTCCACATCATAAATTTTCAAATGATGTTCTGCGAAAATTGCCTCCACTGTTGACAAAGACAAGTAGGAAAAATGTTCCTGATAAATCGTATCAAACTGGTTCAACTGCATTAATTTCAGTAAATGCGGAAATTCCATTGTTATGGTTCCCGTTTCATTTAATGCCAGCCGCAGCCCTTCTACAAAACTGTTAATATCAGGAACATGCGCCAGTACATTATTGCCAATAATGAGATCCGCCCTGCCATGCGTCTCCGATATCTTTTCAGCCGTTTCTTTTCCCCAAAATACCGTTTCCACTTCAATTCCTTTTTTAATTGCCGTATCCGCCACATTTGCCGCAGGCTCAATTCCCAGAACTGGAATATTGTGTGGTTTAAAATATTGCAGCAAATATCCATCATTGCAGGCAATTTCGAACACTTTTTTACTCTCATCCAAACCCAGCCGTTCCACAATCATGTCTACATACTCTTTGCAATGTGCCAGCCAACTTGTTGAAAATGAGCTGAAATACTTGTAATTAGAAAATATATTTTCAGGAGTTCTGTATGCAGCCACCTGAACGAGATAACACTTCTCACACACCATTACATTTAAAGGATAATAGTATTGTCCCGCATCCAAATTTTCTTTCTCTATGTACTCATTTGCAATTGGTGATAATCCCAAGTCAACCATACTGTTTTTTAATTGAGTTCCGCAAAAACTACAGCAATTTTTCTTCATTGAATCATCTCCGTTCCCGTCAGTTTTCCTAATCTTCCCATATTTTCCATGGCGCCTCCCCGGACGCCCACATCATTTCCAGTTGCTGTTTTTCCCGAATCGTATCCATACATTTCCAAAAGCCTTCATGTTTATACGCCATTACTTCTCCCTTTTTTGCGAGAGTTGCCATTGTATCCTTTTCCAAAATAGAAGCATCGCCTGAAATGTAGTCAAAAACCTCCGGCTGACATACCATATATCCAATATTAATCTGATTTTCATCTCCCGTGGCTTTTTCCCGCAGTTCTTTAATCTGCCCGTTCTCCGTAACATCTAAAACGCCAAAACGTTGATCAATGTTGTAAGCCGTCATAGTAACCAGCTTCCCATGGCTCCTGTGAAATTTACACAGCTTTTCAATATTCACATCCGACACGCCATCCCCATAGGTCAGCATAAACGGTTCATTTCCGACATATTTCTGGATACGCTTTACACGTCCTCCCGTTAATGTATTTAATCCCGTATCAATCACAGACACCTTCCATGGCTCATAATGCTGACCATGAACAATCATATTTTCCCTTTTTGATGTAAAATCAAAGGTAATATCACTGTTATACAGAAAGTAATTAGAGAACCATTCTTTAATTACGTTTTGCTTATAACCCGCACAGATAATAAATTCATTGAACCCGTAAGTAGAATACCCTTTCATAATATGCCATAAAATAGGTTTTTCCCCGATTTCAATCATCGGTTTCGGTCTTAAATAGCTCTCCTCACTAATGCGTGTTCCATAGCCCCCTGCTAAAATAACTGCCTTCATCAGTTCTCCCCAATCTACAGCGTTTCCTTATACCGTTATTTTTTAATCATAATGCAGCTCCCATGCATAAAAGAAATCATCTCAATCTGCTGTGCCATCATTTCTATTTCATCTCTTAACAGATAAATTTCCTTCTTTACATTAGCAGTTTCCAAATATTCTCCGCTTGTCACCACCTCTGATACCGCCGATAAAAACTCATATGTTGTCACGCAGGAATCTCTATACTCTCCCAACGCCCTAAATCCGGAGAAACAGGTTCCCAGATCTTCCATAACAAACACGCCTCCCGTGGACATTTTAGGGAAAAGCTGAAAAATAGCCTTAATTTGGTGGCTCCATATATGCGACGCATCATCCACAATAATTTGAGGATGCAATTCCGCCAGTTTTGCCAGTTCATCCTCATTTGATAAGTCCTGAATAATGATCTTACTTCTATCGCTTTCATAACATTTACATGCTTCATCTATATCAACGCCATATATTTGGGCTTTTTCAAAATAGGATTCCCATGTTTTTATGCTGCCGCCTTTAAATACACCCAACTCAAGTATGGTAATGGGCTCATTTTTCCAATGACGGATAAAAAATTCGTATTTGTTTAAATAATTATGATGAGCGCTGCTTTTATCCGTATTGTACCTGCTTCCTATTGCATTTAATTCCTGACATTCGGCAAAATATCCCTGTCCCACTGTTTCCTGCACAGGTAATACGCCCACCTCCATAGGCTTGGGGTTGGGGTTAAATCCATAGATTCTCTGCGCATATATATGGGCGCTGTTTATTCCATACTCTTCCAGAGCATTCTGTATCTTTTCCTGTAACGCAAACCCTACGCCCAAAATAATGCCGTCTTCCTCATTGAATCTGCACTCTGCGAGATTATAGACCGGAATACCGTTCCAGAAATCCTGCTCCCTATTTTCACTTACAACAGCATCCGCGACAGTCATATCTTCTTCCCGCAGATACTGCAGCATCTGTGATGCGGCATAGCCTGTCCCAAACAAATGCACTCTCTTATGCTGCTCGCAGAAACGTAATATCTCTTCTCTGTTCCTATGTAACTTTCGTGCGATCATATGATCTTTCATTTCTATCTGCCTCCGTTTATTTGCATTTCTTTTTCGTATTTTTTCAGACCGTCTTCCAGTCCGACCTTTGCTTCCCACCCCGGCAAGACAACGCCATAACCGTTCGGATCGTCAATTTCCGCTTTATTTCGCTTAATCGCTCCAAAATTCAACCGAACATCCTTTCTCCAGACGTGAACTGCCGTCATCAGAATCTCTTTCAGGGCAATCGGCTCTCCGTTTCCCCGCAACGCATACTTCAATGCCTTACCGCCTTCAAGCGCTTTGACTTTTTCCAGCGCCGTCAAATATCCCGAAACGATATCCTCAATATGACACAGGTACATTTTTTGCTCCCCGTTTGTCAAATCCAGCGTTTCGCCGTCTTGTATCTGATATACAATATTTAAAATCTTCTTTCTTCTATCCCCCGCTCCATAAGTATCGAAAATGGTAAGCGTGATTACACTCATGTTCTCATTCTCAATGTAATGCGCCAGCAATGTTTCAAATGCCTGTTTCATTGCCGCATACAGATTAATCGGTGAGTAATCCTTGTTCTGTCTGTTTTGCCAGTAGGAAGCAGTATTGATTACCCTTTTACATCCCGCTTCATTGACTGCATCCAAAACCAAAAGGGAATCTTTGATATTTGCATCTACCAGCTGCGTAATGTTTTCACAATTATGTCTTGTACAAAACATTCCCATAAGATTTATATAAATGAATGGTTCTATTACTTTGATTTTTCGATATAACTCTTCTCTGTCATCCAAAACCACAATGTTTTGTAACGGCACCGATTCTTTCACTACGCTGATATCCGTCGTAGGTCGAACAACAATAGACACGTCATATCCTTCCTGTTTTAACCGCTCTATCAAATGCGAACCTATAAACCCGCTTGCTCCGCTCACCAAAACTTTTTCCATCATTTATTCCTATTCTGTATCCGAAATACATTCCGTTTCTATCTTGCATTTACATATGTCTGTCTTTTATCCTTCTCCTGCTCTATATAATGTTCCCATCTTGCATTGAACAACGCCCTGTTTTTTAACAGCTGCGGATCATTGTTGTCCCATTTATCGGTTGCGCCCCCATAATGAATACATTCAGCAAATGGATATGCCACCAGTTCATACCCTGCCGCTATCATCCTCATCTCCACATCTGCATCTTCATAATATACAGGCAAAAAGGCGGTATCATATCCTCCCATCTCTTTCCAGACCCGATCGGGGATAATGGTCGCTATCGGCCACATATTTTCCACATTTTTAGGTCTGTCCAATTCTACTTCTTCACATTCTCCTAACTTTATATAGACAGAATGCACATCATATTTTCTCTTAAACGGCACCCATAATTTCCCCGTTATCATACCGATCCGTGCGTCTTTCTTTGCCTCCGCCAGCAAAATGTCTATATATCGTTTTTGCGTAAAAAGTATATCGTTAGAACAGAAGAAGAGATACTCTCCCCTCGCCTCCTTGGCGATTGCATTCATATTACCCAGATAGCGGAGATTTTTTTCATGGTGAATCACTTTAACATTTTCCAGATATTCCTCCGCATGCTTTGTCAAATCCGTGGAACAGTTATCTCCTACAATCACTTCAAATTTACATTGATTCTCATTTTCGGAAAGAGATTTCAACGTATTATAAGTCATATTCCACCCATTGTAGGCAGTTACCAGTACTGATACTTCCGGTTCATCACATTTTTCAAAGCTTATTTTGGGAAATTCTTCATGGTAATACATGGCAAGTTCACACTGGCAGTAAATATTCGTAAAGCCCTCTTCGCGAAGCTGCGCGATGATTTCCTTTTCCCGGTAGCTCCCCACTATAAAATAGGTGTTTTCCAAATCTTGCTTTTCCAAATATGAAATAGGATGAATTTTCTCACCATCCTCCCGTCCATCCGGAAACGCATTGTCAAAGTATCCGTCAATCCTCACACCAACCAATGTCAATGCATCTGCGATTGACCTGCCCAGCGGTCCTGCTCCCCAGATATATAACTTCTTTGCCGGATGCTTACTGATTTTTTTCAAAAAATTTATCATTTCTCTACTTCCTCATATTGAACTATTTTATTTCTGTAAAATCCACGCATTAAACAGCCCGTCAGCCATCCCGTCCTCATAGGACACATTCTCTATAGTCCGCAGTATGCAGCCCTCTTTTTCTGCTGCCCTCACAAACAACTCATCCGTAAACCACTGCTCCCACTCGTCAATCTCTAAAAGCCCCATTGCCGCCTTATTCTTGTCTATGATGATCACTTCACCACCCGGCTTTGTCACACGCAGCAATTCTTTCAACGCATTTTCCGGGAAAATGCTATGCTCCAACGCCTCCACGGTATATACCAGATCAAATGCCGAATCTGCATAGGGAATCTGTGTCAACGTACCTTCCCGCTTCTCTACCGGCGGCAAAATGTTCTGCATCACGTTCTTTGAGATATCCACTGCACAGTACACAGCATCCGGAATTTCCCCCATCAAGTTCTTTAGATACCGCCCCTTTCCGCATCCGGCATCCAAAATCCGTTTCGCTTCCCGGTCTTTTATCTCATTTCGGACAATCTGATATCTACCGTCATCCTGCGCTATGCTGTCCTTGAAGATATGTGCCTGACCCTCAAACTCCAGTTTGTTTTTAAAATACACCGCATCCAGAAAATATTTCACTGCCCAACTAATCTCGGCATCCGCAAAATAATCCGGATATGCCCTTCTGTCAGTTGCCTTCGGCGCATCTGAGACAGGGTAACTGCCATACCACCCGCCGCTTTCGTTCTGCAGCTTTGCAGCATAGGCAAGTGCCTTGTTTCCGTGCTCCAAATCTCCCAGCTTGAACCAGACAATCGCAAGCTGGAACATCCCTGTGGAGCAGAGCCAGTCTACATCCCGGTAAGCGGGGATATATCCCTTTTCATCCAGAAGCCTTTCCATCTGTTTCATCGATTCCCTTGCCAGTTCTTCCCGCCCGATATCACAGAGAGCCTCCATGACATAGGCATAAAAGTGAGACAGGAACCCAAAGGTTCTGATTCCCTCCGCATGTTCTGTCACATAATAATCTGCTACCTTCTCCGCCGCCTTACGATACTTGGGTTCACCAAAGACATCCGCCGCCTCATACAATGGTGACAGACAATATAAGTGAATCAGTTCAGAACAGATACCCGCTTCTCCCCACTCGCCGGTGGAAGGAGTCGTCAGTCTGCCGTTCTCTTCTATATTAGAAAAAATCCAGTCACAGCCCTTTCTGATGGCTTCGTCCGCCCCATCGACACGATCCCTGACTGCCAAAAGCCCTTTCAAAATTTGCGCTGTATCAAAAACATATGGCGCTTTTCCCGCCGTATCGTACCATGCCCCGTCCATATGCTGTATGGAGCAGAGCCATTTTGCATAAGACACTGCCAGAGCTGAAAATCCCCATTTCATCAGCGTGGGAATATAGTACCCCGTCACCTCCGGATAGCTCTCCTTCAAGTGGCTGTTATTGATAATGCCGCCGCCCGGCACGCTGTTTTTTTCAATCCATCCCGCTGCTTTTGCACATGCCTCCAGCCAGACCACCCCTGAATTTTCTGATGGTTTTTTTAAATGGTTAGCCATTTCCAGATATGTAGTATATTCCTTGATTCCAGCGTTCTCCAGTTGGTTTGCAATCGCCGAAGCTTTTCTGGCATCTACTGAAATTACAATCTGATAGTCCTGAAATATCTGTTCCAATTTTTCAAAGGAAATGATTTCCTTATCCTCTACTTTTTTCCCGACCGCATCTGCGTTATTGTCAACAAAAAAAGCAATTTTTTCATTACCGATATACGCCAATGCCTTTTTTCCGTAATCACCTGCGCCAAATAATATAATTTGTCTGTCTGACCGCATCGTTCTCTCCTGTTCTATCCATCTGATTTTTTCCGGCAGTGGGGCATTTCCAAAAAATCTACGTTTTAAAAAGGGAAGCTGATCCCGATTCTGTGTACACATATCCACAAAAAGTTCTTCTTTCTGTTTCTCCCGGATTCTATCAAGAATAAAATCCAATCTCTCCATTCGAAGCCTGTATAGCTGCTGGTTAATCTCATTCCGCTTTGTTTCGGTAAGGCTTGCCCCATGATAGCGGTATTCATAAAGGTTATCCGGCAAATGGTAAATCACATGTTTTTCTGCCATTCTCAGCCAATACTCATAATCTTCCACAAGAAACCAGTCTGACCGATATCCGCCGACTTTTTTTGCAGCTTCCGATCGATATAAAAAACACGCCCCCACACAATCGTTGTAATACAGATTTTCTGCCTCGCTGGAAACTTCGCCGGTTTTATTCCCTTCTTCATCTATATAGTCCATATCCGCATAGACAAGACCGATGCCAGCGTCGTTTTCTAATATCGCCGCCATCCGTTCCAATGCCCGCGGTTTATACCTGTTGTCATCCGATGTCCATGTAAAATATTCACCGGCAGCATGTTCAAATCCAATATTCAGCGAACCGGGCAATTTTTTATTCTGGCTGTTATGCACTACCTTGATTCGGGAATCTTTTTTTTCGTATTCCTGCATAATGGCAGGCGAATTGTCTGTGGAGCAGTCATTTACCAGAATCAATTCCCAGTTCTGACAAGTCTGCTCCCGAATGCTCTCAATAGATTCCCGCAGATATTTTTCTCCGTTATAAACCGGCATCACAATACTGATTTTTTTCATCATATTCTGTCAGCCATTCCGGCAGTTTTTCTCCTTTCAGACATTTTTCTGCTATGTACTGTATTTTTTCAGAAGGAATACCTTTTTTTTCAAATTCCTCTTTGATTATCCCTGCCGTTCGCTCATTCAAAACCGCAATTAAAATATAGTCAAACGTTTGTCTATAAATATTTAACGGAGATTCCAGTGGCAGTTCTTTTTTGTCTTCCGATGCGTATTCTCGGTCAACCCAGCCCACCACCTCACAACAGGAAACCTTTTTGATATATTTGTAAACTTCAATTCCGAACCCGCCCGCTCCATACAAAATAATCTTTTTCCCAAGAACACTTTCAGGAAACGGAAACAAGCTGCCATCTGTCTGTAAATTTTCAAACTGCCGCAGCAGCAATACAAACCAAAAGTAAAAAAAGATTTGTCGCTCATAAATTTCTCTATGCCGACATTTCACAATGCTGTTCTGAAATTCCTGAAAAAGCCTACAAAAATTCGCCTGTCCTACCTGAAGCGTCTTCAGCCCGTTTGTATAATTATTCTGCCGGTAATGATAAGGTGTAATATCCAACACCTGTATGGCGCAGCTATGAAGGCACATGCGAAAAATTGCTGCTGCATCTTCCCCGTAAACAAGTCTACTGTCCATCTCCATAAATCCGGATGCCAGCAAAATCTCCTTTTTAAAAACCTTGTCGCACAAATGAGGCAGCATGCCAAACCCGAAAAAATAACCCGCATACAAAATATTCTCTTTTAATGCATCCAAGGATGCCATTTCATAAAATCCCGTCTTTACGCTTTCCCTTCTTGCAATCTGCCTGTCCCCGTATTCCTCTATTAATCCAAAGGCTACGATATCTGCACGTTTTCCGATCTGCTGTATCCGCTTCCAAATTTTTTCATACATATCTTTTTCAATCCAGTCGTCTGCATCAACAAAAGATATATATTCTCCCTTAGAAATTTTGACCCCTGTTTTTCTTGCCGTCACCCGGCCTTTGTTCTCCTGCACACATAAACGCACCCTTCGATCCAGTCCTTCATATGCACGACAAATCTGCAGGCTACCGTCTGTAGAGCCGTCATTCACCAGAAGAATCTCCAGATTTCTGTATGTCTGGCAAGTCACGCTCTCAATACACCGTGCCAGATATGGCTCTGCATTATATATAGGAATAATGACGCTGATTAACGGCTGCCCCTCTGCATTCATACCTTTTCCATTCTCCGCAAAACTGTTTGATACTGCGCTTGTGTCTTTCTTCTCTGTTCTCTTGCCTTTTCGTCCAGCCATCCCCCGTTGAAATGGTGCACCGAAAAGGTATTCTCTGTCATAGCCAACTCCCCGCTCATATAATCGTAGGGAGAAAAATAATCGGAAGAATATACCGTCATGCCATTGACGGTCTGCACCTGATTATCCACACGCATTCCTTCCCGAATCAAAGGCTGCGTTTCATATACGCCGCAAGTTTCCAGATTCAAACTGCCGTCCTCCCTGATGAAAGAAATGTTCTCCCGCGCTTCCAGCATCTTCTTAATCATGGGATGACCAGCCACTGCACCGCTACAGCCGCCCATATTAACATTGCCCCATTTCTCAACGCCACAGAAAGCCGGTTGGTAAAGCAATTCATCCAAGTTTCTTACAAGCTCAACATCCGTATCTATATAAATACCTCCATGATGATATAAAATATCCAACCTTGCATAGTCTGGTACAAATCCCCATTTTTGGCGTTCATATGCCTCTTTCATATAAGGATTTTTCCCTACATCATAGTTACTTTCATCCCATCTTCTAATCTCGTAACCGGGACAGAGCTTCTCCCAGCTCTCCATGCATTTTTTGAATCCCGCTGGCATTTCCTTTCCGGAAAACCAACAGTAATGGATGACTTTCGGTATCATCGGTTGCTTCGAAACCCTTACCGGCGCAAAGTGAACCGACTTTTTGGATTCCGCGATTTGTATGACGGGGATCATGCAGGCTTCTACCCCATCCAATTCTGGAAAACCGTCCAAGGCTCCGATAACTGCTTCAAAGTGGCTGTTGGTAATTAAAATCATGCTATTCTTGCCTAAGCAGCAGCGTGCCCGTAATTCTTCCGGGGATTTAATTTCATATGCAAAACGATTGATTTCGATTTGCCTTCCCTGTTTGTTGCAATCTGCATCCACAAAAAACTGCAGATATCGTTCCAGTTGAAACCGCTTTAGTACATCCGGCACTACAATCTGCCCAATCATGCCTGCACCATACACAAAAATATTGATATCTTCTTTCCTGACTTTTTCCGCCAGTTCTTCATAGGAGAGGTTTAACAGCTTTATCATGGCTTCACCTCTTCCCAGATACGGAGTCCCGCTGTTCCGTCACTGTTCGCATATAAACTTCGAAAATAATCCTGTTCCGCTTTGTAGACCGCTTTTCCTTTTACCAGAGCATCACTGGCATAAGAAAGCGCATACTCCCCAGTCTCCCCTATTTGATACACGTCTGCCGCATTATATTTTTCCACTCCCATTTTTTCAAACATACTGCTGGCATCCGCTGGCAGCCTGTCCAAATACAGAACCGGATAATCATCTATCGGTTTACTGTCTGCGCCCAAAATCATTACACGGCTGTCCCTCTGCTTCAGTGTACTTATGTAGGAAAAGGCCATTCTCCCATCCTGCAACATGCATACACTGTGCGTATCTATACCGCCGTCCCATGTCATCTCACATGTCGTCTCCATAGTTTCAGTATCCAGCCGCAAAACCATATTTCCACGGACTGGGAAAAGCAAAATACTTTCGTTTTCAAAAACTGCATGGGAAAAACCCCATTGCAGCTCGAATCCGGGAGGATAACAGCAACTGCCCGATTCCTTGAGATTCACTCCGTCCCAATATGCAATTCTGGTCTTCTCATCTCTGGGGAAAAGCCAAAATCCCTTGTCATCCCGCAGCATTCTCTGATATATATTCTTTTCTGAGCCAATGTGCATAAACTCCGCTCGTTTACTCTCCAAATCATACGACGCAAGCATATTGGTATGTGTAATCAGATAATATAATTGATTGCCGACTACATATAAATCATCATCATAGTATTCTTCACTCAGAGGAATTTCTTCTTCTTTCCGGTAACTAATCACTTCCCTTTCCAATCGCTTCTCTTCTAAATTCATCACCCACAAACATTTATAATCGGAAGAGATCATATATATTTTTTCTTCTATCCTTGTCGAACTTTTGATCCGATCTGGCAGTTCATAACGTTCCCACCTTCCCGTATTCAGATGATACGCTGCCAACGCATGTGCTCTGGAAGGCACCAGCCACAAAGTGTCATCCTTATAGATGACATTGCTGTAAAGAGAAATCTCCATCTGCCATTCCTGCGGAACCGCTCCTAAATCAGTAACACTTTTTTCCACCAAATCCAATCTGTAAAATCGATTGTAATTTAGCGCCGTAAAGAAAATGCTATCGTTAACATGACATGCCGCTTTATAACAAATGCTATGCCCCGGCTTGGATGCAGTCTGTTCTGTCAGGACACCAATATTCTGTCTCATGATTGGTTTCCCCTGCACCCCATACAGATAAATCAGTGAACTGTCATCCCCGTAATACATATCCGTCCACAATACTGCCCTGTGCAAGTCTGCTGTATCATCATAAATACCGATGCCCGATTGCTTATACTCTTCCACAATCACCAGATATTCCTCGAAAAGCTTGGGGCGCATGGACTGTATTGTGCCTCCCGTCAGTGGATGGGGTCTCCACCACAAAACCACATCATCCCGTCCCGAAAAAAAGACGATGGTGTCCTTGATTTTCTTTAATTCCTGTTCGTTGCCACGAAGAATGCCTGATACACCCGTGTTGTAAAGCACTGCCTTTTTCTTGTCGAGCCGCTTTTGCCATTCTGCCGGAAGTTCGTAATCTTCTCTCTTACCGTTCACCACTTTATCAATTTTAGGCGAACCTAATGGCAGTATTTTTCCCTGAAGCATTTTATCCACTTCAATTTCTCGTATGTCGGCATTTTCCATATAAAATTTCTTTAAATATCTATAATAGTCTTCTTTCGCAGACGCGGAATGGGCTATCACCACATCCGAAAACACAGTTCCCGGAGTCACACACATGCTCTCGTACATTTCCTCGCCTAGTATAAAATAAGGTATATATACTAACTTGTCGGTAAATTTCCTCAGCTCTCTCGCATAAAAAAACGGGTGCACACTTGTCACATGATTGCATTCATCATAAGGATTATGTATATAAATAACATCCGGATGTTCCTTCTCCAGATCAAAGGCTTCCCAAGACACGATAGGCACATACTCCGGGTACAACTCCCCCTCATAGTGCATCCTGCTGAAACTCCCATCGGGATTCTTATCAAAATAAGGAATCGGCACGACATACGCGTCACAGTCCGGATCGGCATCCGCCGCCTTCCAGACGCTCTCAAGGCTGTCCCACATGGACGCCTTATAGGGCAGAAATACCGCGCTTGTCCTTACCGGAATATCATTCTTCACGCTGTTCTCTATCCGAATCAGCTCGCGGCGGAGGTTTTTATACGTCTTACCCACGTTGACAGGCTGCTGCTGCCTGATCGACTCATAGGTCAGATAAAGCAGCTCACAGTAATTTTCCAGAAGCTCTACCGTGGCAAAACCTTCTCCCTCGGACTCCTCGATCATGCCGCCGATTTGAATCGCGCTGTCCTGACACTGTTCGAGCAGGGTCAGAGCAGCATCCGGATTGCCGGCATCCATCGCTTTTTTAATCGCATCATGTGCTTTTTCAAGCAGGCCGATGGTTGAAATTATCTGATTTTTTTGTAATTTTCTCATACGCGGCCCGTCCTGTCAAAACAGTAAAATAATGTCCTATGATTTATCGGCAGAATAGGCCGGAAACTTTACTCCAGCCTCATTCCCAAAAAACGGAACAGTCTTTCCTGATCAAACTCTTATAACCGTATTGTTATCATTTTAGCATCTGAAACAGCTCCTGTAAACATTTTCGTAAAATACGCACGCGTGCGTTTCTTTCCCACATTTAAACGCACGCGTGCGTTTAGGCGTGCGTTTTCCGTGCGTTCATTTTACAAAAATTTCACAGAAACAAAAGACTCCCTTCATTGACATCCATTTCCGGTATCTTTATCATAATAGATATGTGGAAAACTTTTCAGCTACAAAATATCTGTTCCGAATGATGATGCACAACAGACAAAAACATTGACAGGATTGTCGAAGAAAGAAAGGATCGCGTTATGTCGTCACAAAATTCAGTAATAGAAGAGATCAGAGATGTTCAGAAAAAAGCCTTTGCCACCATGACTGTCAAAGAAAAGCTCGCCTATTTCTGGGATTATTATAAGCTGCACACAATTGTGGCCGTTATCGTGGTTGTCTTCATCATCGCCTTCATTAATTCCTACCGTTCCAACAAACCCTACGCCTTTTATGCGGTTCTACTGAATGCCAACACCGGTGTGGATAATAATGACGCCACTGTCACATGGCCGCAGGAGTTTCTGGAATATGCAGGTATCGACCCGGATGCCTATCAGGTATATATTGACACCACTGTCACAACTTCCGCCAGCAGCGGCGACCAGTACGAAATGGCCAGCCGGCAAAAAATGGCAGCCATGATGCATGCCGGAGATATCCAGGCCATAGTGGCAGACACGGAAGCCTTTGAAAGTTATGCACGACTCGAATACTTCTATGATCTGAACAGCGCTTTCAGCGCAGAAGAGCTTGCTCCCTATGCCGACCTGCTCTACTACACGGACGGCGCCGACTTTGACGCGGATACGGGCGATACGCTGGAGGAAATGGAAGCCGCACAGAAAGCCTTTTACGAAGAGGTGATCGACCACAGCGATCCCGCCGCCATGGAAAAGCCCGTGGCAGTGGGCATCCGCATCCCGCAGACGGGAAACAGGCTGGGCGATTCCGGCTATTATGATTACATCTTTGAGGGTGATTACACCTTTCAGGGGCATCCTTCGGAAATCGTGATCGGGATTCCGGTGTCGGTGGAAGACCCGAAGATTGCATTGCAATTTTTGAGCTATCTGTTTGAAAACAATGCTTGAGCGTGAATCCGATCCCATTTCCTATTCTGAAAATATACCGTCAGAAAATAATTTGCGCCAGAGTTTCAATCACTTACTCCGGCGCTTATTTTTTACTTTCACGCTCTGCCGGCTCACTGGTCTGTAATTATCCCGCTAGCCATAATTTTTTTTGACATCTATGTCACTTTTGAAGCAATTCCTTCAGCATCTGGTTCACCGCTCCCGGATCGGCTTTCCCTTTCATGGCCTTCATGGTCTGCCCCACAAGGAAACCGATGGCTTTCTCCTTGCCGTTCCGATAATCCTCCACGGACTGCGGGTTCGCCGCGATCACTTCCTCTATGGTCTTTTTCAAGGCGCCCTCGTCGTTGACGGTCTTTAATCCTTTCTCATCCACGTACCGTTCGGGATCCACATTCTCCTCAAACATCACCTCGAAAACTTCCTTTGCCACCGAGCTGTTGATCTGCTTCGTGTCTGTAAGAGCAATCAGCTTCGCCAGATTCTCCGGCGAAAAGCGCAGGTCGGAGGCATCCACCTCCCGCTCTTTCATCAGGCGCAGGGTCTCTCCCATAATCCAGTTGGACACCTTCTTGGGCTGCGCCCCCAGCGCCACCGCCGCCTCGAACAGATCGGCCAGCGGCTTTTCCCCTGTGATAATATCGATGTCGTAATCGGGAATGTCAAACTCTTCCCGGTAACGAGCCATCTTTTTCGTGCGGAACTCCGGCTGTCTTGCGCGGATTTCCTGCAGCATCTCTTCGCTCACGCTGATCGGGGTCAGGTCGGGGTCGGGGAAGTAGCGATAATCCTGCGCATCCTCCTTGCTCCGCATGGCGTAGGACTCTCCCTTCGTATCATCCCATCTTCTGGTCTCCTGCACCACGCTCTCTCCCGCTTCCATCAGGTCGATCTGCCGCTCCGTCTCCCCCTCGATGGCCCTTGTGATGGCCTTGAAGCTGTTCAGGTTCTTCATCTCCGTCCGGGTGCCGAAGGCTTCCGCTCCCACCTCCCTGACGGAAAGGTTCACGTCCGCGCGCATGGAGCCTTCCTGCAGCTTGCAGTCCGACGCACCCAGATACTGGATCACCAGACGCAGCTTTTCCAAATAGGCGATGACCTCCTCGGCGTTTCGCATATCCGGCTCGGACACAATCTCAATCAGCGGCACGCCGGAGCGGTTGTAGTCCACCAGACTGCAGTCCTCCCACTCGTCATGGATCAGCTTGCCCGCATCCTCCTCCATATGGATTTCATGGATGCCCACA
>CAJUOE010000165.1 GCA_910587895.1 uncultured Lachnospiraceae bacterium
CGCAGACCTTCCGCAACGATGGAGAAACCTTCCGCAATCCTCAATAATTCACTTCCCATTTACATTCCCTCCGTTTCCTTGAATATGATTTTCTTTCCCCGCTCCGTGGCGGATGCAATCTCCGCCGCCATCCCTTCGGTGGCTTCCCCGAACACCCACACCTCGTCACACAGGGCGAGCAGCTCCATCCCCATAGAGATGCCGAGCCGCCTCTCTTCCTCTATCCCCTCATTCAGGAACTGCGGAAATAAGAGGTGCGGCGCAATGGGGAGATGTCCTTCCTCACACGCCATGCGGCTGTAGGCCGCCGCTTTCCTTGCATTCCCTTCCATGTCGCTGCGGAAGGGGCTGCAGATAAAAACCTTCTTACGCATCAGCGCCTCCATCCTTTCTTCATTTTCCTGTCGTGCGCCGCCTTTACGGCTTCATAGGCTTCCACTTCCTTCTCGATCTGCATCAGCTTGGCGGCGAGGCTTTTCGCCACGATGCTGATTGCCTGTAAAATGCCGATAAGCTCCTGTGATTTTTCCATAGGTTTCGTTCCCTCCTTTCCGGGGCAGATGATCTTGTACCCCTTCACTGTCGTAATGACACTTTTTTGAAATGTGACGATGGAAAACGGAAAGAAATTTATAAACCGTTCGACAAACATACGGAGATATGCTGAAAAATTCCGTATGCCGTCAAATAATGTCATTTATGCACATCAAATCCCCTATCCTCAAAAAACAGGCGCAGCTTTTCCAGTACCCTCTGCTTCCGTGAAGATACCGTTGTCCTGCTCTCATTCTTTGATTTTGCGAACTCACTGACCTGCATTTCTTCCCCAAACACCTTCATGGCAAGCTCCCGTTCTTCCGGCAGAAGGGAATCCATCGCGTCCTGCAACACACCCAGCAGCATCCGCTTTTCCGCCAGTTCCTCCATGCTCTCCGCAAACAGCTCCGTCCGCATATCATTCTCTTTCCATTCCTCATAGGATTCTTCCGTGTAGCCGTTCTGCTCCATCGCCTCCCGGTTCCGCTGTTCTTTTTTCTTCATCTGCCACCACGGGCGGTAATATTTCTGATATTCTTCTTCCGTAACTTCCAGTGTGAATTCTTCGTTCCCTGACTTGATCCTGATGATTTTTTCAGACATAAAAGCGTTCCTTTCTTTACGCCTTCGTAAAGCCAGAAACGCTTCTATTTTTGATATGAAATTGATTGAAAATGGAAAAATGGCCGGAGTAAGCTAAGGCTCATTGTCTCTAGCTTCACTCCGGCCATTCGTGACTCGATGTCCCCTGGTCCCACTCGCTCGGTAGTAAGTCTTATTTAGCTGTCTTCGTGACCTGTAATAGCCATTCCAATTTGACTATCCTCCCGCATTCGGGGCATCGTACCTTTAAAATAACGCGCCCTCCCGCGGTGGCAATAATATCGCAGATCCGTCCTTTGCAAGCGGGGCATCTGACCATACACATACCGTATACCTCCACAGCCTGTTTTGGATGACAAAGCCATGTTATGCACTCAGCATAAAATGTCCCATCGGTGGAAATTGCCAAAAATTTCCATTGCCTGTTACCAGTATGACCCGGAATGCCGCCCCTTAATCACGGAATGCATAAAAAAACAGCAGAATCATCTCCGCCGTTTCTTCCTCTCATATATGCCAGCCTCTATCCCTTCCGGGCCGAAGTGCAGCCTTACCAGTTTTCCGCAGTGCTGGCATTTGATCTCAAGGACCGTCCACTCCGTCTCTGTTCCCTCATCATCCAAAATGCGCCTCCTGCATTTGGGGTTGGGGCATCTGATCACTTCCATCTGCCGCCTCCTCCTTTACTCCACTCCGGCCAGTGACCGGCCTTATTTTCCGCCTCCCCGTACTAATATGTAACAAGGGAACCAGACAAATGACAACTACGCTCTGCTCGGTTCCCTTTTATCGTTTGTATATTGTTAATTTTCTTCGTGTGGTGCTTCCCTCTACCCACTGTACCGTATTGCCAATTTGCATCTCAGGATTTATTTTGAAGTTAATGCTATAGAAACAGGGTAAGTATAGCTGACTTGATGGATTCAAATCTCTTTCCCACAATGAGCGCAGTATTTGCCATTTGACAATCGTATTTTTCCACAATGCGGACACCTATTGCTAAATGCCCTATAGATATTGCATCCGCAACTAATCAAAAGAAAAATAAATGCTATGCAGCCTTCTGCCACAATGTCATAATTGCCATCAAATATTTTTATTCCCATGACACATATAGCAATGCAAAGAGCAATATATGATAAAACTAATCCCCAAGTCACAACCTTTTTCATTTATAGCACCTCTCCATATTTTCTTCCTATTCTCCAATCTAACAAAAACTGGAGAAAACGACACACTGCTCCTACTACGCCCCCGCATCAAAGCCGCCCTGCATTTCCACAGCCCCGGCATTTATCTCCTGCCTTGCTGCATAGTACGCATCATAGTAGGCAGCCTTCAAAGCACCGTGTACCTGCGTCTCCGCCTTCGCAGCCCACGCCTGCGGTATAGGTCAGTATCTCGTCACCATTCCCGTCATACACATGGACGGCCCCGGACTGGAACTCTGCTTCATACGGCTCCCCGAATAGGAGGCACAGCAACCGCCTGTCAGCCTCCCGTATCGTTTTCATGTCCGCCATTTCCTGACTGACCTTCTCCATCAGCGCCGCCCTGTCCGGCGCGACTTTGGCGACCTCGCTTTTGCGTAGGGCGAGGAACTTATTCCCCATATAGACGTTCTGCGCCGCATCCTGTTATCTTCTCCCGGAGGGAATCGGACAGCTTCCAGTCCTTCTTGGATGATGGCTTTGGGATGCCCGCATGATGGCTTTTTGCTATTCCTGTTATATTCATTTCAATCGCCTCTCACTTCTGCGTTTTCTTTCTGATAAGTATGGAAATCAGCATGGCTGCTATCCCCAAGGCAAGATAAACTGCCGCATACAGGATAAATGCTGTTTCCCCCATATCAAAGAATATCCATGTACCTATGAGGAACAGCACTGCCGAAATAACCGGAAGGCTCCATAAATGCCGGATGTCCTTTCCCGCAAATGCTCCGATTAGCACGGAATATAATGGATTGACTGCAAAAAACAGAAGAAAGCATACCGCCATTCCTGCATCGCCTTTTACGAAAGTAACCGCAAGCCACGGAAACGCCAGCATAACTACCGCCGAAGCCGCCATCCATAAAATAATGTTCTTTTCCTTCTAATATACCTCTCCTAATATCTCCATCTGTCAAGGACGCTACTAGCTTATCAGTTTTTAACACAAAAAGAATTCTTCTTCCCGACTTATTCAACAACTGCATTGCATCAAAAATAGTACATTCCTCATCAATTAACATGCCGTTCATATGTTCACCTTATATTTCAATTATTTCATCCTTTTCAAAATCTCTGATTGCTATTTTTCCTAACACTTCATACCATCTAACTGGTGAAATACCATTTCCTGGTCTTTTAACTGTAATATTATTTTCATTCAGGATTTCACCTTTCTTTATTTTCTTTCCTGCTACAATGCTTTTTATTAAATAACTCTGCTCCTAACACTCCAG
>CAJUOE010000166.1 GCA_910587895.1 uncultured Lachnospiraceae bacterium
GAGCCCAATAAAAATAACCATTGAAAAATGGAATATGGCGGATAATATCAATATGCCCCATCCCAATTTGTTTTTTTTATTAAATATTAGATGACATCCAATTCCCTTGATGTAAAAATAATTTGGCGGATATTTTCCTCCTTGCAAAAGGAAATTGACTCTTCTAATTCCCGTTTTGGGAAGGAGCTGGACTTTGCAGTTATGGCAAGGGCATGTTCCCCCAATGCTTCGTGGGCTGCTTTCAGCAGGAAAGTGGAGTCTACGCCGCTGGAAAAAGCGATGGCTAGGGAGCCTAAGCTAGTAATGCGCTCCTTTAGCTGGGTTAATTTCTGGGCTGCCAAAGCGGAACCTCCGGAGGGCTGGTTTTCTTTTTCTGCTTCTTGGGCAGGTCCCTTGGGGCTATAAGCTCCCCTTCCTTGGGCTTTGGCCCTAGGGAGCTGGTTTTCTGGCGCTTGGCTGTAACCTTTCGTGTTCTGATCCAATTTTTTTCTTCCTTTCTAAACATTTTTAGCCGGCTCCCTAACCTGAACCGTAACTTCTGTATGTTCCGATTATACTGATTAAACCTGAATTTAGTGGAATTTCAATATTTTTAACCCATTTTCATCTATGTTTCTTACATCCGCTTACAATCTCATTTCCCTAATTAAAAGCCCGAGATTACTTCCTACTTTGTTTTCCAGCAAAGCCACATCCTCACAAAACTTTTCTTCATTCTTGATAGCTTTATCGATATGCCTCACAATCTCCTCCGCCTTGTATGAACTTTTTCTATACCGCGGCCAAATCTTGCGCAGCTCCTGTTCTGCATATCTCCTTTTCGCAGTCACCTTGGGATTTTCTAACAATTTATCCATATCTAACCCAAGCACCTCATCAAAATGTAACAATAACCAAAATTCAAAACATGGATTCGTAATATATAGCCCAAACTTCTTTTCTGCACATGTATGAACCACATATCCATACTGGTTATTGCTTGGCACAGCAATAAAACTTTCTCTATCCCTATCTACAATCAGGCAAATTTTATCAAAGCCTTCTGCATATGTAATTCCACCGTCCTTAATTATATTCGAAATGTCCGAAATCACATGCACGAATTCACACTCTTTCTCCAATATCCCTAATATCACACTACAGGCATACTTTATATCTTCAACCTCTGAACCAAGAGTTTTATGCAAATTCTCTTCACAAATCCTGCCCATTCTTTTCCATATATTTCTGGCCTGTATCTTACTGGATGTTATCGCCTTTACGTCATAGAAGTAATCCATAATCCGATTTAACAGGGTTTCATAGGACATACTCTTTGTCCTGCCTTCTTCTAAATTTTCAATTATCCTGTCCAATATTTTTTTAGGATTGCTCCACCCTTCCTCGCTATAGCTCCTTATCAAGGGAACAAGCTCAATTAATGGATTAATGCCAATCTCCGTACGCATGTTATGGACTGCATCAAAATAAAGAACTTCCGTATCGGAACCTTCATATACAAGAAAATATTTTTTTAAGGTCCTATCTGAAGAAAATACTTGCGTACGTTCTGCAAATTTCCTACTTTCCCTCATATACACTACCCCTCCCTGATTGGAAATACTGTACTGAAAACAGGAACACCGCCATAACGCCCCTCCAAATACGCTTTATCTATTTTTTGGTCAAATCTTGCATTGTACTCTTCCAAGGAATAAATGTCACTTTCTCCAGAGTTCCGCTTATTTACAAACCAAATTTCATCCCGGCGCAATAAATCAAAATCCATAAGCCTCGACTCATGTGTCGTAACAATTAACTGAATATTTTTTTGTTCTGCCAATTCAAGGAAGGTGTCTACGAATTTATACGTCAGGCTTGGATGCAAACATCTGTCTAACTCATCAATCACATATGTTTTTCCATCTCCAGACAAAAGCACCTCTAACAAATCTAAAACCCTAACCGTACCATCTGACTCCTCTGACAAATCAAATAGTATATTCTTTTTTCCATGTGAAAATTTAATTGTCTTACATACAACGTTTTCTTCCTTGTCGACCCTCAATATAAAAAAGTCGCGGTTACTTCTCATTATTATTCCTAAATCATCTGCTTCATCATTTTTCATGTCAGTTACTTTTTTTTCAATACCAGCAAGCAAATCCTCCTGTATTCTTTTTGGCAAATATCCTATTACCTTTTCCACCGGCACTTCTACCATCTGGAAATCTGTTATCCCTGTTCCAAAAGCTGCTATTATTCTACAAATTTCTTCGACATTTTCAGTTTCAGCTAAATAAGAATAGTCCGAAATTGGCCTGTCCGGATAATTAATGTCCAAACTATTTTGCATCCACATATATACCTTTTGAAATATTGCTGCCTGTGCAAATTGCTGATACAAGGTTTTCTTATTCTGGTTCATTACAGATAGCAATAGGACACTACTGTCCTCCTGAATGTCTTCCGCATAAACATCTAATTTTTCTAATAATCCTTTCGCATTGATTTGCCCACCAAATTCATACATCCCGTTCACTATATCCCTTGTAAAAATGACTTTTTCCCTATTATCAGATGTAAGTTCTATCAGCCACTCTGATATAATCTTCCCTTTATTTAGGATAATTTCAAATCCATAGGCATAATATTTATTTTCTAACATAAGCTCCAATTCGAAGTAGCTTTCTTTCTCTTTATTCTCCCCAACCACTTTGCAATATTTATCTGTATACCCTTCTGGCAAACCAAACAATACGACTTGTTTCATGAATTCCAATGCTTTCACTAAGTTCGACTTCCCTGAAGCATTTGCACCATAAACTGCAGCAAATTTTAATAATTTAATTTTATCATCTGAATAGATATGCTCCTTTTTATTCCTCACTTTTCCAGCTATCATAGAAAATTCTTCTGATTTTCCATCTTCCCTTTCTGAAAAAGAAAGAAAATTTTTTATATTAAAGCGAATAAGCATTAACAACACCTCCCTGTCACTGTCAAATATATACGACGAATTCTTTTTTGTCAATTATATTTTCCTATTTTTCAATATAAACTTTTATTTTAATGTGAATTTTTCACTTATTTATAATTTTAAAAAACTTTCCTCCGCTCATTGAAGACTGGCGGCATTAAAATAAAATCAGCAAACCCTTATTGCTAGAGCGTGTTTGAAAAATGCTTTCTGACAGCTGTATGCCACAATTTGTGGGGGATTTGTGCCGAATGAGGGAGGATTTTGGATATTTAGCCGCTGGAATAATAGGCTCCTTATATTGTAATCTTTTTAATTTCGGGATATTTTTCTGCAAATTCTGACAAATGGTACAATTCCTTCCCATGTGCAGTCCGCACCAAAAGTTCCAGTTGGATAAAGTCCCCTTTTTTCCTTGTGCGGAATTTCAGGATCCGGCACTGGTAGGTGCCTTCCAGTTCTTTCTGCAGCGCCGTGCCAATCTGCCCCGGTTCCCGGGAATTGTACGCATACTCCACTTCCACCTCGTAAACATCCTTGATGATATGGGACAGCTTGCCTTGGCGGCCTAGGAAAATTTCCACTAAAATCACAATGGCTGACGTGCAGATTCCCAGTACGTAAAGCCCTGCCCCGACGGCCATCCCTACGCCTACCGTTGCCCAGATTCCTGCTGAGGTTGTGATGCCGCTGACGTTTTTGTTGCGGGAAAAAATTACCCCGGATCCTAAAAAGCCAATGGCAGCCACGGTTCCTGACGCAATGCGGGATGGGTCCACCCGGACGTATTGGCCTACGACGTCTTGGAACCCATATTTGGACAGCACAATCATCAACGCAGAAGAAACAGCTACAATGACATGGGTGCGCAGGCCCGCCGTTTTCTTCCTGCTCTCCCGCTCATAGCCGATAAGCCCGCCGCAGAAGCCTGCCAGCAGGATCCTTGCCAGCCATTCTAACTGCTGCATCAAATATGCCATGTGCAAACCCTCCGTTCTTGCTGTTTCATATTTCTGGTACGCTTTTCCTTTTTGGCGCCAGAAAATATTACCGCCGTTTCCTTCATTTCATCTACAATATTAACATTTTCCACTATTATACCATATGCTCTGCACTATGGTATGGCAACCTATGCCACTCCGCTTCGCTTCGGGCGGTATAATAGCTGTTGCTATTATACCACACCTCCCCCTCTTTTTCATGGAAAGTTTCGGTTCCATATTGAAAAAATCCAGCTGCAAGCATATAATGATACCGGACAAAAAAAGGATAAGGAGTACGTTATGGAACATTTAATGATACCTGAAAATTACCAGCCGCAGCTTGATTTGCACGACACGCAGGTTGCGATTAAGACGGTCAAGGACTTTTTCCAGAACCTGCTGGCGGAGCGGCTGAACCTGCACCGGGTTTCTGCGCCGCTGTTTGTAGACCCGGATTCTGGGATGAATGATAACTTAAATGGGGTGGAACGCCCAGTGTCATTCGGCATTAAGGAGCAGGGGGAAAAGACGGCTGAGATTGTCCATTCCCTTGCGAAATGGAAGCGTTATGCGCTGAAAAAATATGGGTTTTCCATGGGGGAAGGCCTGTACACGGACATGAACGCCATTCGGCGGGATGAAATTACGGACAATATCCACTCAATCTTTGTGGACCAATGGGACTGGGAGAAAATCATTTCCAAAAAGGACCGGAACATGGAATATCTGAAGGAAACGGTGCGTAACGTCTACAAGGTCCTCCGGAAAACGGAAAAATATATGGCAATCCGCTACGATTACATAGAGGAAATCCTGCCCCATGACATTTTCTTCCTTACTACCCAAGAGCTGGAAGACCAGTTCCCGGATTGCAGCCCAAAGGAGCGGGAACTGCGCATTGCCCGGGAAAAGGGGGCTGTGTGCATTATGCAGATTGGCGGCAAGTTGAAGTCTGGAGAACCCCATGACGGCAGGGCGCCGGATTATGACGACTGGGCGCTTAATGCAGATATTGTGGTGTATTATCCGGTGCTGGACATTGCTTTGGAGCTTTCTTCTATGGGCATCCGGGTGGACAGGAAGGCGCTTTTGGAACAGCTGGAAGAAGCAGGGTGCCCGGAGCGGAAGGAATTGCCGTTCCAGAAATCGGTGCTTTTGGAGGAGCTCCCGTACACGATTGGCGGGGGGATTGGGCAGTCGCGGATTTGTATGTTTTTCTTGCGGAAAGCGCATATTGGGGAGGTGCAGTCTTCCCTTTGGAAGGAGGAAGTGGTGAGAGAGGCAGAAAGGTGTGGGATTCCGCTGCTGTAAAAAGAGCTTTGCTGGAAAGGGAGGGGTGAGAAGGGGGAGTGCAGTGCTGGGCAGTCCTGCTGCGTGCTATTATGGGGGGTGTAATGAAGGGGGGTTAGGGGCGGACGGCAATTGGGACTGCCGGTGGAACCGGAGGTGGTGAGCAGCAGGCATAACTCCTTATGAAGTGGATATTCCACATCAAAAGAAGTTCTCATCAACATATAGCCAAACATTTCCAGTATCATTTCTGCCTGATACTGTTCAAAGTCTGCTGCCTGTGCAACGGGCGCCCACAGATAAGAAGGTTTATACCTTGTGATCAGCTCGTCTGCCAGTTCCCGATCCATATGACTATTGAGCAATACCGGTACGATACCGTTATTGACAAACGCGGCATATCCGACAACGGAACCTATACTGTTCTCACAAAAGGAAAAAACCAGACATCTTCTTCCGACTGCACTGAAAATTTTCCTGCCTGATTCCATTAGCTGTTCATACGTAAGCTCTGCCCCGGCCTCATCCCGCAATGCCGTATTATTTTTGTACTCGTCAAAATTCCAGATCATATGCTCTTCCCTTTGTCAAAACGAAATATCATAGTTCTTGGCAAGAATTTCCTTCCCTTTTTCAAAAGAACTGAAATCTATGATATCATCTGTGTCCATCATAATGTCAAATGCATCCTCAATGGCAGCAATAAGCTCCATATGTCCGACAGAATCCCATGCGGAAATCCCCTGATACTCCAGTTTCTCGGCCTGTTCGGCAGAAACGGAGAAAGCCTCGGCAAACAATTTTACATACTTTTCATAATTAGTCATCGTCTTTACCTCTCATATTTTTTATATTAAATTTCTAAATCAGACATCGTCACAATGGTATCTGACTCAATATCTCTCCTTACAGTACAGCCTATAACTCTTGCTAATTCTGTAGGCGCCAGCCCGGTTCCAGGTCTTTTAACAGTTAAATCCTCTTTGGTGAGTTGTTCCCCTGCTCTAATATCCCTCGTCGCAACAATGCTTCTACGCATATTATCACGTTGCTTTATTTCTTCCGGACAAAGATGCCTTTCTTCAGTTCCCATCGCCAAATGAATGGTTTTGCACTTATGAACAAGGTTCTTCAATGGTTCAGGCTCCATGGCCATCTGATTGTCCATCCCTATCTTAGTAGAGTCTAACGTAATGTGTTTCTCAATCACCGCCGCTCCCAGCACAGTTGCTGCTACTGCTGCCTCATCGCCAATTGTATGATCTGAAAAGCCAACCGGATGATCTGGAAACATCTTCCTGAGGCCAAGCATATTATTGAGATTAACTTTGTCTATCGGTGTAGGATACACCGATATGCAATGAAGAATTGCGATATTATCATTCCCAGAGCCCTCAAGTATACGAACCGCTTTTAATACTTCGCTAAACTCCGCCATCCCGGTTGAAAGAACAATCGGCATCCCCTTTCCCGCAATATACTCCAGATACTCGGAATTATTTACTTCCATGGAAGAAATCTTAATAAATGCCGCATCACACTCTTCTGCCAAAAAATCGACCTCTTCTTTTGAATACGGTGTTGATGAGAAAGCAATCCCTTTTTCTTTACAGTACATAGCCATTTCCTTTAAGGTTTCTGACGACATGGAAAACTTTTCCACAAACCTTTTGGCAATTGGATTATGTTTATAATATGTCTTGGAATATAACGATTTTGCCGACCAGGATTGAAACTTTACACAGTCGCATCCAGCCTCTGCCGCTGCATCTATCATTTCTCTGGCTAGCTGCGGATTGCCATTATGACTGCTGTTTACCTCCGCAATCACATACGGAACACTAAAGTTGGATATTATTTTCCCGTCTCTGAGCTTTATTGAACTCATTATAACACCTCACTACTCCTGTATAGGCGCTGCCACCATTTCCGAATAAAACAGCTGCCTGTCAATAAACGGTGATAAATCTTCCAAGGGGCGTTTCACCAATTTGTGCGACTCATTTATTGCATAAGAGGTATGAAAGTACTTCTGATCCTCCACACAACTCACTTCACAAATATATGAATCCTCAGAGGCCAATACCTCTTCAATTCCTGATGCCAATTGCTCTGGTTTTTTAATAGACATATATGCAAATCCAAAGCTCCCCGCTATTTTCTGAAAATCAGGAGCTGCAACCCCGTCTGACGGATCATTACCGATAGTTCTTGTTCTAAACAAATCGTTTTGCCGTTTTCTTATGATAGCGTACATATTATTATTTATTACAAAAATTTTTGCCGGAATGTGCTGAGCGCTCACAGCCAGCAGCTCCTGCATATTCATCATAAAGGAACCGTCGCCTACAACCGCTACAATATTCCTTTTGCCTGCGTAAAATGCGCCAAGTATCGCCGGAATAGCATATCCCATGGCGCCTTGTGACGCAGGAAAAAGGCAACGTTGTGTTTTTCTGTAGCATATTGAAGAAGGTATGATTAACTCTTCCAACCCAGCGTCTGTAATTACCGTTGCATCATCCGGCAATTTATCTGATAAAACAGTAGCAAAATAATACAGATCCATTTTGTCCTGGCAGAGCAGTTCATGGATAAATGTTTCATTATGAACAGCGAAGATTTCCTTCCAGCGTAAGCATTTCTCCACCCACTCCCTGTCTGTAGTCCTTAACTCCCTATCCAATATATGTGACATAAATTCTTTAATATCAGCTATAATTATTCTGTCAATATCCGCGCCGACCTTAGTATGCTCTTGGGGGTCAATATCTACTACTATTATTTTCGCTTCCCGTGCAAATTGATCTGCGGCACCGATCGTCTGCGAGCACAGTTTTGACCCCAGAACCAATATTAAGTCTGCATTCTGAACCGCAAAGTTACCGGCGCGGCTCCCCCCCAGGCTTCCTACCACACCTATTGAAAGCGGATGTGCAGTTCCGTACGCATCCGCTGCTGATGCAGAGGAAACAACAGGAATGCTGTATTTATCAACAAACGTGGCGACCTGTTCCATTGCATTAGAGCTTCGCACGCCCCCTCCAAGAAACACCACCGGCCTCACTGCGGTACGAAACGCATTAATAACATATTCGATATCTCCACATGGTATATCATATGGTTTCTCAGATGATTCCCATCCTGTTAACTGACTTGCCTCAATTCTTGCATTTTGAATATCCAGGGGAATATCAATCCATACGGGTCCTTTTCTCCCCTCATTTGCATAGTAAATTGCTTTATCAATTTCTTGTCTTATCTTACCGGGGGCGTCTACCATGGCAGCATACTTGGTAATGGATTGTACTATATTAATAATGTCTGCTTCCTGAGAACCATATGTGCGAATTGGCACACCTGTGTATCTGGTAGATTCTTTTAGCATATTCTGCCCGGATATGAAAATCACCGGCAAATTATCCTGATACGCGCAGAGAACAGCTGTCACCGCATTAGTCGCAGCACATCCGGTAGACACGAGGCAAGCGCCCATTCCACCTTTAGCGGATGCGTAGGCCATCGCGGCGTAAGATGCTCCCTGTTCATGATATGTGGAGACTCCCTGAACCTCCTTATTTTTTGCTACCGCATCCGTCAGGTACAAAATACCTCGGCCCGTAATCAAAAATATATAATCGATATTTTGTTCAACTAATCGGCCAACAACATAATCAGCTACTCGTTCCACTCCATGAATCTCCCAACATCACTAAAAAACTTTTTAATCATTCTTTCTGGGTTTAAATTGGTTAAATACATCTGGTATTATTATGGTTGACTCCAGTTCACATGCCAGCACCCCGTCTATATAGCCCTTGACCTTGCCGGTACACAGCCCTCTCCTAAAGGAAAGTATCT
Source organism: uncultured Lachnospiraceae bacterium (assembly GCA_910587895.1). Classification (GTDB taxonomy): domain Bacteria; phylum Bacillota; class Clostridia; order Lachnospirales; family Lachnospiraceae; genus Petralouisia. Next base: position 9,094 of record CAJUOE010000166.1, read on the forward strand.
CTGCCTCCATCTCAAGCCGATCTCCCGGCCGAACTTCCTGATGGAAAGTCCCCGCATGCTTATATCCATGTACTATTTTACCTTCCATTCCCTCCGTGGTTAAAATTGCAACCGTCAGCAACTGTGCCATAGCTTCCATCTGGATGCACCCCGGCATATTCGGGTCTCCCGGAAAATGTGCCGGAATATACCATTCATTATTTGTAACGTTTTTATAACCTTTGGCATATTTTCCCGGGCATACTTCCGTTACTCTGTCTAAAAACAAAAAAGGGTATCTATTGGGCTGATATTTCAGTAATTCTACCTCGTTCAATGAAAATTTTTCATCCATCATTTTAAATTTCTCACCTTCTTTTCTGCTCCTTGTAACTATTCAGTTTAATGGAAAACTAAACTAAATGCAATAAGACGTTTAATTTACGACTGTAAATTACTTCACGACTCTATCTCATTTTCTATTTTCTTAACTCTTTTTGCGCCCTTTCCAATATTTTCATTACACGGAGGCTTTGTCTCGGACCTGACAGCGACTCCTCGCCGGTCATCACGCAGTGTATGAAATGTTCTATACTGTTAAGCAGAGCATCCTCATTGGGAATATGGGGCATATATACATCCCCGTTTCTTGTTTTTACCTCATATTCACCATAAACTTTCCCCTGTACCACATCAATTCCACTGTCAAAAATCCGAAGTTTACCGTCTAATTTTGTATCGTCAAATATAACCATTTTCTTTGTCCCTGCTATAACGCTACGCCGGACTTTCACCGGCGAGATCCAGCTGGAATTAATATTAATAAGAGTATTCTTATCCTTCATTGAAAGATATGTGATCGTATCCTGCTCGCCAAAAAATCTGGTTCCCGTAGCATACAGTTTTTGCGGCTCCAATCGTCCCAACAGGAAATCAACTACAGCTATATCATGTACCGCCAGATCCAGCATCGCATTGATATCTTTACGGACAATTCCCAGATTGATACGTGAAATATCAATATACATAATCTCACCCAGTTCCTCTCGATCAATCATGTTTTTGATATACCGTATAACAGGGTTGTACACCATTAGATGATCGCAGTGCAGTATGAGTTTGTTCTCATTGGCTTTCTCAATCAATTCTTCTGCTAAAGCAACGTTTTGTGCCAACGGTTTTTCAATAAAAACATGTTTCCCTGCGTCCATTGCATCCATCGCTATTTGGAAACTATACTGTGTTTGTGTGCATATTACCACAGCATCCACGTCAGCCAGATGTTTTTTGTAATCATCTATCACTGCTACATCTGGCATACTTTTTTGCGCCGCTGATCTCTTCTCTTCACATGTTTCAACCAAATAAGAAAAAACGCAATTAGGTGACATCAATAATTTTTTTGCCACATTGTTTCCCCAATACCCATATCCAATCTGCATTATTTTAATCATTGCCGTTCTCCCCTCCGAAAAAGTCGATAACCTTTTCAATGATATATTCTATTTCATTCTGCTCCAATTCTGGAAAGACCGGCAAACAGACTGTTTCCCCACAAACTTTTTCTACAGTCGGAAGGTCACCTTTTTGATAACCATATTGTTTAAATGCTTTCTGTAAATGAAGCGGTACCGGATAAAAAGCGCCTGTGCCTACTCCATTATTGGCCAGAAATGCCATTAATTCTTCCTTTTTATCCGTAAGTAAAGCATACTGATGCACACATGATTTGCAATCAGCATCTTCTATAAGCGGTAATTTCACAGGGAGTTTTTCAAAAGCATCAATATACTTTTGAGCAGTTGAAAAACGTTTTTCATTCCACTCATCCAAGTAGGGCAGTTTGACTGTCAGCACTGCCGCCTGTATACTGTCCAGCCTTGAGTTTCCGCCTATGAAATAATTATAATATTTACATGGATCGTACAATCCATTTTCTGATGCTTCCATATCCTGCAATTCAGGCAGTTCTTCTCTGTAGATACATGAATATGCTTTTGCCCCAAGTTTACCAGCCGCATGCGCTTTTATGGAGCGGCAGACATCTGCCAGTTCATCATCATCTGTAGTAATCATACCCCCATCGCCAAAAGCGCCCAGATTCTTGGTTGGATAAAAAGAAAAACATCCCAGCGTACCTAATGCTCCGGCTTTCTTTCCCTTATAAACAGCCCCTATAGCCTGGCAGGCATCTTCAATTACAGGGATATTTCTTTCTGCTGCTATAGCATTGATCCGATCCATATCCGCCGGAACCCCAAATATATGTACCGGTAAAATCGCCTTTGTTTTTTCCGACAATTTTTGTATTATGCTGCTTGGGGATATGTTTAAAGTCTTTTCATCAATATCGGCAAACACAGGTTTTGCCCCCGTCTGTGCAATGGCTTCAGCCGTAGCAAAAAAGGAGAAAGCACTTGTTATAACCTCGTCTCCCTGTCCTACCCCCACTGCCTGTAAAGCTATCCGAAGGGCGTCTGTACCATTACCGCAGGTAATCACATGCCTGCAACCTATATATTCGCTGAGCTTTTGTTCCAATTCCTTTACAACTGCGCCCTCTATATATGCGGTTGACCGCATTACTTTTACCACTTCCGCTTCTGTTTCTTTGCCAATCTCTTCATACTGTCTTTTTAAATCAAAAAATGGTATTTTCATATTGTTCCTCATTTCTTTTATTTTTTCATTCTGCGAATTGCATTATATATATCTCTTCTATATATTTGTTCCCCTACTGCTACCATGTTATCCTCTATATCTTTTCTGGCAATGGTCCCCAGCATTAAATTGACGTTATCTCCAACAGTTATGCTGTTCGTTGTCCGAACTCCCGGACTCATCCACACTTCTTCTCCTATATGACAATCTCCGCTAATCAATACCCCATCACAGATCATGCTGTTTTTACCCACAAAAACATTGTGTGAGATACAACAGTTAGCATCTATTTTCACTCCATTATCTATATATGTATCAAACCACTCAATTGTCCCCCGCGTTATAACACTGTTGCTTCCTATATACACATTACTTCCTATTTTCACTCCCCCATATAGCGATGATAAATATATCTCCCCTTCATTTCTCGATACTATAAAACAGTCCTGCCCCAGCACCGAACCAGAACGCACAATTACATTGTCACCTATTCTGGTTCCTTCTTTTATAGAAACAAATTCTTCAATCACAGCATTTTTCCCTATTACAACGCCATTGGGCGATATATAGGCCTTGTCACTGATTTTTGCACCACTTCCGATCTCTGTTTTAAACTGATATTTTTCAGACTTACCATAAAGATTATGCATCTGCCAAAAACAAAACAACGGATTCTCAGAAATCACAATGCCTTCTATATGTGCCGGCAAAGTATGAGCCAGTTCCTCCGTACATATAACACATTTTATTTTCTCATTATTTAAATGGCCTTTAAACGCTGTATTTCCATAAAAAGACAAGATATATCCCGGTGCATTTGTATAGTTTAACAGGCCAAAATACTCAAACTCACCGTCCCTGTATACCTTTCCTAATCCGTTCCATTCCATCTCTGATAATTTATACATATTAATCTCCATTTCACTGCACATGCCAGACAATTCACGTCTTTAAATATTCACAGTAATATCATTTTCTTTCCGTAATAATAAATTTTCCATCTTCCCAGTAAGAACCCTGGTATTTGCCATTCCTTATGGATTCTATAGCCCTTATAGTATCCTCTGCCCTCTTTCGCGTAGTATGGACTGAGAGAACCAACTGCCGACCTTTATTCGCTATATCTTGCATTTTTTCCGGATTCTTCAATAACTCTTCTGTGATATCTAATACATTTTCGGGAGTTACAATGACCATATTCTCCCAATTGCGAAATCCCCAGCGCTCCAATCCCATAACATTATCTCCTGCCAGGAGAGTACCGTTTGCAGGAATCTCTATATATTTTCGGACAACCACATGCCCATCCCCGCCGTCTGCATACGCAATCTTAGATTTTCTAAGCGATACCTTATAATTTTCTCTCCACGCCGCTATTGACTCGCGACGCATCGCAGCCTGCAAATATGGACTTGGTTTTCCAAGCCTTTCGTCTACTTGCCGGACTATCCCCTGTTGATATTCACAACGCTCAATCCTGGAGGAGTCCACTCTATAGGCCATTGTCCGATCAATAAAACCTTGAAAAACCTTATATCCCTTTGCCTCCAGCATTCTTAATATCTTTCCTCTGTTCGGATAACAGCCGTCTATATTGCCAGGCACCACCCAATCGTATTTACGATTCTCCAATGGGCCCCAATAATATTCACCGGGAATCGATGCGATGGTACCAATAGAAATACTTCTTTGCGGATACTTCTCCAACAAGTTTCGGAAACGGTTGTTAAGCATAAGGCCGTCGCCAAAAGAACGCCCTTCTCTCTCCACAAAGGTAGGCAAAAACTCTATTCCCGGCGAAAGGATATAAAAACCGCCATCTAACAAATCTGCAAGGCAATTATACCACTCGTTTCGTATATTGATGATATCCTGATCAAAAAGCACCATTTGTACAGTATCCAATTTCTTAATATCATCTACAATACGATCTGCATAACGGACTACCTGATTTACCGAATAGTCTGACAGCTTGCAGCGATGAAACTGATAAATATCCCGAATTGACGACAGATCCAAAGAAGAATAAAGTAAAGAAAATATAAGGATAACTGCCTCAAAAGGACCTTCTTTTTCAGCATAGTCGAGAATCCCCTGCTCCAACTCCGCCTCTGTCGAAAAACCTGGCCCATAAAAATCCACTTCTGCAATCTCCGCAAGTGAATGATAGTAATTTACGAACATTGAACTTGGATCTTCGTAATTCATAGACACAATCAATAATTTCACAAAAGGGGCGCTCCTTTCAATTACTTTTCAAACCATTATACAATCACGGTAGCACTGACATCAAACAGCGGAACGATCACACATTGCCGCGGATCTACCCCTCTATCCGTCAAGGCTTTCAGGTCCTCCATATAGGATTCTGCCGCTAAAATATATTTTGCGGTATCAAATACAGGGGTATCCTGCCGCCTGTTCCATGTAACAGAGGCATTGCCATATACAGAAAAAAAGGACTCCACCGCCTTGAACTGCTCTTCCTCTCCTATCACAACAATATTACAATACTGTCTGCCTTCACAATCTTGAAACTCTCCATTTTGCATACATTCAAAAAGCAAACTTTCCTGAATGGTCTCACATGCCAGTTTGCGAAACAACCTTTTTTCTACAATACTATCCGTTTCATTCCGGAAACGGATTCCACTGTCCCTTAACGGATGAATCCTGTTTTTGTCAAAATCAACATAGAGTATTTTATCCTGAGGAATCTGAAATTCTCCGACCAGAGTTTCCGCAATCCCCTGATAAGCTTTTGCCCCGATAACCACCTTATCAAAAGCGCTGTCAACAAGCGTTTCCGGTTTTTCTATTAAATAGTCCTCTATATATGTGTTCCATTTCCTCTTATCGCCATCTACAATCTTTACGATTTCATATTCTTTCAACAGCATCTGTTTTAACAACAGCCGACACCAATTCCCTGCCCCATATATAACGATCTTTTCCATAATGACTTTCCTCAACAGCCTTTCATTCCCGACAAAATGTACATCATCATGTGATTCAAGACCAGATGAATATCCTCCACAATCTGCATATTATCCACCGCAACATGGATGTTGTACTTTGCCATCGCTTTCAGTTTTCCCCCACCGTATCCGGTAAAAGCTATTGTGTCGGCGCCAAGTTCATTGGCGTACCGAAATGCTCTCAGGACATTCTCGGAATTGCCGCTGCCAGATATGCCTATTACAACATCCCCTGTTTTAAGTTTGTTCCTTAACGGTACAACAAATATATCATTATAGCCGATATCATTAGCAATCGCCATCATCATCGGTACATTATCGCTCAAACACTCGATATCATATTTTATTTCCTGATCATAGCTAATTCCCTTATTAAAATCGCACTCTATATGAGCTGCCGTCGATGCGCTGCCACCGTTTCCACAAATAAATATCCTTCTTCCCGCCAAGCGCGCATTTTCCAGAACGTTCATAACCTCATCGATCTCATCTACCGACAGGGAGTCCAATATCTGCTTTTCCATCTCGATATACCGCTTGATATCATTCTTATAGTCTTTCACCATATTTCCTCCAAGCTCATTCCGCACAGTCATCCAAAATGGCCATCACCGCATCCATTAAGTTATCCGCCGATATATCCGCCGTCACGTCGTATTTCCCATCCTTCCCGGCCTGTCCCGTCAGAAGAAGAATCGTACGCAGCCCTGCGTTTTTTCCAGTCTGCATATCTATCGTACTATCGCCTATCATATAAGACTGCGTCAGATCTATATTATATTTTTCCGCCGCTTCACTGATCATACCCGTTGCCGGTTTCCGACAGTTACAGGGAATCTTATACTGAATATTCTCCTCCGGATATCCCTTATCCGGATGATGGGGACAAAACATAATATCATCCAGATATGCGCCCTCTTCTCCCAAGAGCACCTGCATCTTTCTGTGAATCCGCTCAACATCCTCTATCCCACACAAGCCTCTTGCCACTACAGGCTGATTAGTTACCAAAATAACCAGATACCCCGCCTCATTCAGTCTGCGAATTGCCTCGGCTACTCCATCCTCCAGTTCAAATTGCTCCTCCATATAGAGCAATCCCCGATACCTGTTCACCGTTCCATCCCGATCCAAAAATATGCATACCTGTCTGTTTTCAAGATTTTTCTTACGCCAGATTCCTTCCTGCTGTTCCCTTGATACCTTACAAAAACGCTCCGGCGTCCCGGCATCCTTGACATACTCCGGCGAGCGATAGGCAAACACCTTTCCCTCTTTTATCAGCGGGCGCAAAATATCCTGCTCCAAATCCTTCTTACCGGGCTTGTATACATTGTCCAGTATATTGGTTGAAAATATGTATATACCCGCATTTACGCAATTCTCATACCAATAGTCTCGACAGTTATGCTTAGAATCAATATCTTTCACACAATCTCTCTGGCCTATAACCAAAAGATCCGAATCATAGGGATGCGCATTGGGATGAGCCAGCAATGTCGCATATCCGCAATGACTCTCATGAAAGGCCAGCATCCGCTCCAGATTTACATCAAACATAATATCCCCGTATACAAGCAGAAAATTCCGGGTTCTGACGACTGATCCCAAATAAGAAAAAGCACCCCCTGATCCCAACGGTTCATTCTCTTCAATATATTGTATATATACCCCCAGTTTACTGCCATCTCCCAGGTAATCCTTTATCTTATTTCCCAGATACCCGACAATGATTACAAACTCCCTGATTCCATATCTGGCAATGGCGGCTATCTGCCACTCCAACATGGGTTTCCCGTTTAACAAGAGCATCGGTTTGGGAATTAAGTCTTTTGTAAGGGGAATCATCCTTTCCCCCCTGCCGCCTGCCTGAATAACCGCAATACAGTCTTGTATCATTTTTCACATCCCATCTATGTTTTCCCGGACTGTTTTCCGAACTGCCTCATCCGATGTATAAACCGCTTTCCATCCTGCCTTTGTAATCTTATCAATGCAATACTGAAACCTCGGTACATCCCCCTTCCAGCCGCTTTCTCCTCCTGTGTACTCATATTGCACGGACTGCAAATGCATTTCTTCACATACAATATCCGCTATTCTGGTGACACTTGTATCCCCTTCACTACTCAAGTTATACAGCGTTACACCACACCCTGCGGTATTCATAAACTTAATTACAGCGCCGATTAAGTCCGTTACATATATATACGGTTTTGTCTGTTTTCCATTTCCCAGAATCTGCAAATGCTCAGGATCGTTCTGCAATTTATGTATAAAATCATATATAACCCCATGTGTCAGCCTTGGACCAATCACATTAGGGAAACGAAATATCAATGCTTCCATATCATTCATATAAGAAAATGCACTGATAAGAGCCTCACTGCCAAGCTTAGCCGCTCCGTAATAGGATACAGGGCAAAGGTTTGCCGTATTTTCATCCAGCAATATATCTCTCCTGTCTCCGTAAACAGCCGATGTTGACGCAAAAAATAGCTTTTTGACCCCAAAATTACGCATACAGCACAGAATCTGAAACGTGGTACTGTATGTATTCCTGTACTCTATCTCCGGGTTCTTTGCACTCGACTGGATGTCCGAGTTTGCGGCCATATGAAATACATACTCTGGCCGTTCCTCTCCAAAAATATGCGCAAGGTTATTATAATCAAAAGCGTCTGTTTCATAAATAGAAAAGTGTGGATTTTGCATTAAATGACCAATATTATCTCTTGTACCCAAAGAGAAATTATCAATACATACCACCGTATGTCCCTCTGCCAGCAATGCATCACAGAGATGGCTCCCAATAAACCCGGCTCCTCCTATCACTAATGTTTTCATCTATTCCTCTCCCCAATACTTATCACCAATATAAACAACAGACGTGCCATCATGTTCAAATCGAAAATCAAACGGCTTTAAGCGCAGATTTTCTCTCAATAATGCCTGCTTTTCTCTGGGACAGTAAAACAGCAAAAACCCGCCGCCTCCGGCTCCCAGAAGTTTCCCCCCCAGCGCTCCGCTCTGCATTGCGCATTCATACATTTCATCTATCATTGGATTAGAAATATGTGCCGCCAGTTCTTTCTTTTTTATCCAGCTTTCATTAAGAATATTCCCAAAGTCATTCAAATCGTTCTGTTCCAGAGATTTTTTTAAATACTCCGCAAGTTCGCACATGCGAATTAAGTTAGCAGTCTTTTCCGCCTCCCTTATATTCTGTTTTTGCTCCGCCAGAATTTTATTCGCATTGTGTGTCAAACCTGTATAAAACATCACGATATTTTCCTGAAGCTTACGTATTGTATCCCCCTTTGCAATAACAGGCTCTACCGATACTGTGTCATCCTTATGAAAACGGATATAGTTTAAGCCGCCGTAAGAAACAGCGTACTGATCCTGTTTTCCGATGGGTGCCCCCAGCTTATCAATCTCCACCTCGCATGCTTCTTTTGCCAGTTTTCCCTTCGATACATATTTTCCCTTATAGCAGGCCAATGTATGCAGCAGCCCTACCGTAAAAGCACTCGAAGACCCCAGGCCTGTCCCGCTGGGAACATCTGCCGTACTGCTGATCTCTACTCCGCTTATCTGTTTGTCATTTAGCACATAACGGAAAATAGAATGTTTGATGTCCTTAATATCCTCTACAATCTCGTTTTGCGAATATTTAAGCGCGGTTCTATTCTCATCGAAATATGGATGAACAGTTATATACATATAACGATTAATGGATGTACTCAGCACACACCCGCCATATTCTCTGTAAAAATCTGCTATATCACTTCCTCCGCCACAAAAGCTGACGCGGAACGGGGTCTTGGTTATAATCATGTAAATGGCTCCAATCGTTCTACAATCGTCTGAAACTTTTCCCTGGTTTCCCGCCGGTATTTTGTCCCGGCCTCCCCCAGCCAGCCGCCGCTAAAATAGTGGATCGATATCGTCTGATCAGTGATATTCTCTTTCCCGTTGATATAATTGTAAGGACAGAAGAACTCCGACGCATATACAGTGAGTTCCTCTACGAGCTCCGTCCGATTTGTAATGGAAAGTCCCCTGTCCATCAACGGTTTCGTCTCAAAATAGCCGCTGGCCTCTAAATTGTACTGTCCGTTTTCAAGTACAAACGGTATGTCCTTTCTAAAATCCAACAGCGTGCCCACAATATCCAGATGTTTTACACAGCCGGAACCCCCGCCAAAATTGACATGTCCCCAATCCTCCCGTCCGCAGAATCCTCTTTGAAAACGCAGTTCATCAAGATTTTTGAGCAGTTCCACATCTGTGTCCAGGTAAAACCCGCCATGCTCATACAATATTTCCAAACGGGCTACATCCGCCATATATCCCCAATGTTTTGCCTCATACGCCTGCCGCGTGTAGGGATGTTTCTTATAGTCATAGTTCGATGCGTTCCAGCATATGATCTCATAATCGGGACACTTCTCTTTCCAGCTATCTATGCATCTCTGAAGGTCATTGGGGATCGGTTCTCCCGAAAACCAGGTATAATGTATGATTTTAGGGATCAACGGTTCCTCACTGCATTTATAAATGCCCTTTATATATGGCTCTGTTTTCTCCTGAAGTTGTATAATCGGCGCAATGCACACCGCAACATCTTTCATTTCCGGCATGGCGTTCAACTGCTCTATAACCGGATAGAAGTCGCCGTTCGTGATCATTATTATACAATTATTTGCGCATATCTCTTTTAGGATATCGCTGGAAAAGACTTTCACCTTCCTGGAAACAAGTTCTATTTCCCGTCCCTGCTTTACCGGGTTGTTATCAACATACCCCATGACTTTGCCCTCAATATTATACTGATGGCAAATGTACGGTATCAACACTCTTCCAATTGCGCCCGCACCCCAGAAAAGTATTTTTTTATCTGTCTCTTTCACATGTGCGGCAAATTCACTGAACGATGTTTTTATAAGTCTCATATATGTCATCCATTTCACGTTTTAGTCTTCAGATCCTGCATAATGCCGAATAAGCATATCCAGGTCTGCTATCCCCGGTTCCTCATACAACAGGGCTCCCTTATCCAACAAGATATCAAATGTATAATTCCGCTCCTGCGCACCGGATCGGAAATCCTCAATATGCTGTTTTACCTCCCATGTGTTCGGGACGATACGAACTGTTTCCCCCGCATTTTTCAGCAGGCAGAGCAAATCATTCCCTGCCCGTTTAAAGTTTGGTTCCAGCTCAGGACCTGCGAACTCCCCCCTCGCGCAGTTTATTGAATATATTTTTTTTACTTCCCGCTTTTCTCTGTCCAACACGCACAGCGCGTATGCCACTGTCATATTATAGATGAGCAGGAACAGATGTCCGCCCGCACAATGGATGCCTATACAGGGAATCAAATCTTTTTCCCACCAGACGTCCCCTTTTATGGGGTAACGGTCTACCTCCCCCCGTTCCCTGTTCCAGCAGACTATGTCAGCGGTGTCCGTTGTCACATACCAAAAATCCTGCCCGTCGTATGTCACATACTTTATATGCTCATCCGGCAACCGGAATTCTTCAACAGTCTTTTTCGACAGATCCGTGACATACAACCGTTCAAACCCCTGCATGAAACTGAAAAAACGCTCTTCATCCATACTGCCATGCAAAACAGCGGCGTCTTCCAAAGGTATATTCCACCAGTTTTCCGTTCTTCCAGTGTTCATACCGACGTCCCACATACATAGTTTCTGCCCTGCGCAACCGGGAAGGAAATAAATCTTGCCGTCATACGCAAAATAGTCCCAAAATCCCTGTACCGCCGTCTCCTCCCTTGGATCCGCAATACGATAAACGGATTGTTTCCCACTCTCAATATCATACACATGCATATGCTGCGCCTCTGCCGGAAGAAAGCAGACCTTGCCTGCAGCCTTTACGCAGCGCAGATGCAGATTTTGGGCAGCACGTTTTTCATCCTCAAAGGGAATCGTTTTCTCCACAGTCCATGTCGCTTTATCTACGATCATCAACGCATTGTAATTTGTGTTGGAGAAATATATTTTTGCGGAATCCTCCGCGAAATCTGACATACTGTAAAAAACTCTGTACTCCGTTATTCTGTCCCTGTTATTTTTTTCTCTATAATCCATTGCCGACCTCGTTTTCCGGGCTGTCCCCCGCCGTCGCCAGCATTACTGGCTTGCCTGCATTCTGAAAAGGCTGTATTATGGCGTTCATGCCTCCATAATAGACATCGCACCACTCCACTGCTCTGTCTATATTATCCGTCTCGTCGCAGATTCCCCACCCGCCCTCTCTATATATGTCCAATATCTCTCTGTACTGTCCGGCAAGCGCCGGAGATACCGTTTCCAGTTGCCTGCTCATATGTCTGCCCGGTCTCCACCATAACACAACCCGCTCCTGCGCATTTTCAAAAATCTTTAATATATATTGCAGTTTTTCCAGCGAGGCTGCCCCATACGTATTAAAATCCGCCAGATCATTTGCGAACAGTACTATTTTCTTCTGATGCCCATTGCTGTCCTTGATCTTCCGATTCCATTCAGGCGGCAGATCCACTCCCCTATCCAACGACAGAATGGCTGCGGAATCAACAACCCCCAGCTTTTCCGCCTGCATTTCCTTTTCAAATACCCTTTCTCTCAGCCAGCGCAGTTGCCTTGCGTAATAGGGATATTCGTGCGTTCCTGTTTTTCTTACAATCCTCTCGTACGCTCCGTAGATTCTACGCAGGATCTGTTCATATCCGCAGGGAACCGGCACTGCAAAATTTTCAAAAGCAGCCCCTATCACCTCCGAAAAATATTCCTTCCGGAATTTTTTTAAAGGCCACCGTATATAATCCATATATTGTACCAGATAGTCGCTCTCCTCTTCGTCGTACATCATTGCGAAATAGTTGGCCCATTTCCACAGCTCCGGTATCGCCTGTTCCCAATCTTCATCCTCGATCAGCTGGCGGTTAATCTTTGCGCCGCAATTTTCTTCTAAATAATGTACTCCCTCCAGTATTTCCTCTTTTGTAGTACACTTTCTTTCTTCCTTTCCCTCGCCTTCATCGCTCTGTATGGCCCCTGCCAGCAATGCGCAGTGTGAGGCAACTGAAAACAGGCCCTCCTGCATAGCTCTGTCCTTCTCTTCCCTTGGCAGATAATCCAATGGGAAAATATCCAGTCCGACCGTAAAAGGACATCCATGATACTGTTCCAGCCATTCCCTGTCTATACTGACCCCGCTGCCACTGTTGACACATGTATGGAATTGATCGTATTTTTCCCCCAGCAGCGAACATCTCACAAGGTATCCAGAAGGCAATTCCCTGGGTAATATCTGGATCAGTCTGTTATAATCTTTCCGTTTTACCCAAATATCCATATCATCATCCCAGGGTACAAAACCTTCATGCCGAACAGCGCCCAGCAATGTTCCGTATGCCGCATACCATGTAATACCGTGTCTGTCACAAATTTCTGCTACTTTTTGCAATACTTCCAGTTCAGCGGACCATAGAGTTTTCATAGTCACATCTATGTAGAAACCATTTTTAACCTCCTGGTCAAAAAAGCCTTCCCGAAACTCCAGCATCGAAATCTCCTCTCACAATTATGTAAAAAAGCCTCCGTCAAACGACGAAGGCAAATCCACCCAGTTCCTCTATAACTGCCTCCATGCAAATTACCGCTCAATCCTATAAGCTATATTGTATATCGTCGAATTAACACTAAATAATTAGTCCAAATTTCTCCATCACTTCAAATATCCGGATTCATCAGCATAATGGTTTTTCCTGCTCTCTGAAAAAGCTGTACAGCGCCGCTCATATTGCCATAATAGGCATCGCACCATGCTGCCGCTCTGCCTGCACGATCAGTCTCATCGCAGATTCCCCAACCTTCTTCTTTATATTTTTCGAGAATCACATGGTAGCGGTGCGCCAGTTCCTGCGATACATCGGTCAATCGGCTTTCCATATTTTTCTGAGGTCTCCACCAGACAACGATCCGTTTCCTCATTTTCGACAGTCTGTCCAATACGCTCTCCAGCCTGTTAAGAGCCTGTTCTCCCTGCGTCTTCATATCGTAGCATTCATATGAAAAAAATATTATCTTCCGGTTTTTTTCATTCGCTTTTTCTAACTGGGCTTTCCACTCAGGCAGAAGGCTTGTGTCCTCATTTAACAGTATATGATATGCAGGAACTATTCCCTCAAGCATCTTCGAGAACGCACTCTCATTCTCCAGCTTATTCTTTAGCCGCCGGAGCTGCAGAACATAACCCGGATATTCATGCGTGCCCGTTCTTTTCCTCAGTACCTCATAAGCGCCGTAAATCCTGCGCAGCACCTGCTCGTATCCACAGGGAACGGGCAGCATAAAATTCTCAAAGGACGCGCTGTATATTTCAGAAAAATATTCCCGGGAGAACTTCTTATTAGGCCACCTCACATAATCCACATAATTTACCAGATAGTCGCTCTCCTCCTCACTGTACATCATGGCAAAACAATTCGCCCATCTGCCAAATTCAGAAGCGACACGATACCACTCTTCCCTCTCTGCCAACTGAGGATCTATCTTGGCACCACAGCTTTCCAGATAATGTATGCCCTCCCATATCTCCTCTCTGAAAGCCTTCTTCTGCTCTGCCGGATCCTCTCCCCGGTCATATTCTCCACGATGGATCCAACTGGCCAGTTGTGCTCCACGCGTTGCCAGCATGACCAGGTTTTGCTGCATCTCTCTGGCAGCGGCATCTCTGGGTAAACAGTCCAGCGGGAAAATATCCAGCCCCACAGAGAACGGACACCCATGGTACTCCCTCCGACGCCTTTCTTCCATACTGAAACTTCCATTGTTCACCATCATGTGAAACTGATCATAGCCCGCTTGGGTCAGCGGGCTTTTCACCTCGTAACCCTCCGGCAATTCTAAAGGCAGCACCCGCAGCAACTCATTATAATCTTTCCTCTTGACCCATATATCCAGATCATCATCCCAGGGAACAAAACCCTCATGGCGGATTGCACCCAGCAGGGTTCCGTAGGCCGCAAACCATACAATACCATGCCGGTCGCAGATCTCCGCCACCTTTTGCAGCAGCTCCAGCTCAGCCGCCCACACCGTCTTCATGGTCGGATCTATGTAAAATCCCTCCCGTACCTCCTGATCAAAAAAACCTTCCTGAAACTCCAGCATCGGTTTTCCCTTTCTGACATTCCATATTCTAGTGGAAATCCGCAATAATCTGCGCCTCATATTCCGCGTCACAGATGTCATCCACGATATATCCTCCCGGCTCCTCATTGGTGTATTTATTCGGAATCCTGCCTCTTTCCCCTCTCAGCAGCCATTCATAACTGATATCCGCATGACCGATATCCACAGCCTGATATCCCTGCACAGCCAGATCATAGGCCAACACGCTGGCCGTAGGCCCCAACGCAATCAGGAATAACCGGTCCTCGGGCTGCCTGAGCGCCTCGCTGTAAATCTCCTCATATCGGTCGAAAGCGCTCTCCGCAGGGCACAATATCCTGACGATGGATCTCGCGTTGTCAAACAGATCGTTCCCCACGCCCATTCTTGTCTGGTATCCTTCAATAAATACGCAGTCCCTCCCGTCCCAGATACGTTTCTGGTTCCTGACCTGCTCCCAGGATTCGTTTCTGGAGATACTGGTGTTGGCGTACAGCCTGTCCCTCTCTAAGAGGGCGTAATGCTGCTTTCTCACTTCCGGAGTCAGATAGAGTCTGGCGCCGTTTGCGGCGCTGTCTGTCCAGGAACCAAAATCTCCGTAAAAATCGATCAGGCCGACCAGAACATCCTCCCGCTTTGAATGCAGCACCTCTTTCAGACGGTTTGCCAGCGCCTCATCCTTTTTCTGGAATCTCCATCGCTGTACTCCGCACATAATGCCAAACTCCCCGTCGCCGAATCTGGCTATGGACTTACGGTTTGTCACAATATCCTCAATCGTATCTTCGATACTCATGATCTGCGGATACCACAGTTTGTCCAGGAATCTCCTGTCGTTGATCTCCCAGCCGATATTATCCTTGGCGTGGAACAGAATCGAGAAGTTCGTTCTGGACGCCCTCTCCAGTTCGGCCAGTCTGTCGTTCATACCGCTGAGCGCTCCCCGCAGCAGCCTGTTCTCCGCCTGAAGTTCCTGTATCTGTTTATGCGGATCATCCTCATTTGGCTCCACCAATTTTATGTCTTTGGTCGCCACATACATGATCGAGAGATCGTCAAATCCATATTCCTGATAAAACTCTTCTCCAAACCACTGCTTATCCAGTTCATTGATATAGAATCCCGCATTCTGAAGACGCCGGATAAAATCTTTCTTTCCGTACAGTCGGGAATGGTCATACTGTCCGAAACGCCTCCAGTTCTCTTCCTCGCTGCAACCCCACTCTTCCTCCGTATCCGCTTTTCCCACGATCAGCGGCACCAGCACCAGGCACACTCCGTCCGGCTTTAGTATCCGATACAATTCCTTCATCGCCAACGCGTCGTTGCGCACATGTTCCAGCACATGGGAGCAGACGATAATATCGTATGTTTCGTCCTCCACCATATCCATATGCTGCAGATCCGCCTGAAAAGTGACGCCGGACATCATCAGATCCGTGGATTCATAGCAGATATCCTCCCGGCTCAGCGCATAGCGCTCTATAGCCGGCGACGGCGCTATCTGCAGCATTCTCAGTTTTTCTCCGCCCTCCGCTTTCACTTCCTCCAGGAACGCGATCATCAGGCGGTCCCTGTCATATGCCCCGCAGACCGGGCATCCATAGCGCTCCCTGCTCTCAAGCTGAAAATCCGCGTTCCAATACGGAAAGCCGTGCCGTTTACGCATGATCTGGTAGCCTTCCGGCATGGGCAGAAAAAACACCTCCGCCCCACAGGCATTACAACGTTTCGCCTCGTTTCCTATGAACGTCTCCATCTCGTCCAGCACGCCAAACAAAGAACAAAGCAGATTCTCCCGCTCCGCCGTTTTATGCTCCACCGCATCCCGTATCCGCCCCGCCTCGACCCTCGTCTGTTCAGGAATGGCAAACATACTGATACCGCCGCGCAGAACCTCGGTTATGTTGGCCAGCTCGATCCAGGTGCCGTCCTCCCAGGGGACGCCCTTTTCCGTCAGTTCCTGATACAGCACGCAGACCCACTGTTTCAGGGACGGCAGTTGTCTGTACAGTTCCATTCTTACCTGATTCAACTCCTGTCTGCTCACACCCGTTTCTACCATACCTCGATATAACTCCCTTCTTTAAATTCCTCCTGCGCGATCTCCAGCATCTGCTGGGCAGAAAGTTTCTTCTGATATTCTTTATTGTCAAACAGATTCCCCTGGTCCTCTCTGACAGAATCCCCCTTTTCAAAGGAAATGGCAAAGAAATCCCGCCCCAACCATTCATAATCCGTATCCGAGATCGTATGCAGGTCAAAGAATACGCCTCCGTAACGGAAAGAATGCCAACTGCGCAAACGGTACGCCGCAGGGTGGCGCAGAGCCACATAAGTGCCGTATGTCTCAAATTCGCTGAAACTATTGGATTGCAGATCATGCGCGTCGATGGCATGGATGATTTTTTCCCAAAAGGCTGTTCCCAGCAGATCGCTGCCAGCCTCGATCTCTCCGATCAGTTCTTTCATCAGATCGCTTCGGATCAGCATATGCTCCGAGATAAAGGATTTCTCGATACATTTGCGCATACCGGGGAGCAGCCGGGCCAATGTGACAAAATATTCCTCGTGATATTCCCCCTTTACATCCAGATAGGGGATCCCTGTTTTTTCATGAAACATGGAAAAAGGGCCGCAGGGAATGGTATCCCCGTCCCATACCAGATAGTAGGCGTCCTCACACAGACGGGCATACTGCATCTTCAGAAACTGCTGGTAATACCACCCTGTTATGCCTCTGGGCAGTTCCCGCCCCTGCAATATGCCCTCCAGCGCACGGGTCATGACCGCATGCACCGCGTCAAAGGAAAGAATATCGTTTTCATGGATAAAGCCGACCTTCTCCCCCAGCCCCGAGGCCTCCACAAGGCGGGCGACCTCCTCATTGCCCACAAAGAAAATACGTCTCACGGGCAGATCTGCCGCCAATCTGTGATATTGGTCCTTTACCCGCTCATAGTCCCTGGCGGTCACTACGATGATCGCGTCATACTGCTGCATATCGGTCATGTCCTGTCTCCTTTCAGCTTTTTCACCTGCTCGTTAATACAGGCGCACAGCGCGGTAGCCAGTTGATAATACACATTTCTGCTGAAATGGTTGATGCTGTCGGCATAGTCCTCCTGAGAATGTATATAGTCCGTCATCTCTATGAGCCGTATCCTGTCCCGGTTCCCGGCATATGCTCTCACCATGGCATTGATCTCTTTATGATGTGCCGCATGGTCGGCAAACTCCTCATTGATTCCCTTATACTCGATCTCACTCCCCAGCAGCAGGACAAACATCGGCGAGCCCAGCACATGAGTATACATGTAGTCCAGATTGCGGAGCAGATCTTCGCCGGATGTAACCCCCACATATTCCCAGTCTCCGGAAAATCTCGCAATAATCTCCTCCGTAAAGGGAAACGCATGATTCACGATGCTGCCATCCACATATCCCCTTGTATTTTTGGGATCCGTCAGATCAAAATTCTTACTGCCAAAGCTGATATAATCACCCGTTTTTCTGTTGCGGTACAGCCCGGTATGGCAGTCGGGCAACAGACTGTAGCATATCACATGATACTCTCTGCTGAAAATATCTGTCTCAAAATCTCCCGGAACGAAAAAGGAGAATACATCAAGGCCACATCTATGCCACGCATGTCGGGCGAATCTGTCATAATATATCTGTAACGCGC
>CAJUOE010000167.1 GCA_910587895.1 uncultured Lachnospiraceae bacterium
CCTCATATTGTCTGACAAGGATAAGGTATGGGGCGGCATTGACGAATATGTGAAAAACAGGGATAAGAAGTAAACAAAAATATGTTAGGGGATCTCAATTGGGGATGAGTTGTGGAGCAGGAATGTGACAGAAGGGATATTTGAAAGGGATATTTGAAACGGGATCATAAAGAGGAGGATATGGTATGAGAAAAAGAGTCGTATCATTTATATTAATTTGTTTCATGCTTTTTACGCTTGCTCCGGCGGAAACATATGCCATGGTATCCGGGGATGACGGATGTGTGCCCCGGACGTTTCCAGTGGGCGGTATGCAGGTACCAAAACCGGTGGAAATTTCCGAGGAGGCAGCAGAAGGAATTGGGATTGTCAATGAGGAAGATATACAGTCTGGTGGGCGTTTGCAGCAGTATTCGCCCAATTATGGTTCCCAGATTTACCACACTGCCTGGGATATGTATTCATCCAATTATGTCTATAACCGCCTGGGGGAAAAGGAGCGCAGGCTGTGGGATCTTCTGGATGTGCAGGGCAGGCTGTATCTGACCAGTACCAGGAATGTCAGCCGGGAATATGTCAAAGGAAACATGTATTATGTGACTGAGGGAATTGATTTTGTGAAATTGGGTCTGGAAAGGGAGCGGGCAGGAGAGGTCTATCAGCTCTTCCTCTATGCCAATCCGCAGTATTATTTTTTCGATGGAGGATATCTGCACACGCCAAGCGCGCTGTATCCGGAATTTTACGATTCCTTTGCCAACGGCCTGGCACGCAAAGGGCAGACAGAAGAGATGCAGTATCAGATTAACCTCATGAAAGCGCAGGTCGAGAAGGGCGCTACGGATCTGGAGAAGGCAAGGATTGCCCACGACATTATCATCCAGAAGGTCATGTACGATACTTATTACAACACTTCTTATCCACATACGCTGTACCATCAGAGCGCATACAGTGTGTTCTGCGATTCGTATACGGTCTGTGCCGGCTATACGAAAGCGTTTGAGCTGCTCCTGAACGCGGTAGGGATTGATACGATTGGCGTCACAAGCTATAACAAAGTCCAGGATGCGGGTCATGCATGGAATGCTGTCTGCCTCAACGACAGCTGGTATTACGTTGATTGTACCTGGGATGATACGGATGGCTGGAACGGGCTGGAGCTCGTATACTCATGGTTCGGCCTGAGCGAGGCCACGCTTACCGGGGACAGGGATCAGGATCAGGCGCATCAGGCACAGTCCTTCTATCGCGGGTTATTGCCATCCTGTACAAGGGATATGGGCTCTACGGCATATGAGATCGGCACAGTCTATGTTCCGTTACAGACAGTGGCAGCCCCCCGCATTACACAGAAAAAGACAAAAAACGGCATCAATGTGACCCTGAAGTCAGACACGCCGGGGGCGGATATCTATTATACAATTGACGGCAGGAACCCTTCTTCCTCCTATAGCAGGAGCTACCACTATACCGGTACTTTTACCGTCAACGCGGATGTAACGCTGAAAGCGGTTGCCGTATGTGACGGGAAGAAAGACAGCCCGGTTGCGACTATGGAGGTCAAAGGCAGGCAGTATACCGTGAAATTTAACACGCAGGGCGGCAGTAAAGTTGTTTCCCAGAAGATATGGCCGCAGGAAGCGGCGACCAAACCGGCCAATCCGAAACGCAAAAATTATAAATTTGACGGCTGGTATAGTGATAAGCGCTGTAAGACGAAATGGAAGTTTGGCAGCCGGGTGACGCAGGATGTGACGCTCTATGCCAAATGGACGAAGGTAAAGGTGAAACAGGCAAACGTCCGCTCACTGAAAAATAAATCCGGCGGGAAACTGGAGGTTTTAATCCGCAAGGCCAGCGGTGCGAAAGGCTATCAGATCCGTTATTCCACCAAAAACAGCATGAGTTCCTCGCGGAAGGTGTTGATAAAGAGCAATAAAAAGACGCTTACCAGGCTCAAAAAGGGTCAGACATATTATGTGCAGGTACGTGCCTACAGTTTGGATTCGGCGAAGAATAAAGTTTATGGGAAATGGAGTAGCAAGAAGTCCATTACGATCCGGAAATAGCCATAGCGAAAGATACGTTAGTAAAGGAAGCCAGAAGAATGATGAAACCGAAATCAAAGAATATAGTATTGGAAATGATAGAAAACAGAACCCTGATTAAGAGCCTGGCAAAGAATGATTTTAAGACTAAATTTGCCGGTTCTTATCTGGGAACCATATGGGCATTTGTGAATCCGGTCATCACAGTGCTGATCTACTGGTTCGTATTTGAAAAGGCAATCGGGGCTACGGCGCGCATAAGGGGCGAGCTGCCCCTGCCGTATGTCCTGTGGCTGGTAGCAGGGCTTGTTCCGTGGTTTTTCTTTTCTGACTGTGTCAACGCAGGCACTGCTGTATTGACGGAGTATAATTATCTTGTCAAGAAGGTGATGTTCAATATTGATATCCTTCCGGTGGTGAAAGTGTTCTCTTCTATATTTGTACATGTGTTCTTTGTGGTATTCATGCTGGCGTTGTTTCTTGTCTACGGCTATTTTCCGGATTTGTATGTGCTCCAGGTCATTTATTACAGTTTTGGCGTATTGATCCTCGCGTTGGGGCTGAGTTATCTCACGAGCGCGGTATCCGTATTTTTTCCGGATACGAAACAGATTGTAAATATTGCGCTGCAGGTGGGAATCTGGGCGACGCCGATTATGTGGAATATTGATGATATGCGGGAGAAAATTCCCGATGGAGCCATGGCGCTGCTTACGTGGAACCCGCTTTATTATATTGTGTTCGGTTATCGTGAAGCGTTAATCGACAAGGTATGGTTCTGGGAGCATCCGGGCATGACTGTTTACTTCTGGTGCTTTACGGCGCTTGTGTGCGTGTTGGGTGTGACGGTATTCAGAAGGCTGAAAATACATTTTGCGGATGTGTTGTAGAAAGGAAACGTATGGAAGAGACGGCAATTAAGGTAAAGCAGGTCAGTAAAATATATAAGCTGTATGATTCCCCCGCTGCCCGGCTAAAGGACGCGCTTGGACTTTCCAGGAAAGGAAATTACCGCGAGCATGAGGCGTTAAGACAGGTGGACCTGGAAGTGAAAAAGGGTGAGACCATCGGCATCATCGGAACCAACGGCTCGGGAAAATCCACGCTGCTGAAAATTATTACTGGCGTTATCAGCCCCAGCAGCGGAGAGGTGGAAGTGGCAGGGCGCATTTCTGCACTGCTGGAGCTTGGCGCAGGTTTTAACCAGGAGTACACGGGAATCGAGAACGTCTATCTGCAAGGGACGATGATGGGATTTTCGAAGGAAGAGATTGCGCAGAAGATGGATGATATTTTAGAGTTTGCGGATATCGGCGATTTTGTCAAACAGCCGGTAAAGACGTATTCCAGCGGTATGTTTGTGCGCCTTGCGTTTGCGGTGGCGATCAATATCGAGCCGGAGATTCTGATTGTGGACGAGGCGTTGTCTGTGGGGGATGTGTTCTTCCAGTCCAAGTGTTACCGCAAGTTCGAAGAATTTAAAAAAATGGGCAAGACGATCCTCTTTGTCAGCCATGATCTAAGCAGCATCACAAAATACTGTGACCGTGCAGTTCTTCTGAACAAAGGCGTTAAGGTTATGGAGGGTACGCCCAAGGAGGCGGTAGACCGCTATAAGATGGCGCTGGTAGAGCAGAAAGAGGCGAAAAGGCGGGAAAATACATCGCTGTGGCAGCCGAAGGACTCCGGAGAGAAGTGGCGGGACCATATCAGCATCAACCCTGAAACACTCGAATACGGGGACAAGCAGGCGGTCATTGTAGATTTTGCCATTGCAGATGAGACCGGGAAATTGTCAAATGTGATCGAGAAAGGCACCCGCTTTACGATTAAGATGAAGGTGTTGTTTGAAGAGGATGTGGCGGAGCCGATTTTTGCGTTTACCCTGAAGAATCTTATGGGGATTGAGCTGACCGGTACAAATACGATGGTGGAGAAACAGATGGTGGATCCGGCGAAAAAGGGCGATATCCGAACCATAAGCTTTACGCAGAAGATGACGCTGCAAGGCGGGGAATATCTGTTATCCCTGGGCTGTACCGGGTATGAGAAAGAGGAGTTTAAGGTTCACCACAGATTGTATGACGTATGCAGCCTTGGAGTTGTCTCGGATAAGAATACGGTTGGATATTTTGATATGGAATCCGTTGTGGAAGTGGAATAGCGGCGGTGAAACGATAACATATAAGCGATAGAGGAACAGAAAATATGTTGGAGAAATTTAATGTTGTAAGAGTCAGATTTCATATAGAGGACAATCAGATACTGGTCATCCAGGGCTGGAAATACGGCATGGAGGCGGAAGAAGAATTTGCGGTTACCCTGGATGGGGCATCGCTTCCTTTCGATGTGAAGATGTACAACGGCATGGAAGTCCGCCAGCGTTATATGATTTATGATCTCGGCGTGGAAGAAGAATATTTTCTGTATGTGAAACTGCCGGCAGATTTCGCATCCAAACGGGAGCTGGTGCTGTGGGCCGGGGAACAGGCGGTTTATCGTGAGAAAACGGATAAGCTGAACAGACAGCAGGGGCAGCTCGATGTATTCCTGGAAGATATTGTGTTGACGAAAGGACAGTGTTATGTGAAAGGCTGGGCGGTCTCATCTGCGCCCATTACCGTGAAGGCAAAGGGAAAAGGCGGGGAGGTTCCCGGCGAGGTAACCTGGCACGAGCGCAGGGACGTGGTTCATAGTTACCGGGAGGCGACAGATATTCCCGACGCAGGATTTGAGATAAGGATACCGCATCACGGCCTGTCGGGAATCTGGCTGGAATTTTCCGATGGAAACCGCAGAGCCCATGCGAAGGTTCCGCTTATGACAACATATCTCTTCGAGAATATGATGGGCAGCAGCTATCTCGGCAAAGGAATGCGGTTTTTGCAGCGTCACGGCGTCCGCAAGTTTGTTTCGCGCACCGCGGAAGTCATGAAACAGAAGGCGAATCCGCAGGGAGATTACGGGAAGTACCGGCTTGCCGTAATGCCCACGCCGCAGGAGCTTGACAGGCAGCGGAAAGAAACATGGGATGATGGGCCGCTTTTTTCCATTGTGGTACCTCTGTATAAGACGCCGCTAAAGTATCTGGAGCAGCTGGTGAAATCGGTGCGCATACAGACGTATGGCAACTGGGAACTGTGTCTCTCCGACGGCAGCGGAGAATCATCGCCGCTTACAGGTTATCTTGACCGTCTGGTGCAAAAAGATCAAAGGATCAGGGTAGTCCGTCATAAGACGGCGCTGCGCATTTCTGCAAACACGAACGCTGCTATAGAAATTGCACAGGGAGACTTCCTCGTCTTTGCAGACCATGACGACCTGCTTGCGGAAGATGCCCTGTATGAGTGTGCAAACGTATTAAAGAGCCAGCCGGAGACGGATTTGATCTATTCGGATGAGGACAAGGTTTCCATGAACGGCAGGCGGTATTTTGAGCCGCATTTTAAGTCGGACTACAATCCGGATCTTCTTTGCAGCATGAATTATTTCTGTCATCTGGTGGTGGCTCGCCGCTCGTTGACAGCGCAGACCGGACTTTTGCGTGAAGAGTTTGACGGCGCGCAGGACTATGATTTTGTGCTTCGTTTCGTGGAGCATACGGACAGGATTGTCCATATCCCCAGGGTATTATACCACTGGCGCGCACATGAGAATTCCACGGCGGAAAATCCGCAGAGCAAGTGGTATGCGTTTGAGGCGGGCCTGCGTGCCGTGCAGGCGCATTATGACAGGAGGAAACTTCCGGCAAAAGTGGAGTTCGGGGAATATCCGGGACTTTATAAGACCGTCTGGAAGTGGAAGGAGCAGCCGCTTGTTTCGATTTTGATTCCCAACAAGGATCATACGCAGGATCTGGATAAATGCATCCAGTCCATAGAGCAGAAATCAGAATACCGCAATTTTGAGTATATCATTATTGAGAATAACAGTGAAGATGAACAGACATTTGCCTATTATAAAAAACTTGAGGCGGAAAATGAAAAAGCCCACGTCGTGTACTGGGACGGCGCGTTCAATTATTCAGCCATCAATAATTTCGGTGCAGAACATGCGAAGGGCGAGTACCTTCTCCTGCTGAACAACGATACGGAAATCATTCACCCCGACTGCCTGTGGCAACTTTTGGGCTATTGTATGCGCGAGGACGTGGGGGCAGTGGGAGCAAGGCTCTACTATGAAGACGGCAGTATACAACATGCCGGGGTTGTCCTCGGATTTGGAGGGATTGCAGGCCATACGTTTATCGGATTTTCGCATGACGCCAACGGCTATTTCTCCCGTATTATCTGCGCGCAGGATTACAGCGCGGTCACAGCCGCCTGCATGATGACGAAGAAGTCGGTTTATGAGCAGGTGGGCGGGCTGACGGAAGAGCTGGTGGTGGCGTTTAACGATATCGACTACTGCATGAAGGTGCGCGCATTGGGCAAGCTCGTGATCTACAACCCATATGCGCAGCTCTATCATTATGAATCGAAGTCCCGCGGGCTGGAGGATTCCCCTGAGAAACAGGAGCGTTATTACCGGGAAATGAAATATTTTGTGACAAAATGGAAAGAATGTCTGGACAATGGAGACCCTTATTATAATCCCAACTTAACGTTGGCCAAGGCGGATTTCTCATTGAGACAGGTTTAGGAGCAAGGCAAATGCGCAGCATTTAGGAGGAAGGCATGGAACGAATCGGAAACGTCATTCTGGACGATGTACATTATCCCGGAGAGGATTTATACAGCGATGGGGCGGTAGAAGACCATATTCTGGATCTGGTGAAGTCATACTCGCAGGAGGAGTATCCGCAGGTGATTGCAAGGGAGCAGGACTGGGCGGTCATGTACCATCTTTCCCATGAGCGTGAAAATATATTGAGCTGGTATCCGTTCGTGCCAGGGGCAAAAGTGCTGGAAGTTGGATCCGGCTGCGGCGCTGTGACAGGCGCAGTCTGTGCAGCCGCAGAGTCGGTGACCTGTATTGATTTGTCAAAGAAACGCAGCCAGGTCAACGCGCAGCGTCACAAGGACAGCGGCAACATCACGATTCGTCTGGGAAATTTTCAGGATGTAGAGAAAGATTTGGATTGTGATTTCGACTATGCGACGCTGATTGGCGTGTTTGAATACGGAAAAGGTTATATCGGAGGGGAAAAACCTTATCACGGGTTTTTAACCACGATCATGAAACATATCCGTCCAGGCGGGAAACTCCTGCTTGCCATTGAAAATAAATTTGGGCTCAAATACTGGGCGGGCTGCCGGGAAGACCATGTGGGCACATATTTTGAAGGAATTGAGGGTTACCAGAACACGGCGGGCGTACGTACCTTTACGAGGCCGGAACTGATTGAAATTATGGAAGAGTGCGGTTATCATGACTATCGGTTTTATTACCCATATCCCGATTATAAGTTCCCGGTGGCAATATATTCCGACGAATACCTGCCAAAAGCGGGGGAGTTAAACCGTAATATCTGTAATTTTGACAGATCCCGGCTGGTACTTATGGATGAGGCAAAAGTTTATGACCAGATTCTGGAAAGTGGGCTGTTTCCATTATATGCCAATTCGTTTTTTGTGGAGATTACCAAACCGCAGGAGGCGGATGGAGCGGAAGATACGGATAAATGTTCGCAGGAGGAGCCACAGGAGTGGGTATGCTATACAAAATATTCCAGCGGAAGAAGCAAGGAATTTTCCATTCAGACGCGGATTGTCCGCGGATCGGATGGGAAGAATATCTTATACAAAAAAGCAGAATATCAGGAAGGGCAGGCGCATATTGCGCATATTGCCGAGGCTGGAAGGAGGCTTGCCTCGCTCTGGCAGGAACGGGGAAGGTTTTGTGTAAATCACTGCCATATGCGAAAAGGGCGCATTGAGTTTGAATATTTGAAGGGAACTACCGTAGAGGAAGAGCTGGATGAGCTGCTTGCACAGGGAAAGACAAAAGAGGCGGCGGATATGCTGGTTCGGACGCTTACGCGCATCCGTGAAAGCGCGCAGAGCGAAAGATTTCAGATGACGCCGGAGTTCGAGCAGGTGTTTGGAAGAGCTGCGATTTCCCCGGAAACGCCGTCATTTCCGGTGGCGGACGTGGATTTGATTTTTTCAAATCTGCTGAAGACGGAGGATGGGTCATGGCACGTACTTGATTATGAGTGGACGTTTTTCTTCCCGGTTCCGGTAGATTTTCTTTTGTTCCGCGCGCTGCACTACTATCTGGAAAGCTCGCCTGTGCGTAAGGAATTTGCAAAGAAATATGATTTTTACGGACAATCCGGCATTACGCCGGGGCAGCAGGATATTTACCTTGAAATGGAGCGGCAGTTTCAGAAGTATGTCGCAGGAAGCAGCGTATCGCCGGGCAGCCTCTACCACACGATGGGAAAGCGGGCGTTGCCGCTTGGAGAACTGCTGGCTCAGGCGGATTGCAGGCGTGTGCAGGTGTATCTGAATCGCGGCAGGGGATTTTCTGAGGAGGATTCATACTTTATTGAGACAGGCTATGATAAGGCCTTGCAGTATACAATAACGATTCCGGCGGATGTGGTGGAGATATCCATTGACCCTGCACTCAGAGCCTGTCTTTTACAGGATTTGCGCCTGGACTGGCTGCGTGGGGATGGGCAGAAGGAGCCTGTTTCCTACCGGACAAACGGTTATAAAACAGGAAAATATGCATATTTGTTTGACAATTCTGACCCAAAGATTATAATAAAAGAAATGCCACAGCAGGAGCGAAGGCTTAAGGTTTCCTATACCATCAATATTCTGGAGGAGGAGACGGCGGCGTTTTTGTGCGGGCGAACAGGTACGAAAGGGCGGCTGAAAAGGGCTGTCCGTAAACTGATAAAAGGATAAAGATATGAAGAGAAGAGAGCAATACAAGCATTTGTTGAACCTGATTGCGAGCGGGATTATGCTGCTCATTGAGGCGGTCATGTTCGGATATACATGGTATATGGTATACACACCGATGCTGGCAAAGGCGCATCGTTTCTGGAACAGGGGAAACTGGGCGGTTATCGGTATGTATGTTTTAATTATGTATTTTTTTACAAGGACATACGGCGGATACCGGATCGGGTATCTGCGCTTTGCCGACATCTGTCTGTCCCAAATCCTTGCAATATTATGTACCAACGTGGTTGGGTACATCCAGATCTGTATGATTTCCAATAAATATATGCCGGTGCATCCGATGGCTGCGCTGACGGGCGCGGAACTTCTGGCAATCCTGCCGGGGGTTTATCTGGTGCGCTTTCTCTATACGAGGCTGTATCCGCCGAGACGGATGATTGTCATATATGGAGAGCATTCTCCGGATGATTTAATTCAGAAAATCAATTCCCGCAAAGATAAATACAATGTCTGTGCCACTGCCAGCGTATATATGGGCTATAAGCCTTTATATGAAAAGATTATGGATTATGATGCGGTGGTGCTCTGCGATTTGCCGACGAAGATGCGCAATCCGATTTTGAAATTCTGTTTTGACCAGAACAAGCGGACATATATTACGCCTAAGATTTCCGACATTATTCTGAATGGAACAGAGGCGATCCACCTGTTCGACTCTCCGCTGATGCTTTCACGCAACCGGGGGCTTACGATTGAACAGCGGTTCGTGAAACGTACGATGGACATTGTGTTATCGCTGATTGCCCTGATCCTGTCTTCGCCAGTGCTGCTTTTGATTGCCGTGGCTATTAAACTGTATGACAGAGGGCCGGTATTCTATAAGCAGGAGCGGCTGACGCGTGATGGTGAAATTTTTAAGATTATCAAGTTCCGCAGTATGCGCATGGATTCGGAGGCGGACGGCGCGCAGCTTGCCAAAAAAGACGACAGCCGGATTACGCCGGTAGGGCGGGTAATCCGCAGAATCCATTTTGATGAGCTTCCGCAGCTCTTCAACATCCTCAAAGGAGAGATGTCTTTTGTGGGACCGAGGCCGGAACGTGAGGAGATTGCAAACGAGTATGAAACTGTGATTCCGGAATTTAGCTTTCGCCTGAAAGTCAAGGCGGGGCTTACCGGATATGCGCAGGTATACGGGAAATACAACACAACGCCGTATGACAAATTAAAGCTTGATTTGACCTATATTGAGACTTATTCATTCTGGCTGGATTTAAAATTGATGCTGATGACGTTCAAGATTATTTTCCAGAAGGAGAATACAGAAGGGATTGAACAGGGACAGGTAACTGCTGTGAGAAAGTGATATGCAAGAACAACCACTCGTGTCGGTCATCATGCCGGCATACAATGCAGAAAAATATATGGAAGACGCCATCCAGTCCGTACTGGTTCAGGATGTGCCGCTGGAGCTTTTGATTATCGACGACTGCTCCACAGATGCTACGGCAGAGATTGCCGGAAAATATGCGGATGGGAAACGGGTGATCCTGCTGCGCAATGAGAAGAACCAGGGAGTGGCCGAGAGCCGCAACATTGGCATCCGGCGCGCCGCAGGAACTTATATTGCATTTCTGGACGCGGACGACTGGTGGGCTAAAGGTAAGCTCGCATGTCAGTGCAGGAGGCTTAAAGAAACCGGACGGGTGCTGTGCTGTACCGGGCGGGAACTGATGAATGCGGACGGGACAAGCCAGGGAAAAGTGATTGGCGTGCCGGATGAGATTACCTACTCGATGCTGCTTAAGACGAACCGGATTCCCTGTTCGTCCGTGGTGGTAAAGGCGGAGGCCGTGAGAGATTTTTATATGTGCCACGATGAACTTCATGAGGATTACATTCTGTGGCTGCGCATCCTGAAAAAATATGGGGCTGCGCTTGGCATCAACGAGCCATTTCTTAAATCCAGGATGAGCCGTGGCGGGAAGTCGAGGAATAAGCTGAAATCAGCAAAAATGATGTTTGGTTCCTATCGTTTTGTGGGGCTTGGGGTGTTGCAGTCCTGTTGGTATTTCCTCATGTATACGTTAAATGGATTTTTAAAATATATGTAGACGAAAGGTGGAGAATGATTATGAAAGAGAGAATCAGGAATTTTTTCCGATACCGCTACCTCTTGTGGGAGCTGGTAAAAAAAGGCATCAAATTAAAGTACAGGAGGTCTTACCTGGGTATTTTGTGGTCCTTGCTGGAACCTCTTCTTACGATGGTTGTGCTGACTTTCATATTCGGGACGTTGCTTGGGCATAATGAGAAGACATTTGCCGTGTATGTCCTCTCCGGACGCCTGTTGTACAGCTTTTTTTCTATGGCGACGAACTCAGCGCTTCGCTCTGTGCGGGGAAATGCGGCGATGATTAAAAAAGTATACGTACCCAAATACCTCTACCCTTTGTCCGGCATTTTGTTTAATTACGTAATTTTCCTGCTTTCGCTTATCATTCTGGCAGTGGTCTCCCTGGTGCAGGGCGTATACCCGACGTGGCGTACGTTGGAGATGGTTATTCCGCTGATTCTTTTGCTGCTGTTCTCCTTCGGCGTGGGAATGATATTGGCGACCGTAGGAGTATTTTTCCGTGATATGGAGTATCTCTGGAACGTAGCGCTGATGCTTGTCATGTATACCTGCGCCATCTTCTATTATCCGGACGGCCTGATGAAGAGCGGGAAAGGCTGGGTGCTGAAGATAAATCCGCTGTACAGTATTATTTCGTGTTTCCGTGATACGCTGTTCGGGGATCCTATGAACATGAAAATGCTGCTGTATGCAGGGGTAAGCAGCCTTGTTGTAGTAGTATTTGGCGTGTGGATTTTTTATAAGAAACAGGACGAGTTCATTTTGCACATATAAGGAGAAAATGCGATGGGCAATATCATAAAAGTTGACAATGTAAGCATGAAATTCAATCTCAGCCAGGAAAAGGTAGACAGTATCAAAGAATACGTTATCAAGTTCCTGAAACGTGAGATACAGTACAATGAGTTCTGGGCGCTCAAGAATATCAGTTTCAACATGCAAAAGGGCGAACGTTTGGGAATCCTTGGATTGAACGGAGCGGGAAAGAGTACGCTGCTGAAAGTGATTGCGGGCGTTTTTAAGCCCACGGAAGGAAAGGTGGAGCGTCATGGCGTGCTGGCGCCGATGCTGGAACTGGGCGCCGGGTTTGATATGCAGTATACCGGAGCGGAGAACATCTATCTCTACGGTTCCGTGCTGGGATACAGCAAGGCCTTCATTGAGGAGCGGTTTGATGAGATTGTGGCATTTTCTGAATTAAAAGAGTTTATAGATGTTCCACTGAAAAATTATTCCTCCGGTATGCGCGCGCGCCTGGGGTTTTCGATTGCTACAATTGTTGAGCCGGATATCCTGATTCTGGACGAGGTATTATCCGTTGGAGACGCCAAATTCCGCAAGAAGAGTGAGAAAAAGGTTATGGATATGTTTGACAAAGGCGTGACCGTACTGTTTGTTTCCCATTCGCTGGAACAGGTGGAGCGTCTGTGCAACAAGGCAATGATCCTGGAACATGGAAAAATGCTGGAATACGGCGATATCAGCAAAGTGGCGGAAACATACCGCAAGATTATAGAATAACGAGGAACTGTTATGGAACAGACGTTTTGGGGCAAGTTAAAGAGGGTGAAACTGAGCGACCTCTTTCATATATTTAAATTTTTGGCTGCGTGGGTCATCTGTCTCTTCCTCAGGGGGAAACATAAGGATTTATGGCTAATTTGCGATACCGAGAATGAGGCGCGGGACAATGGGTACTGGCTTTTTAAATATGTGCGCGAACACCACCCCGAGCAGGAGGCGGCATATGCCATCAACCGCCATTCCCCGGACTATGAGCGGGTGGCGGCGCTTGGCAAAACCGTTCACTATGGCAGCCTGAAACATTGGATCTATTATCTTCTGGCAAGTAAAAATATCAGCTCACAGAAAATGGGCAAGCCAAATGCAGCCATCTGCTATGTTCTGGAAGTCTATGGGATTCTTAAGAATGTGAGGGTTTTTTTGCAGCATGGCATTATCATGGCGGATTTGAGTTACCTGTATTATCCGCACACGAAGATGCGGCTGTTTGTATGCAGCACATACAAAGAATGGAAATATGTAAATGACAATTACGGCTATCCCGAAGGCTATGTGCAGCAGCTTGGGATCTGCCGCCTGGATGGGCTGCATGATTTTCAGGTAAAGAAGGGGCAGATCTTGATTATGCCGACCTGGAGGATGTATATCCGCAATGATATACGAAGCGTGAGCCGGGAAAAGGCTTTGGAGGAATTTCAGGCGACCGAGTATTTCCGGTATTGGAACGCGCTGTTAAACCGGGAAGGGTTGTATGCACTGGCAGAAGAGTATGATTTGCAGATTGTGTTTTATCCGCACCGGGAAATGCAGCGTTTCCTGGATGCATTTGAGATCAGCCATCCGCGCGTTACCGTTGCCTCCTGGCCGCAGTACGATGTGCAGGAGCTGCTGAAGAGTTCCGCTTATCTGATTACGGACTTTTCCAGTGTGGCGCTCGATTTTGCTTATATGAAAAAACCACTGCTCTATTATCAGTTTGATACCGAAAAATACCGCCAGAGCCATAATGCGAGCGGTGATTTTGACTATGAGAAAGACGGATTCGGACCCGTTGTCCACGATGCGGATGAGATTATTGAGAAGTTAAGGCAGAGTGCAGAGAGAGGGTTTGAGAATGAAGAGGTCTATCTCAAACGCCATGCATCCTATTTTGATTTATGGGATAAGGACAATTGCAGGCGTAATTATGAGGCGATAAAAAGCATTTAGCAGGAGAGAAACGATGTCTGAGGAAGCAAGAGAGATAAAGGTCAAAACCAGAAAATTTTCCCTGAGGAAAGGCAGGCTTAGAATTTGTTTTTCCGTTTTGGACGAGGGCTTGCAGATTAAAGGGATGTTCCTGAAAAAACGCAATGCACTGGAGGAAGTACATGTGCCGTTTCAGTTATCATGCAGGGGGAATGTTTATGATGCCCGGATTGATTTGGAAAAGCAGGAGTTTGAATATGCCTTCTGGGATGTGGTGGCGCTTGTGGATGACGGAGCGCAGACGTATGAGGCAATTCTGGGAGGGCAGCGCGTAAGCCTGAAACTTCGGCTGATTCTGTTTCCGCGCTGGTATCGCAAAGCCCATGATTCGATCATTTATCCATTTGTCAACGGTTCCAGGCAGTTTACGATCCAGTCACGGGAATACAACAGGGGCTATGATTCTTTCTGGTTTTTGTGTAAGGAGTATCTGGCATTGTTCTGTTATTTTATTCTCAAGCCATACTGGGATCATAAGAAACTGTGGCTGATCTGCGAGAAGTTCTCCGCGATGGCGCAGGATAACGGGTTGTATTTCTTCCGCTACTGCATGGAGCAGCTGCCGGAAAAGGAGAAGAAACATATTCTATATGTGATAGACAAAAAAGCTCCCGATTATCAGGCGGTGAAACAATACGACCAAAATGTCATCCAGTTTATGAGTTTCCGTTACATGATTTATCTTTGTGCGGCACAGTATCTGATTTCTTCCGATGCAATCCGGCATTTTTATATCTGGGATTCCCCCAACAGCGTCTTTAAGGTGCTGTATCAGGCAAGAAAGCATATCATCTTCCTTCAGCATGGGGTGATGGCGTTCAAGCAATGCCACCGTACGTTCCACAAGCTGGGCGGAAACCGCATGGCGCTGTTTGTCACCTCCTCACAATTTGAGCAGGATATTATCTATGATTATTTTGAATATGACAGGGATGAGATCATTATTACCGGTCTGCCCCGGTGGGATATTTTGCACGATACCTCCGATATGGGGCATAAGGAAATTTTGCTGATGCCTACCTGGCGGAGCTGGCTGGAGTACGCATCAGCGGAGGAATTTGCAAAGAGCGATTATTTTCTGAATTATGAATCATTGTTAAAAAGCAAGGAGCTGCACGAGCTGTTGGAGCAAGCGGATGTTACGTTGAATTTTTACATCCATCCCAAGTTCCGGGAGCATATCGGACAATTTGAAAATGGATGTAAGAGGATTCGCCTGATTCCCTTCGGGGAGCAGCCCTTAAACCAGCTTCTCATGAGCTGCCATATGTTGATTACAGATTATTCTTCTGTGGCGTGGGATGTGTATTATCAGGAAAAGCCGGTGGTATTCTTCCCCTTTGATTTTGCCACCTATCAGGAGGTGCAGGGCAGCTATGTCGATATCGAGAAAGATGCGTTTGGCGATGTGGTGCATACCCTGCCGGAGCTTTTGCAAAGCATCCGTAAGTATATTGAGAACCGATTTAAGGAAGAGCCGCAATATGCGGCGCGGCGTGATTACCTGCTGCCGTTGCGGGATGACAAAAACAGCGAGCGCATTTATCAGGAGATTAAGAAGGCGAGGCCGGGAAAGAAACTGGATATTATGGGAAAGCTGCGGCTCTAACGAATAGCGCGGGCTGAACTGTTACCATATAGCTGGAAATATTTTCCTTGACAGAAGGGATGATAATATCCTATATTGAGGTATGGGATTGGATATAAAGATATAAAGATATAAAGAAGTGAAAAGAAGGGAATGGAGTAATTATGAACGAGGCAAAGACGTATAAGGTATCTGTTGTAACGGCGGTATACAATGTGGAAGATTATCTGGAAGAGATGGTGGAGAGCATTATCGCCCAGACCATTGGCTTTGAGAATATCCAGCTGATTCTGGTGGATGACGGCTCAGAGGATGATTCCTGGGCAATTTGTGAGCGTTATATGAAGCAGTATCCGGATAATGTGGTGGCGATCCATAAGGAGAATGGCGGGGTCAGCTCAACGAGAAACGAAGGGCTGAAACATGTGCGGGGAGAGTATGTGAACTTTACGGACTCCGATGATATACTGGAAGAGGATGCATTGGAGAAGATGTATAAGTTCCTGAAAGCTAATGAGCAGTGGATCGACGTGGTTGCCATCAAGATGATGTTCTTTGGCGGAAGAGAAGGAGAACATGCGCTCAACTACAAATTTAAAAGAACCAGGGTTGTGGAGCTGCGCAAGGACTATATGCATATCCAGCTTTCCATGAGCAGCGCCCTGATTAAGAGCAGCTGTTTTGAGAACCGGAGATTTGACGAGTCCCTGTCTTATGCGGAGGACGCAAAGGTCCTGCTTGATATTTTTCTGGATAAGATGAGGTATGGAGTGGTAAGCGATACCGCATATCTGTACCGCAAGCGCGTGGAGGGAACGTCTGCAATTGATACGGGAAGAAAAAGGAAGGCATATTATATACCGTATATGGAGAAATTCAATGTCTATTCCCTGGAAAATGCGCTGGCAAGGAAGGGATATATCCCTAAGTTCGTACAATACACCTGTATGTACGATTTGCAGTGGCGATTGAGATATAAAAGGCTGATAGAAGAAGATGTTCTTACCGAGGAAGAGGTAACACGGTATAAAGAACTCATAGTCAAGGCGTTATCCTATATTGAGGATTCCATTATTCAGGAGCAGAGATTCATTACCGGCGGCATGAAGGCGGCAATTACGTTGTTAAAGGAGCAGAACCGGGGAAGGAAAGAAGTGATTCCCTATACGCAGGATATCAAAATTTGCATTAAGGATATAGCGTATACAGCGGCAGCCTTTTATAAGGTATATTATGAATTTATTACAATTGAGAAGAATGAGATTATATTGGAAGGAAATCTCCGGTATGCTGTGGAGCTTGAGGATGATGTTGAGGTCTTTTTGAAGGGGAAAGGCGACAACGGAAAGACTGTCAGGCATAAGGCGCAGCTCTCCAACCGGGAAGAACGCTGCGGATATTGCATGAATGAGATGATTACCGTGGCAAAAGGTTTCCGCTGTGTGATTGACCGAAAGAAACTGTCCAATGAGACGCAATTTGAGATCTGCCTGTGTTACAAGGGGCAGGAGATTTCGTGGAAGAACATAGGGTTCTTAAAGTTTTTCCCGCTTACGGAATTGATGGAATTCAGCTACATGTACCACGATGGCATCCTTCTCACATATTCCGATAATAAGCTGATACTGAAAAAGACGAGGAATATAGCGCGGATAAAAGCCTGTGAAAAGAAATACCAGCAGGAGATGCGCAATCCGGGAGAGGGATTGGAGATATCCAAAGAGGATATTGCGTTGAGAAATCTTTATTTCCGACGAAAAAAATCCAGGAAAAAGGAAATCTGGCTGATCAGTGACCGGGTAGGAAAGGCAGATGACAACGGAGAGGCACTTTTTACGTATATGAATACGGTGCAGAAAGATTCTGGGATTGAGACATATTTTGTACTGGATAAGGAGTCCGAGGATTATGAGCGTTTGTCTAAAATTGGCAAAGTGGTGCCCTTTCTTTCTGCGGAGCATAAACGATTGTTTATCCTATGTGATAAGATCATCTCTTCACAGGGGGAAGACTATGTCTTTCACCCGCTGTTTGCGCAGTCATACCTGTACAGAGATATTATGTATGATCATAAGTTTGTATTTTTGCAGCATGGCGTGACGCAGAATGACCTGAGCGGGTGGCTCAGAAGGACCAATAAGAATATCAGCATGTTTGTGACTACGACACATATGGAGCATCAGTCTATTCTGGACTATGATTACGGATATGATGAGACACAGGTAAAATGCGTCGGTTTTCCGAGGTTTGATTATCTCAATGATAACTCGCAAAGCAAACGTATTATCACCTTTATGCCTACCTGGCGTGCCTACCTTGTAGGAAGATATGACGCCAAATCGGATAAGAGAGTGTTGGAAGCAGGATTTGAGGATAGCAATTACTGCCAGATGTACCGGGAAGTTTTCTCGGACAACAGATTGTATGAAATGGCGGAAAAATATGGCTATCAGCTCCAGATTATGCCGCACCCGGCGATGCCTGAGAGATGTTTTTCTTATTTTAACTGTGGCGATTCCGTAAATATACTGGATAAGAAGACCAGATACCGGGATTTGTTTGCGGATTCCAGCCTGATTGTGACAGATTATTCTTCCGCAGTGTTTGATTTTGCATATCTTTACAAGCCGGTCTTATATTACCAGAAGGATGCAGAAGAATTTTTCTCTGGAAAGCATACGGTCGAAAAGGGATATTTTGAACATCAGAAACATGGTTTTGGAGAGGTAGAATATACAGCCAGTGCGCTGGTAGATCGCATCATTGAATATATGGGACGGGATTGCCAGCTCAAGGACGTCTACCGCGAAAGGATAGACAAGACGTTTGCTTATCATGACAAAGAAAATTGTAGGAGGGCATACGAGGAGATAAGGAAACTGTGAGATAACATAAATAAAATAATTTTGGATGTTAGGGGGAATGTACGTATACGGTTACATTCCCTGCATCATTTTTGCCGGCTTTTTTATAATGATTTTCTTTCACAAACTGTCGGATTTCGTCATAGCCAAATGTGTTTTGGGGAAGAACGATTACTTTTGGCAGGTTTTTAGAAATTTCGCGGTAATATTCGGCAGCTTTTTCCTCGTCAATCGTAAGGGGCGGCGACTGATAAGAATATTTTGTGGCGGCAAAACGTTCGCTGAGATTATAGATCAGGTTATAGTTGCCGCAGACCAGAATTTTATCGTCCGGTGCAGAGTGTGTAGAAACAAGGGTTGCAATTTGGAGGTCATTTGCATTAATTTGATCTACGCCAATATTGGGAAGATCCTGAAAGACTGTGTTTGCCCCGTTCAGCCAGCCGGGCATGGCAAGTGTGGCAAGTACGTAGAGAAATGCCACCGATGGCAAAGCGTTTTGGGATTTCACGCCAATCCGGCAGTCACGGCAGATAATTGCAAAAGGATAAACCAGGGCGGGTATGATGATCATGCCATAGTGCAGGAAAAGATTGCCGGATAATGACAGGAATACGATGTTTGCCAGAAAATAAACGGTGTAAAGGACGTCATAAAATTTTCTGTTTTTTATTATGCGGTAAACCAGCAATGCAAGCGCAAGGAGGGTGATGGTTTCATTTAGGAATGCCAGAAAGGTGGAGCCTCGGCCGGAAAGAGCCATGACAGGGCTGTCAAAAGATGAATATTGGCTGTTAAAGACAATATAATCATCAATAAACGACTGGAAAGCGCCATTGGCGGTAAGCCATACGGCAACAGGGAGGATGATGATAGAAAATCCAATCAGAAAGAACGCCAGAAAACGGAAGATTTCTTTTATCTGGCGTTTTGTTATGCAGTGGATTAATACACCTATGCACATAACCACCCATACGGGAATCATATTTACCCGCAGCAGGCAGACGGCGCCCAGCGAGAGCCCGCAGATGACCAGGCGCAGATTCGATATCTTTGCATGGATAAAGTAATCTGTAAAGATATAGATTGCAGCGGCAATGAATGGAAGTGCAAATTCTTCTGATAAATTTCCATGTTCAAAATATTTAAATAATAAGGAACTGGAAAGCAGGAGGATTCCTATGGAAACCAGGCGGCTGCACAGCAGGCGTGAAATTTTATACATGATGGCAAACGTTGCAAACAGGGTAACTAATTCTACGACCCAGATGCCTTTCTGGTAAGAGATAAGGATGCCGATAGCGTTCAGCAGGTAGACGAGAGGTCCCTTGTGGTCAAAGGTATCGCGGTATGGAATTCCCCCGTCTAAAATTACCCGTCCGATATATTTAAATACAGAAGAGTCTGTACCTGCAGAACTTGTTTTCCAGATATTGTTGGGGCATTGAAGAGAAAACAAAAAGGCAAGGGCTGCGATGGCAAGGATTGCCAGTATGCTGTAAATGATTTCTTTTCGTGACAGGTTTTTTATTCTGTTAAAGTTCATATTCTTAAATCTCACTTTCTTTGGGTTTTCACGTTTTATAATTATCGTTCGTTATAAGAATGGAAAACATAAAAATATTTCATATTGTAAACTGATTAATTACATTGTATAATACTATATTATAAAACCATAAAATGCAAGGTTTTTGAGAAAAAACCTATGCATTAGTAAATGTAAAATGTCAGGAGTAAGGTATCCACTTGACATAATTTTATACGAGGAGAGAAACATGAATCATTCATTGTATATTGTTGTACCGGCCTATAATGAGGAGGAGAACATTGGAAAACTTATCGAAGACTGGTATCCGGTGGTAGAGAAATACGGAAATGAGCAGTCGCGTCTTGTAATCGTCAACGATGGGAGTAAGGATAAGACATATGAGATCCTTTGTGAATATGCGAAGGATAAGCCTTTGCTTAAGGCTTTGACGAAAGAAAATGGAGGGCATGGTCCTACGGTATTATATGGATATCGGTATGCCGTTAAGAAACAGGCGGATTATATTTTCCAGACCGATTCAGATGGGCAGACAAATCCACAGGAGTTTGAGCAATTCTGGAATCTGAGGGATAAATATGACGCCCTGATTGGTACGCGGACAGTAAGGCAGGATGGTGCATCAAGGAAATTTGTAGAGAATGTCCTGTGCCTGATTTTGCGAATGACATTCGGAGTAAAGATAAAGGACTCCAACGCACCATTCCGCCTCATGAAGAGGGAACTGGTGGAAAAGTATATTAAGAAGATGCCCAGAGACTTCAATCTTCCCAATGTTATGCTGACGACCTATTTTGTGTATTACCATGAGAAGGTGAAGTTTCTGGAGATTACCTTCAAGCCCAGGCAGGGCGGAACCAATTCCATCAATATCAAAAAAATTGTGAAGATCGGATGGAAGGCGCTCTCTGATTTCCGGATGCTGAAAAAGCATATATAATCTTACCTGTGGGGAACCATTTTAATGGAAACCTCTTTGTCTATACCGTAGAAGAGTTTGAAACGTAGAGACCAGGGTTCCTGATTTGCTCCCACCTCTGAACACCAGACATAGTTTTTGTAAGGCAATTGCTGGACTTCAATGGTATCTTTCTGTTTGCTGTCCTCGATTGCCTTTGCTATGCGTTCCTGGTTGTTCTTAGTAATTGTCCCGTAAATATAAAAGAGATACAAGGTACCAATTGCGGCAAATATCAAAAATGAATTTCTCAGCCTTGCAAACTGATGCTTATGGACGTCGTTAAACTGACCGGTAAGCGCAACCAGAAAATAGATTAGCATCACGTAGGGTGCCAGAAAACAACGGGGTCCAATGGGGGTAACTATAAGCAGCGGAGCCATCATAAGCCCTGCGCTAAAGAGGATGAAGAGCAGCCTGTGTTTTGCCATCTTGTCCAGGGGAAGAATCAATACGAATACGATCAGTGACAAGGCATAAAAAACAGTGGCAGATATCTCCAGAAATGTAAGAATCCACGCTTTTTCCGAATAAGTATTGAGCATGTCCATAAAACTTAGCGCTGTGTAAGAAACAATGATAAAAACGGACAGGCAGCCGAGGATTTTTTTCATTCCTGAAAGCTTGTCCTTGTGCTCAAACCAGAGAATCAGGCAAGCGACCATCAGCAGGGAAAGTAAGACAAGGTTGTTCAGAAATCCCTGTGCTGTAATGATATTCAGGTTCGTTGATATACGCTCAAAAATACCGGAATCCGCTGCGATCGACCGGTAAGTATCATCTCCCTGTGCGATCGTATGGTAGGCGCCGTTGCTGAACATGATGATAGTGCCTGCTACTGTGCCGACCAGATAAGATACGTGCTGAATGCATATTTTTCTGTATTTCATAAAGGTGAAGGCGATGGCATAACAGCCCAGAAGGACATTATAAATGGTTAAATGTTCTACAATGAGCGCATTGCAGACGCCTAAAATAGCAAGTGGAAGCGAAATATAATAGCAGTTTTTGGGTTCCTCCGTATAGAGGTTTCGTATATAATAAATATAGATCAGCGTGAGAAAAATAGAGGTCGTATAATTTGAAAAACCAGCGGTCCAGACAATGGACTGTCCTAAAACGGAAACCGGCATAAAGACCAGGCATATAAGGATCATGCCGAAACTGCAGGGCTGCCTGTGCGTCATCTCATTTATCATAACGACAATCCCGCCGATACAGACACTCATGGCAAGTGTTTTTAAGATATTAGAGCGTGTCAGCACAATTACGATCATATTGCCCAGATAGCGTCCGTTGTAATCCTTGAACCAGCTATTCATGCGCTCAATGCCGAGGTCAATCCCCCAGGCCCAGTCATCTCCCGTATATGGAAACAAAAAGCACAGCAAAAATAAAGTCAAAAATAATGCGGCATAGAGCCAGTTTGATTTCAGTCTGTTTCTTATCATATCATAAAATCTCCTTCTTCTCCCGAAAAACAAGCAGTTTCGAGAATACATAGTTTAAAATAATCACGATAACGGCAAGCGCTGCCTTGGAATAAATACCCTTTGTGTAAAATAACTGGAAGGACAGATGCATCTTTTCTGCAATTCCATAGAAAATGTTATCAAACCCGGTCAGGGACAACAGAGGAACGCCGAAGATTTCAATGATGCCGGTCATGGCCCTTGACGCCAGAAAGGCGATGGACTCCTGAATGACGGTACGAATGTTCCAGGACCTGGATTCAAATACCCAGATTTTATTCGTGACGAAAGCAAACGCCACCGCGCCAGCCCAGCTTATGGCATTGCAGACCAGGATGGAAAAGGAAAATATATTTGCCAGCAAGGCGTATATGATCCAGTTCATCAGAGTCGTCAAGACGCCAAAAATGATATAAAGTACGATTTCTTTTGTTTTATTATTGTTTTTTGTATTTATATTTTCCATAAAAATAATTATAATATATTACAAAATATTTTCAAGCCATATGTGAAAAATAGTATAAAAAACTGGGAAAATATGTTATAATGGTGCCATATGTTATATGTATTGGGGTACATATGGGTAATCAAATAAATCAGGAGCATAGATAAAATGAACAATTATTTCTTTACGTTTATCATTTTTATGGACAGGCTGGAAAAATTAGAGCAGACGCTGGAAAGCATAAGTAACTGCCTTGCGAACAAATCCACACGCGCGCAGTTTGTGATTGTGGACGAGACGGACAAGGCGAGGGATAACCGCCTTGAGAGTGGATTAAGCCAGATGGGCTTTCGCTTTGATTATCTGGATGTTACCGGGGAGAATCGGGAAGAAATCTTAGAGCTTGCGCTGGATATGGCTTTGGGCGAATACGTAAATATTACGAAGTCGGGCGTTTTGTTCCGTGAGGACAACCTTTATAAAATATACAAATATGCAAAGAAGAACCAGAGCGAACGGATTATGGTTCCGGTTGTTTCCAACAAGAACTCAGCCGTGATGCGGGAAATCCTTACATTTTACAGGAATTATGGCGCTAAGACAGATTTGGAGAATAATTACCATATCGTTCACTGTGATTATTTCTGTTATTTTATCAAAAAGACAGCATTTTCCGAAAAGAAATGTCTGTCGCCCTACTGGCAGTTTGCCGTTTTAAAGAAACTCTTCTACACGATTACGCCCCATGCAAAGCTTGGGTTTGTCGAAAAGGCAAGGGTTTTCATTCCCTCGGCCTCGGAGGCGACAAGGTTCTGGGATGAGCTGGTTAGTGAAGACTGCACGGCCTTTACCAGGAATTTTCTGGCGGAAATATTTGAGTTTTGCAAAGCGCAGAATCATATTTGTATCAAAAACGCAAAGTATAATTTAGTTTATTATTGCAGTAAGGTGATTGAAAATATCCAGCCGAAACTGGAGACACCGGAACATTTGCAGGAAGTTCGTCGGTTGACGGAAGACATCATGGAGTATGTCAAAGACGATGAAATCATTCTCTTCAACCAGTATCTGAAAAGGGAACATAAGTATTATCTGGAGTCTCATTTTTCATGGGAGAACACGGATAACCCACAGGTTCCTGCCCGGAGAAAACAAATTCTGGACAGGGCGCATGCGGGTATTTCCTATCAATTTATGGAACTCTTTTCCGATAAAATTGTTCTCGAATGCAGGGTGCCGACTTATCTGGAAGACGACGTCAGGATTTATTTTAAGGTCAACGGCAATCTGATCGAGGGAGAACGGCAGAAGAATTCGGAGACCAGGGAATGGTTCGGCGAGCAGATCATGCTTGCCCATTATGTGAAATGTGAAATCCCGTTGCCGGAATCCACAGATTACAGAATCAAAATCGTCTGTGAGGCAAATGGCAAAAAAAGAGAGGGCAAGGCGTATGAATTTGGCAA
Organism: uncultured Lachnospiraceae bacterium; assembly: GCA_910587895.1. Classification (GTDB taxonomy): domain Bacteria; phylum Bacillota; class Clostridia; order Lachnospirales; family Lachnospiraceae; genus Petralouisia. The sequence continues at coordinate 24,157 of CAJUOE010000167.1, forward strand.
CTTCATGCCGCTTACGGACAGCGCACAGCTGTATTACAGGGAACATGGATGGAATGTATTTTTTGACAGCGGGAAGCGGGAGCTTGTAATTGCGCCGGAGAGCCCGGAGGCAAACCGCAGGCTGAGATGGCGCCGTCTCCTGTCGTTGATGAAAGAGAATAATGCGGCGCGCAAGGCCGTGGTTGTCCGGGGGATTATGGGAATCTGGAAGAAATTCAAAAAGAAAGAAATCTGGCTGGTTTCAGACCGTGTCAACCGGGGAGACGATAATGGGGAGATTTTCTTCCGGTATCTTTGTGAACATCCGGTTCCCAACGTACAGCCCTATTTCGTGGTATCCAAAGAGGTGTCGGATTTTAAGCGCATGAAACAGTATGGGAAGGTTGTCAATGTCTATTCCTGGCGCCATAAGCTGTTGCACCTGCTCAGTGATTATATTATCTCCTCACAGGCGAACAAGCCGGTAGTCAATCCTTTTGGCGCGGTAGGGAAATATTATAGCGATATCCTTGCCGGGAAGAAAATTGTCTTCCTGCAGCATGGGGTGACGAAGGACGACCAGTCTCAGTGGCTCAACCGTTATAACCGGAACCTGTATGGCATTGTGGTCAATACCATGCCGGAATACGATTCCATTCTGGAATACGATTATTTCTATACGCCTAAGGAGGTGTGGCTGACCGGGATGCCGAGATATGATGCGCTGACGCATGACGAGAAACGGTATGTTACGATCATGCCGACCTGGCGTAAATCATTGAGCGACGGGGTGGACGCGGTAGGCGTATGGAGGGTTTCAGACGCTTTTGTGGAAAGTGATTACTTTAAATTTTATAACGCCCTGTTAAACCATGAGCGGCTGATTGCCAAGGCGAACGAATGCGGATACCAGATCTGTTTCATGCCTCATCCCAATATTAAGCCGGCGCTGGGGCTGTTTACGCGCCATCCACATGTGACATTCTGGAATGAAGAAAAACCATATCGGGAAGTGTTTGCAGAGTCGGATCTTCTGGTAACAGATTATTCTTCCGTGGTGTTTGACTTTGCATACCTCAGAAAACCAATTGTATATTGTCAGTTCGACCGGGAGGAATTTTTCTCCGGCGGTCACTCCTACGTCGAAGGTTATTACAATTATATGGAAGACGGATTTGGAGAAGTGGAGTCGGATCTGGAATCACTGGTAGATCGTGTGATTGAGTATATGGAGCATGGCTGCGTGCTCAAAGAAAAATATGCAGAGCGCATTGAACGTACCTTTGCATATCATGACAGGGAATGCAGCAGGCGCGTGGTGGATAAGATTTTAGGAAGAACTCTGAGTGATAACAAGGAGGCGTAAGTGTTATGAAAGGAAGAAGACTGGCATTGACTGTTGCATTAGCAGTCGTTGTAAGCGGATTGCAGGGAAATGCCGTCTATGCCGGCAGAGAGACAAAAGACGATCAGAAGACGGAAATTGTGGGAGAAGTAGAATATGGAAGTACGGCTGATCGTGAAGATGATTTCGATGACGATTATGATGATGATTACGAAGATGGCGATGAAGACGAAGATGGCGATGAAGACGATGATCAGAAGGTGACAGATGATGTTGGCACGAGCGTGCCAGGCGATCAGGGGCTCCTGAAGGACGGCGTATTCTACCAGACGTTTGACAGCTCCTGTAACTGGAGGGACATTCAGACAGCGTTTGACCATACCAAAAACGGAACCGCAGAGCGGGTTGAGGTTACCCTAAAGGGAAATATTCAGGTAAGAGGAAGGCTGATTGTTTATTCCAATACCACAATACATGCCCGGAATGCAGTGATTACGCAGATGGTGACAAGCGGCTCGATTCTGAAATCGGCAACGGCAGAAGATTACGGGCCGGTAGCCCACTATGACGGCTACAGATCCACGCAAAATATCAAGGTTCTCGGGGGAACCTGGAATGGTTCCCAAAAATCCGGCCAGGTGATCCGCTTTGTCCATTCAACCAACGTATTTCTTGAGGGGCTTACGGTTTCTGGCTGCACCACATCGGGGCATCTGATTACCTTTGAAGGCGTCGATACAGGAACGATTCATAATTGTACCCTGATTGGGCATAGCGGTATGGGTAATATAAAGGAAGCCATTCACCTGGATATTGTTCACAGCCAGAAGACGACGCCGGGTCTTTTTAATTATGAATATGATGATCTTCCGGATCGGAATATCTCTATCCGAAACAATATTATTGCTGATTCTGCTAATGGCGTCGGTTCCCATGCAGCTGTGGACGGCGTATATCATCAGAATATCAATATTGAAGGAAATGAATTTCGTAATATCAGCAATACATCAATCAGGCTGTACAATTATAAGAACGTACTGGTGTCTCAGAACAGGATCAGTAACTGCGGAACGGGCGTTCGCTGCTATACGCTGCGGCCAAACGGTTATCAGGCAAATAACGGAGTAAAGACAGAGCCCATTCCCAAGAATCACAATTATAATATTATCATCCGGCAGAACTGGTTCACCAGTATCAAAGACACATCGGCAATTTACGCAGTTGGCTCTGCCGGACGTCCGATTTACTATCTGCAAATAGAAAAAAACAATATAAACGGCGCCGTTTTAAGGGGAATCCGGGTGTCAGATTACTGTGTCAATACCAGTGTGACAGGCAATGCAATCAATAATGCGTTCTCCGGTGGGATTGTTGTGGAAGGAACTTCAAATGGCAGCAGTATTGAGAGGAATACCATTACCGGCTCCGGTTCCAATGGCATTACGGTTTCCGGAACGATACGCAATGTCAAGATAAGGAATAATACCGTGAAGTCAAGTAAAGGAAATGGAATCTGGATCTATGACAGGGCGGTCAATACCCTTGTATCGGGGAATAAGATATCCGGCGCGGAAAAGAGCGGAATTCAGATCTCTTCTTACAGTAAAAACGCAACCGTGAAAAATAATACCATAAAGGGAAAGATAAAACAGCATGGCATCAGTGTAAGCCAGAATGCCTCTGCGCAGATGGAAAAGAATACTATCAGTTCGGCACAGCAGGATGGCATACATTTGAGCCAGAACAGCGCGGGAACAATCCGAAAGAATACCATTAATAAGGTGAAAAACCATGGCATTTACGTACATGAAAGCAGCCTGAGCAGCCTGGAGAGCAACAAAATAAGCAAACCCGGTAAAAATGGCATCTCGCTGTCGAATTCGGAAGGCTGTAATTTGAGCCGGAATACGATTTCCGGGGCATCCATGAAAGGAATACAGATTGCGTCCGCGAAGACTTCTTCGACATTAAGCAAAAACGTCGTAAAGAATTCCGGAGATAGTGGAATTTATGTATATAATTCAAAAAAAACGGAGATAAAAGGGAATAGGGTAAGTAATGCAAAAGGCAGGGGAATCAACCTCGGAAATGGCGACAAGGGATGTAAGATAACGGATAATACCGTGGTAAACACCCGGGAAGAAGGGATTTCCTCTTACAAGTCGGCAGAAGTCAGCATTATGGAGAATACCGTGGTTAAGGCAGGGGATGCCGGAATCTCTGCGGGATGCGCAGGGAAAAACATTAAAGTTTCCAAAAACAGGATATCGGAAATTAAGGGAACGGGAATCAGCATATGGACCACCAAAAAAGCCGTGATAGAGAAAAATGTCCTGCAGAATATAGGGAAAGTTGCTTTTCGGGTGAATCGCACAAAATCAAAAGTAAAGACGACGTCCGTTACCAAAGTGAACCGTGTCACGAAAAAGAAAAAGGTGGTATCCGGAAAAGCGCGGCAGGGTTCCAAATACAGTGTGAGCGTCGGAAAGAAAAACTATAAGGCGAAAGTGGAGAACGGCTCTTTTAAATCCGCAAAGATAAAAAAGATAAAAAAGGGAACAAAG
>CAJUOE010000168.1 GCA_910587895.1 uncultured Lachnospiraceae bacterium
CGTTATCTGTGGGGGCTGGGGCTTGGAATCAGTTATTTTGCGCTCCTGTTGCTGATCACGCTGGGAGTATACCGTACGTTGAACGGAGATGCAGCACGTAGGAGCCATTGATTTTGCGCACCGTGGTTCCGATATGGAGATTTCTACCGCCTTCGGCAGGGATATTGCAGATACGAACTGCGTCAACTGCGGGCAGTGCGCGGCAGTTTGTCCGACGGGCGCAATTACGATTAAGAACGATACCCATGACGTCTGGCAGGCCATCCACAGCAAGGATAAGCGCGTGGTGGTACAGATTGCCCCGGCGGTACGTGTGGCAATCGGTGAGGCGTACGGCTATGATCCAGGTGAAAATACCATCGGCAAATTGATTGCATCCCTGCGTATGCTGGGCGTGGACGCTATTTTTGATACTTCTGTGGGAGCAGATTTAACCATTATGGAGGAATCTGAGGAACTGGTAGAGACCCTGGAGGAAGAGGGACGTAAATATCCGTTATTTACCTCCTGTTGTCCGGGCTGGATTCGCTTTGTAGAGACGAAATATCCGCATCTGATGCCTTACGTGTCTACTTCCAAATCCCCGATGCAGATGTTTGGCGCGGTGATCAAGGAATATTACCGCAAACAGGATAAGAAGGAACACAAAGAGACGGTGTCTGTGGCTATCATGCCGTGTACTGCCAAGAAATTTGAGGCGTCCAGGGATGAGTTCAAAAAAGACGGAATTCCTTACGTGGATTACGTGCTGACTTCCGAAGAGGTCATCGGCATGTTGAAAGAGATTGGTATCCGTTTTGAACGTTTGGAGCCGGAGGCATACGATATGCCGTTCTCCATTTTCTCCGGTGCAGGCGTGATTTTTGGTGCGACCGGAGGCGTAACGGAAGCAGCAGTCCGCAAGGTTGTATCGGATAAGAGCCATAAGACGCTCAAGGAAATCGAGTTCAGCGGCGTCCGCGGCATGGAGGGCGTCAAGGAATTCTCTGTTGATTTAGATGGAAGAAGCGTAAGGATTGGCGTTGTCAGCGGCCTTGGCAATGCAGACCGGCTGATCCGCAAGATTGAGAGCGGCGAGGAGCATTTCGATTTTGTGGAGGTCATGGCCTGTGCAGGCGGATGCGTAGCCGGAGCCGGACAACCATTCGCGCGTTCCACAGAGAAGAGGATGCGTGCAGAAGGACTCTATAAGAATGACAAGGCGCTCCAGATTAAGCGCAGCGAGGATAATCCGGTGGTAGATTCCCTGTACAGGGATTTGCTCAAGAACCGTGAGCATGAGCTTTTGCACGTGCATTACAATACTAAATAAATTCGTGTTTCATGCCGAAACATATAGCAGGTAACATTTGTAAAATGATGGCAAAGGAGGACGGTATGAATATTTCGTTGACGAATATTGGAACAGATACATACAAACATGGCTCTGTTCTTGCCGGGAACCTGCCCATCCTGCAAGGCGGCGGACTGAATGGACTCAAGAGCACGCAGGAAAAGATGGAGCGGCAGCAGCAGACGCAGGGTGAAATTGCGTTCTGGGAGAAACAGAAGGAGAACCTCAAAGAGCACGAATGCGAGACTCCGGAGGAGATTGCCGAGAAGCTGAAGACGCTGCATGGCTATGAGGATGAGATTGCAGCGGCTAAGAAAGCGTTTAACAGCGAGCAGATGTGGCATGTCATGGACGAGGCGCGGGAGCTGGGCGAGAAGATTGCAGAGGCTGCCGAGGATATGGAGCCGAAGACAGCCGAAGAGAGACGCGAGGACATGGCAGAAGAGGCTATGGGCACGGACGAGAGCAAGAGCACGATGGAAGAGATGATGGAAGACGTCTCAGACCTTTCCGAGGACATGGAGGCCGTGGAAGAGAACACCGAGGCCTTAGAGGAGCTTACCGAACAGACCGAAGACCTGCAGGAGGCGAAAGAGGCGCAGGATGCATTGGAAGAGCAGGCGGCGCGCATTCAGGAGCAAAAGCAGGCTGAGGAACTGGAAGAAGAGAAACTTGCAGTCAGAAGGGAACTGCGCAATCTGGAAGCGTATCAGACGTCCGAGAAGAATCCCTATTACCGGGGCGTGGATGTTCTGGTTTAGCCGATACTGCCCTAAGTAAGGCAAATTGATAAAGGCATATCCATGTCGGGCTACGCCGACAGGAATCCATAAGAAGAGGGAATCCATAAAGCCATATGGCAAAAGGGATTCCCTCTTCTTAGCGTGTGGAAATGCATTAGCGGATAACAATGTTTCCGCTTTCGCTTCCAATGATGATTTCAGATTCCTTTCCATTATCTTTCTGATATTGGCTCGTGCCGTCCTCGTCCGAGGGAAGGGTCTTGCCATCCAGCTTGATAGTGCCGTAAGAGGCATTTAAGTCGTAATTGTATTCGGAGGATTTATTGGCAAGGTCGAGCGTAATGTCTCCGTAGGCATTTTTGATTTCTGTATCTCCAAGTGTGGCGTCAAGCAGTTTCAGATTGCCGGACTCAATGGAAATATCGCTTTGTTTTACGGTGGTTTCATTTACGGAGCAGTTTCCATACTCGTTGGACAGCATGAGGCTGTCCGTTTCCAGCCTGGAAAGCGCGAGATTGCCGCTTTCCAGTTTTAAGGCTGTCCGGTTAGCGGCCTTGAAACTGTCTGCGGAAATATTACCGTATTCATTGGTGATTTCCAGGGTATCGCAGTCGATGCTGCCGAGTTCAATGTTGCCGGAGTCTGCGGTAATGGATATATTATCGCCGGAAAAACTACCAGATTCCAGGTTGCCGTATTCCGCACGGATATCAATGTTTTTCGCCTGTATGTCTCCAAGTTCAATGTTTCCGCTCTCAGAAGAAAGTTGCAGCAAGTTAAAATACTGTTCTTCCGGAACATATAAGTTTACATAAAATGGATCGCTATTCGCGAAAGAATATCTGGAATTGAAAAAGAGATGGAACCCTGTGCGGTATCTTAATTGGGTGGCTCCTTCCTGAAAACAGAATTTGTTGCCGTTTACGCTATATTCTGGTTTTTCACAGGAGCCGTCCATCCGGTATTCCAGATAGTAACCGTCTGCGGGGACAATGAAGAGGTCGCAGTAGCTTAATTTGATTGTAATGTCTGAAAATTCATCCAGCTTTGTTTTTTCTAATTCCCATGCCTTAATGGGGGTGCGTTTACTGGCGGCTTTGGAATGGACGGTATCCCCCTGCCTGATTCCCTGGGTGATGATGATGCCGGAACATACAATGCCAAAGAGAATGGCGATGCCGGCGATAGCGGTAATAAGTTTATTTTTCATATGTATTGCCCTCCTGTATCGTTCTATTAGTTAAAACGATGCGGGAGGGCAGTTGACTTCAAAATTTCCAGCTAATAATAAATTTTATGGGATGGGCGTATCAAATCCGCAGCCGGATTTATCGTCCGGACGGATTTATACATCCGCCTGGTTGTGCTGTTTTGCCAGATTTTTCTGTGCGGTCGAGAGCATTAGTTTGATACGGTTGAGCTGATTTACCTCAGATGCGCCCGGGTCGTAGTCGATGGCAACAATATTGGCAAGCGGGTATTGGTGGCGGATTTCCTTGATAACGCCTTTGCCCACAACATGGTTCGGCAGGCAGCCAAACGGCTGTGCGCATACGATATTCGTGGTGCCGGAGTGAATCAGCTCTAACATCTCTCCGGTAAGGAACCACCCCTCTCCGGTCTGGTTGCCCTGCGATACGATGGGGGTTGCGTATTTTGCCAGCGTTTCAATGTGTGCCGGGGCCTCAAAATGGCGGCTTTTTTCGAATTCTTTGCGTGCCGCGCTGCGCACCCATTCCAACGCCCGGATGCCGAGATTGGCGTTTCTCGCGCTGGATTTCTTCGTACCCAGATGTTTGGCCTTAAAGTTCTGGTTGTAGAAACAGTAGAGCAAAAAATCCGTCAAATCCGGCACAACAGCCTCCGCGCCTTCCGCCTCCAAAAGCTCCACCAGATAATTGTTAGCGGCGGGCAGGAATTTGACAAGAATTTCACCCACAACGCCGACCCTGGGCTTTCTGGCATCTGTCATGGACAGGTTGTCAAAATCCCGGATGATTTCACGGCAGAGCCGTTTAAATTTCCGGTGGGAAGGTCTTTTTTGTGCGGAAACAAAGTCAATGCATTTCTGTTTCCATTTCTCATGCAGCGCATTGGCGCTTCCGGGAACTGCCTCATAAGGTCTGGTGCGGTAGAGGCAGCGCATGAAAATATCACCGAATATCAGGCCGTACAATGCCCTCTGCAGTAACGGGAGGGAGAGCTTAAATCCGGGATTTCCCTCAAGGCCGCTTAAGTTGACGGAGATAACTGGGATATCCGGATAACCGGCTTTTTCCAGGGCGCGCCGAATAAATCCGATGTAATTGGACGCACGGCAGCCGCCTCCGGTCTGGGTGATGATCACGGCAGTCCGCGCAAGGTCGTATTTGCCGGAGAGAATGGCGTCCATAATCTGTCCCACTACCATCATCGACGGATAGCAGGCGTCGTTGTTGACGTAGCGCAGACCTGTGTTCACGGCGGTCTTGCCATCATTGTCAAGCAGCTCCAGATGGTAGCCGGAAGCATTGAATGCCGGCTGTATCATCTCGAAATGCATGGGTGACATCTGAGGACAGAGGATGGTGTAATTCTTGCGCATTTCCTCGGTAAATACCACGCGTTTGTATTGATAGGGCGTGGCAGGACACGTTGCTTTCTGCTTTTCTTTGACCCGCAATGCGGACAGCAGGGAGCGGATGCGGATGCGCGCCGCGCCCAGGTTATTGACTTCGTCAATCTTTAAGCAGGTGTAAATCTTGCCTGATTTTGATAAAATGTCGTTTACCTGGTCGGTCGTAACCGCGTCCAGCCCGCATCCGAACGAATTCAGCTGAATTAAGTCCAGATCCTGCCTCGTCTTTACAAAGTTTGCGGCTGCATACAGCCTGGAGTGGTACATCCACTGATCCATCACCATCAGGGGCCGTTCGACTTCCTGCAAATGGGAGACGGAGTCCTCCGTCAAAACGGCGATGCCATAAGACGTGATAAGTTCAGGAATGCCATGGTTGATTTCCGGGTCGGTATGGTAGGGGCGTCCGGCAAGGACGATGCCCCGGCGTCCATGTTCTTCCATATACTGGAGCGTCTCTTCCCCTTTGCGCCTTATCTCTGCACGCACGGCGGCAAGTTCCTTCCAGCCGGCGTCCACGGCGGATTGTACTTCCTGCGCAGATATGGAAAATTCTTTTGCAAATACCTGTTTCAACTGCTCTGCGAGTACCTCGCTGGAGGCAAAGGACATAAAGGGATTTAAGAAACGCACCTGGCCGGAGGTGATTTCATCCACATTGTTCTTGATATTCTCCGCATAGGAAGTGACGATCGGGCAGTTGTAGTGGTTGACGGCGTCCGGAAATTCATTTCTCTCGTAGGGAATGCAGGGATAAAATATGAAATCCGCCTGATGCTGAATCAGCCAGGAAATATGTCCATGCGCCAGTTTTGCGGGGTAACATTCCGACTCGCTGGGAATGGATTCAATGCCAAGCTCATATATTTTGCGTGTGGACTGCGGGGACAGCAGTGTGCGGAATCCCAGTACACGGAAAAATACGGCCCAGAAAGGGTAGTCCTCGTACATATTCAGCACCCTTGGGATTCCCACGGTACCGCGGACGGCGTCTTCCTCTGACAAAGGTTCGTAGTCGAAGAGGCGTCTGTTTTTGTAGTCGAAGAGATTCGGAATCTGTTCTTTATTTTTCTCTTTGCCCAGTCCTTTTTCACAGCGATTTCCGGTGATGAAACTGCGGTTGCCGGAAAAACGGTTGATGGTCAGCAGGCAGTGATTGGTACAGCCCTGGCAGCGCGATAATTTCGTCTCCACCTCCAGCCGCTCAATCTCTTCGATGGGGAGCATGGTGGTATTCGGATTGTCTTCGTAACGTTCCCTGGCGATGAGGGCTGCGCCGAAAGCACCCATGATACCTGCGATGTCCGGCCTTACCGCTTCGCAGCCGGAGATTTTCTCGAAACTTCTTAAGACGGCGTCATTGTAGAACGTCCCGCCCTGTACCACGATATGTTTGCCAAGGTCTTTGGCGTCGCTGACCTTGATTACCTTAAACAGCGCGTTTTTGATGACGGAGTAGGCGAGTCCTGCGGAAATATCCGAGACGTCCGCGCCTTCCTTCTGCGCCTGCTTTACCTTGGAATTCATAAATACCGTGCAGCGTGTGCCCAGATCAATCGGATGTCTGGCAAAAAGTGCTGCCTGCGCGAATTCTTCGACGGAGTAGTTTAAGGAATTGGCGAAGGTTTCAATAAAGGAGCCGCACCCGGAGGAACATGCCTCGTTCAGCTGCACGCTGTCTACGGTCTGGTTTTTGATTTTGATGCATTTCATGTCCTGACCGCCGATATCCAGGATGCAGTCAACATCGGGGTTGAAGAAGGCGGCGGCATAGTAGTGCGCCACGGTCTCTACCTCTCCTTCGTCGAGCAGGAAGGCGGACTTTAACAAAGCCTCCCCATATCCGGTGGAGCAGGAATGCACGATCTTGGCCTGTTCGGGAAGCAGCGCATGGATTTCCTTCAACGCAAGCGTGGCTGTTGCCAGGGGATTGCCGTTGTTGCTGCTGTAGAAGGAATAGAGCAAAGAGCCGTCTTCTCCGACCAGCGCGACTTTCGTCGTTGTGGAGCCGGCGTCGATGCCCAGATAGCAGTTTCCCTGATAAGTGGACAGATCTTCGGTGATGACGTGGTGTTTCTCGTGGCGTTTTTGAAACCGTTCATAGTCTGCAAGATCCGCAAACAGCGGTTCCATACGCTCTACCTCGAATTCCATGTGGAGATCGGAGGAAAGTTTCTTAAGGATGCCCTTAAGCTCCATGGTGATTTCCGGTTTATGGTTTAACGCAGAGCCGATTGCCGCAAACAGGTGCGAGTGGTCGGGTGCGATGATGTGTTCACTGTCCAGTTTCAGGGTGCGGATAAAAGCCTGCTTTAATTCCGGCAGGAAATGCAGCGGCCCGCCCAGAAATGCGACGTGTCCGCGAATCGGTTTTCCACAGGCTAGCCCGGAGATGGTCTGATTGACGACCGCCTGAAAAATGGAGGCGGATAAGTCCTCTTTCGACGCGCCTTCGTTGATCAGCGGCTGGATGTCGGTCTTGGCAAACACACCGCATCGCGCTGCAATCGGGTAAATGGCCTTATAATTTTTGGCATAATTATTCAGCCCGGTGGCGTCTGTCTGCAGCAGGGACGCCATCTGGTCTATAAAAGAGCCGGTGCCTCCGGCACAGATGCCGTTCATGCGCTGCTCCACATTGCCGCCTTCAAAATAGATGATTTTGGCGTCCTCACCGCCCAGCTCGATTGCGACGTCTGTCTGGGGAGCGTAATCCTGTAACGCGGACGATACGGCGATGACTTCCTGCACAAAGGGGATTTCCAGGTGGTTTGCGAGGGTGAGGCCTCCGGAGCCGGTAATCATCGGGGACAGGACAACGTTTCCAATCATATCCTGCGCCTCTGCCAGCAGATGGGAGAGTGTCTCACGGATATTTGCAAAATGTCGTTCGTAGTCCGAGAAGACGATCTCGTTCTGTTCGTTTAATATGGCGATTTTGACTGTTGTTGAGCCAATATCAATGCCTAATCTATGTAAACTCTGTTTTTCCATAAAGTATGACCTCCAAATTCTTTTGGCAATTTCTACCTATTAAAATGTTAGAATTGTTCCAAAAGCGAACACGGTTATTATACGACAGGAAATAACAAAAAACAATTCATTTTTTCAGATTTTATTTTTTGTTTATAAAATTGTTTTCACTTAATATATGCACAAACCGCCCGGGTAGAACCGTTTGGAAAACCGTGAATATAATAGTTACAAAGAAAATGTGTTAAAAATGATGGAGGAAAGAAGATTATGGCAAGAATCATACCTATTCCGATTGGCCCGATCTATCCGGGCGGAGAGTGCCAGGGCATTATCCATGTCATACAGAAAGGAGACACCCTGTATAATCTGGGGAAACTGTATCATGTGAGCGTGGGGCAGCTGATATTTGCGAATCCTTTTGTAGATATCTATAATCTGCAGATCGGCGATGAACTGTGCATTCCGGCTGCGGTTTCGCCGATGCCTATCGGCGCGGGCGAACGAAACCAGTATTGACAAACCTTTCCAGAAAATTTATAATGAAATCTAACTATAATTTTGGATAACATATCATTCTACTTATCATACGAGGTGCATTATGAATTTTCTAAATAAAATGGAACGGAAGTTTGGCAGATATGCGGTTCCGAACCTGACATTCTGGTTGATTGGAGCCTGGATACTTGGATATATCATTCAGTATACGATGCCGCAGGTGCAGGGACTTTTGACGCTGGAACCGCGTCTGATCCTGCATGGACAGGTGTGGAGGATTGTATCGTGGCTTTTGATTCCCCCGCCTGTCAACATCCTGTTCCTGATTTTCTTCATATCCTGTTATTATTTTATCGGGACGTCCATTGAACAGGCAATCGGTACCTTCCGCTACAATGTGTATCTGTTTGGCGGGCTGTTGTGTTCGGTTCTGGGTGCGTTTATCCTGTATCTCATTTACTATCTGGCAGCAGGAATACCGGTAACAGGCATTGGATATTATTTTAGTACGCAGTATGTGACGATGTCGCTGTTCATGGCGTATGCGTCTATTTTTCCCAATACGCAGTTCCAGTTGTGGTTCATCATTCCCTTTAAGGCAAAATGGCTGGGAATTATTGATGCAGTCTGGATGGTATTTATGTTTATCGTAAGCAACTGGGCGGGAAGGGTGGCAATCCTTGCCTCGCTGATGAATTTCCTGATATTTTTCTTCAGCACCCGGAATTATAAGAAATATTCCCCGCATGAGATACGCAGGAAACAGGTTTACCGCCAGCAGATGCGCCAGGCGCAGAGCGTTACCAAGCATAAATGCGCAATCTGCGGCAGGACAGAAAAGGACGGGGACGATTTGCAGTTCCGTTTCTGCTCGAAGTGTGAGGGCAATTACGAATACTGTCAGGATCATCTGTTTACCCACCAGCATATCCACCGAAGTTGACAAATGGGGGTTTAGAAATTATAATAACATAATGTCTATGCTGCCTGTGGCGGCAAGACCTTTTGTCGTTAAAGATATCAGGAACATCAGGAGGAATACAGATGGAAAACGAAGTGGTTTCCAGGAATTTTATTGAGCAGATTATTGACGAAGATATCAGGGAAGGGCACTGCAAAACAGTAAAGACACGCTTTCCGCCGGAGCCGAATGGTTATCTTCATATCGGACATGCCAAATCCATTCTTTTGAATTATGGGCTGGCGAAAGAATATGGCGGAGCGTTTAATATGCGTTTTGACGACACGAATCCCACCAAAGAGAGGACGGAGTTCGTGGAGTCGATCAAGGAAGACATCAAATGGCTGGGGGCAGACTGGGAAGATCGGCTTTTCTTTGCCTCCGATTACTTTGACCAGATGTATGAGGCCGCGCTTAAACTGATTAAAAAAGGCAAGGCTTATGTATCCGAGCTGAATGCAGAGCAGATCCGTGAATACCGCGGAACCCTGACAGAACCCGGCAGGGAAGACCCGGGAAGGTCAAGGAGTATTGAGGAGAATCTTGCACTTTTTCAGGAAATGAAAGATGGAAAATACGAGGATGGCGCTATGGTGCTACGTGCCAGGATTGATATGGCGTCGCCCAATATCAATATGAGGGATCCGGTTCTTTACCGGGTGGCGCGCATTTGGCATCATAATACGGGAGACAAGTGGTGCATCTACCCGATGTATGATTTTGCGCACCCGATTGAAGACGCGATAGAAGGCATCAGCCATTCCATCTGCACGCTGGAATTTGAAGACCACAGGCCTTTGTATGACTGGGTAGTCCGCGAGCTGGATTATGAGCATCCACCCAAACAGATTGAGTTTGCCAAGCTCTACCTCACGAATGTGGTAACCGGCAAGCGTTATATCAAGAAACTGGTGGAAGATAAGATTGTAGACGGTTGGGATGATCCGCGGCTGGTATCCATTGCAGCGCTGAGAAGGCGCGGCTTTACGCCGGAATCCATTCAGCGCTTTGTAGAACTCTGCGGGGTGTCCAAAGCGAACAGCTCCGTGGATTATGCGATGCTGGAGTATTGCATCCGGGAAGATTTAAAGTTAAAACGTTCCAGGATGATGGCGGTGCTTGACCCGATTAAGCTGGTGATTGACAATTATCCGGAAGGGGAAGTGGAATATCTGGATGCGGCAAATAATTTGGAAAATGAAGAGTTAGGCAGCCGTAAGATTCCATTTTGCCGGGAATTATATATTGAACGCGATGATTTTATGGAGGAGCCGCCGAGAAAGTATTTCCGGCTGTTCCCGGGCAATGAAGTACGCCTGATGCACGCTTATTTTGTAAAGTGTGAGAGCTTTGTAAAAGATGAGTCCGGAAATGTAACAGAAGTTCACTGCACCTATGATCCACAGACAAAGGCAGGAAGCGGATTTACCGGACGCAAGGTGAAGGGTACCATTCACTGGGTGCCAGCGCCCTTTGCAAAGAAATGCGAAGTTCGTCTCTATGAAAATCTGGTAGACGAGGAGAAGGGCGTATACAACAAGGAAGACGGGAGTCTGAATCTGAACCCGAATTCACTGCGTATTTTAAAAGACTGCTATATAGAGCCTGCGTTAGCAGAGGCAGAACCCTATGACAGTTATCAGTTTGTAAGACAAGGATTTTTCTGTGCAGATGCGAAGGACTCCAGGCCGGATGCGCTGGTGTTTAACAGGATCGTATCTTTGAAGAGCTCTTATAAGCTGCCGACACAGAACCAATAGAAGGAGGAGGGCAAATGCGGAGCATTTTCGGAATGCCCTTCTCCGACATGGCAGGGGTCGCGAAGCGGCGCGTGCCGATACCTTAGAAGGAGGAGGAAAGTGCAATGAATTTATTTTCAGGAATGGAGAAATTTGGTCTAAAATCTACGGAGTCCATGCAGCTTTTTGAGGACGAGAAAAAGGACGAGAAAAAGGGGAATGGGGCACATGCAGAGGAGAAGATACCCGCAGAGTCCGATTTCATATTAGAGAAAACGGTACACTGCAAGGTATGCGACCATGTATTTAAGACAAAGGTAATTAAGAGCGGAAGAGTGAAACGCCTGGAGCCGGATCGCGATTTAAGACCACGGTTTCAGTATATTGATACCTTAAAATATGACATTACTTCCTGCCCGGCGTGCGGATATACGGCGATGAACCGCTATTATGAGCATTTGACGCCTGTGCAGATCAAGTTAATCAAGGAACAGATTTCAAGCAACTTCCAGCCGGTGAGCAAGGAAGAGAATGCGACATACGATTATGATGAGGTCATTGACCGCTATAAACTCTCGCTTGTGAATACGGTAGTGAAGAAGGGCAAGGACAGTGAGAAAGCGTATACCTGCCTGAAAATTGCCTGGCTCCTGCGTGGAAAAGCAGAGACAATGTCTGAGAATACGCCGGAGGAGAAAGCAGCAAAGGCAGAATGCCAGAAAGAAGAGGAAGAATTCTATCAACAGGCATATGAAGGCTTTATGAAGGCCATTTCTGAGGAAATGTTTCCAATGTGCGGCATGGAGCAGAGCACCGTTGATTACCTTCTGGCATATATGGCATATCATTTTAAGAAATATGAGATTGCATCCAAGTTTCTGGCAAGTGTGCTGACTGCGCCTTCTGCAAGCCGGCGCATGAAAGATATGGCATTGGAGTTGAAAGAAGACATTATTGCAGCGCTGAGAAAATAAAATATTGATTGGAGGCATCGTCATGGAACGACGGGGTAGAATTGCTATGGCAAGTGTCGTTATGGCATTTGCAGTAATTGTTCTTACCGGTTGTACCACAGAGAAGAATGTCGTTGCGGATAAGCTTCAGCAACAGGCAGAGTACGATGCAGACAAAACCGTTTCTGATGGGGAGGGAACCCCGAGCCAGGAAACGGAGCAGAGTCCCAAAGAGAAAGAATTACAGGCGGCTGTAGAGGAAGAAAACCGCAAAGCTGCAGAAGATCCCTATCATGTACTTATGGAGGCTGTGAGGCTGGCAATAGAGGCGGATGACGCTGCAACGCTGCATGACCTTCAGCAGAGCGAGGAGGCAAAAGCGCTGGCGGCATCTGTGAGAGATGGCGAGCACTATATTTATCTTCCAGATGGAGGAGACAGCGGTAAGGGAATCGGATACTATACATTCCCGGAATGCAGCTGTAAGCAATGGTATTACGGCGATTACCGGGATGGACAGCGCGAGGGCAAAGGAATCTGGTATTATGTCAGCAATAATACGGAGGATGGCAGCCTTTATAAGGAAGTCTATGATGGAGACTGGAAAAAAGACGCGCCCAATGGAAAAGGCCGTCAGGTGATTGCGCTGGGCGACAAAGTAGACACAAACAAGAAGTTCAAAGTAAAGAATGGATTGTTCTATGGGACTTATAAGATCAAGGACAAACTGGAAGACGGCACGGTTGTGCGCGGAAAGTATAAGCTGAAAAAGGGCAAGTATGTCACGATTTCGGACGAGGAGCTTGAGGCGAACCATTTTGCAGTGCCCAAGGAGCCGCATCTTGCCATCGCCTTTTTATACAATGACGAGGGGGCGGTCAAAAGCTGCAGCATGGTATATGCGAAAGACGTCACCAAAGGCGTCAAGCATTTTTATCCCAGTGAGTAATAATTTAAAATCAGGGCTGGATAACGATGATGTTATCCAGCCCTGGTTTTTTGGATCAGACTTTCTATTTCTCTGCCTCAGTCATTTTCATTGCACGGACTTTCAGCGGAAGCCCGAACAGGGTGATAAAGCCCTCTGCGTCGTGATGGTCATAAAGATCACCGGTTGTGAAACTTGCAAGGGACTCACTGTACAGGGAGTAGGGGGAAGTAGTGCCTGCCTTGATGATATTTCCTTTGTAAAGTTTAAATTTAACTTCTCCGGTCACATATTTCTGTGTGGAGGTTACGAAAGCCTGTACGGCTTCGCGCAACGGCGTAAACCATTTTCCTTCGTATACGATCTGCGCCATTTTATTGCCCATGTCTTTTTTGACATCCATGGTCGCGCGGTCAAGCACCAGTTCCTCTAACTGCTGCTGTGCCTCCATAAGAATTGTTCCGCCGGGGGTCTCATAGACTCCGCGGGACTTCATGCCAACGACGCGGTTTTCCACGATATCGACGATGCCGATGCCGTGCTTGCCGCCGAGACGGTTCAGCTCGCGGATGATGTCGGCAACTTTCATGGCTTTGCCGTTGATGGTCTTCGGCACGCCGGATTCAAACGTCATGGTCACGTATTCGCCTTCCTCGGGAGCTTTCTCCGGGGAAACGCCAAGTACCAGAAGATGGTCGTAATTCGGCTCGCTGGCGGGATCTTCCAGCTCCAGGCCTTCATGGCTGATATGCCACAGGTTGCGGTCGCGGCTGTAGCTGCTGTCCGCAGAGAAGGGAAGGTCGATGCCGTGCTCCTTACAGTATGCAATCTCCTCCTCGCGGGACTGCATGTTCCATTTGTCATTTCTCCATGCGGCAATGATTTTCAAATCAGGAGCCAGCGCCTTGATGCCCAGCTCAAAACGAATCTGGTCGTTGCCCTTGCCGGTAGCGCCATGGCAGATTGCGGTAGCGCCCTCTTTGCGGGCGATTTCAACCAGGCGTTTGGCAATGCCGGGGCGTGCCATCGAGGTTCCGAGAAGATACTTGTTCTCATATACGGCGCCCGCCTGTACGCAGGGAATGATATATTCTTCCGCAAATTCGTCTGTGATATCTTCAATGTACAGTTTGGTCGCGCCGGATAATTTTGCGCGCTCCTCAAGGCCGTCTAATTCTTCGTCCTGCCCGCAGTCGATACAGCAGCAGATAACTTCATAGTCAAAGTTCTCCTTCAGCCATGGAATGATGGCGGTAGTGTCAAGACCGCCGGAATAAGCTAAAACTACTTTCTCTTTCATTACTTTTCCTCCGTTTATGCTTGATTCGGGTCAAAAGCCCATGCGTCTCATTTGTGTAAAAGGGCATGTCTTTTGCTCTTAACATCTAATATACAATAAGATGCATAAAATTTCAAGTGTATAAAAATTAAAAAAAATGCATAAATATGCATAAAATTTCAAAAAAGGTCTTTACGAACTGGAAAAGATATACTAAGATAAGTAAGGTAACAGATGCGATTCGACATAGAAAGGGAGGAAATCAGCATGATAAAGGCAGGAATTATCGGGGCAACCGGATATGCAGGAGCGGAACTGGTAAGGCTTTTGCTTGGACATAAAGAAGTGGAGATAGCATGGTACGGCTCAAGAAGTTATATTGATGAAAAATATGCAGACGTGTATGGAAATATGTTTCAGCTCGTGGACGCGCGCTGTCTCGATGATAATATAGAAGAACTTGCAAAGCAGGTAGATGTGATTTTTACAGCCACGCCCCAGGGATATCTCGCCGGCGTGCTGACAGAAGAGATCCTTAAGGATACGAAGGTCATTGACCTGAGCGCAGATTATCGCATTAAGGATGTGAAAACGTATGAGAGGTGGTATCAGATTGAGCATAAGAGCCCGCAGTTCATAGAAGAGGCAGTATACGGGCTGTGTGAGGTTAACCGTGAAAAAGTAAAGCAGGCAAGACTGGTGGCAAATCCGGGCTGTTATACGACCTGCTCGATACTGACCGCCTACCCGTTGGTGAAAGAGGGCCTGATAGAGCCAAATACGCTGATTGTAGATGCGAAATCGGGGACTTCGGGGGCAGGAAGAGGAGCCAAGCTGCCGAATCTCTTCTGTGAAGTCAATGAAAATATGAAGGCATACGGGGTGACGACCCACCGGCATACCCCGGAGATTGAAGAACAGCTCAGTTATGCGGCAGGGGAGAAAATTACGATTAGCTTTACCCCGCACCTCGTGCCGATGAACCGGGGAATTCTGGCAACAGAATACGCCTCCTTAAAGAAGATCAAACAGGCGGACGGTTCCTTTGCCTATCCCGATTATGAGCAGGTGAAAGCAGTTTATGACAAATATTATGAGGATGAATATTTTGTACGCGTGCTGGATGCGGGCAAGTATCCGGAGACAAAATGGGTCGAAGGCAGTAACTTTGTGGATATTGGGTTCCAGATTGATGCGCGTACCGGAAGGATTGTCATGATGGGCGCGATTGACAATCTTGTGAAAGGAGCCGCGGGACAGGCCGTGCAGAATATGAACCTTCTGTTTGGATTTCCGGAACAGGAAGGACTGAGGCTTGTACCGGTATTTCCGTAAATAAGGACTGAGGCAGGAAGAAAAAGATGCAGATAAATAACATCATTGTCCCGGCTGTTTTGCGGGCGATGACAGAAGACGATTACGACAAAGTATACCGCCTCTGGAAAACGATCAAAGGTTTCGGCATCCGCAGCGTGGATGATTCCAGAGAAGGAATTGCAAGGTTTCTGCGAAGGAATCCGACTACCAGCGTGGTGGCGCAGGCAGGAGATGAAATTGTGGGCGCGATTCTCTGCGGGCATGACGGCAGGCGCGGATGTTTCTATCATGTGTGCGTGCATGAGGATTACAGGCAGCGTGGAATTGGCAAGGCGATGGCGGTATTTGCCATGCGCGCCTTGCAGGAGGAGCATATCAATAAGGTCTGCCTGATTGCGTTTAAGAAAAATGAGGTCGGCAATTCATTCTGGAAAAGCGTAGGTTGGACGTTCCGGGAAGATTTGAATTATTATGATTTCGTGTTAAATGATGAAAATATTACGACCTTTCAATAAATGATATTAGAATTTGTGGCAATTCACAGGTGTAGAAGATATCCGTACAGGGAGGAAAATCTTATGAAAATAATCACAGGCGGCGTGACAGCCGCAAAGGGATTCCAGGCGGCAAGCACGGCGGCGGGAATAAAATATGAGAACCGGAAGGACATGGCGTTGATTGTAAGCGAATGTCCGGCGGTATCGGCAGGAACGTTTACCAGTAATGTGGTAAAGGCGGCTCCGGTCAAATGGGATATGAAGATCGTTGCAGAACAGGAATGCGCCCGGGCAGTGGTGGTAAACGCCGGAATTGCCAATGCCTGTACCGGGGAAGAGGGCATGGAGTATTGCCAGAAGACAGCAGAGAAAGTGGAAGAGCTGTTTGGCATTCCTGCAAATCAGGCACTGGTAGCGTCTACCGGGGTGATCGGGATGCAGCTTCCGATGGATAAACTGGCAGCAGGCATTGCGGTGATGGCACAGGAACTTGACAATACGGCAGAGAGCGGTCATCAGGCGGCGTGTGCGATTATGACGACCGACACGAAACCAAAGGAGGCAGCGGCAACCTTTGAGATAGATGGTAAGATGGTGACTGTGGGCGGCATGTGTAAGGGTTCCGGCATGATTCATCCCAATATGTGTACGATGCTGGGATTTGTGACGACAGACCTTGCCATTTCCAAGGAATTGCTGCAGGAGGCGTTGCGCGAAGATGTGAAAGATACGTTTAACATGATTTCCGTGGATGGGGATACTTCTACGAACGATACGGTTCTGCTGCTGGCAAACGGCATGGCGGGCAATGCGAAACTTACGAAAAAGGATGAGAATTACCGGAAATTTGTGGAGGCGTTGAATTATGTAAATACTGCGCTGGCCAGGATGATGGCGGGAGACGGCGAGGGGGCGACGGCGCTCTTTGAGACGAAAGTCATCCACGCAGATACAAAGGAACATGCGAAAATACTTGCAAAGTCGGTCATCTGCTCTTCACTCACGAAGGCGGCAATTTACGGACATGACGCCAACTGGGGCAGAATCCTCTGTGCGCTTGGCTATTCCGGCGTTTCGTTTGAGCCTGAAAAGATAGAATTGTTCTTTGAGAGCTGCTCAGGCAGGATTCAGATATACAAAGACGGTGTTGCCACCGATTACAGTGAAGAAGAGGCGACAAAGATTTTATCGGATGAAGAAGTAACGGTTCTTGTCGATATGAAGATGGGAGAGGCAGAGGCTACGGCGTGGGGCTGCGATTTGACGCATGAGTATGTATCAATCAACGCGGATTACCGTTCATAGGAAAGGAAGTTAATAAGATGGCAGAGAAAAATATGCAGGAGATTTTACAGAAGGCGGAGGTCCTGATTGAGGCCTTACCTTATATTCAGCGGTTTAACCGTAAGATTATCGTCGTAAAATACGGCGGCAGCGCGATGGTGGATGATGAGCTTAAGATGGATGTAATTAAGGACGTGACGCTCTTAAAACTGGTTGGATTTAAGCCAATCATCGTACACGGCGGCGGCAAGGAAATCAGCAAATGGGTTGGAAAAATCGGTATGGAGCCGGAGTTTGTCAATGGGCTGCGCAAAACGGACGCGCCGACAATGGAAATTGCAGAGATGGTTCTTGGCAGGGTGAACAAATCCCTGGTACAGATGGTGCAGGAGCTGGGCGTCAATGCGATTGGCATCAGCGGTAAGGACGGCGGGCTTTTGAAGGTGGAAAAGAAATATTCCAAAGGAGAGGATATCGGTTATGTGGGCGATATCAGGGAAGTCAATGCGAAAGTGCTCTATGACCTGCTGGAGAAGGATTTTCTTCCGATTGTCTGTCCGATTGGGCTGGATGATAAATTTGATACCTACAACATCAATGCCGATGATGCAGCCTGCGCGATCGCCCGGGCAGTCAAGGCGGAAAAACTGGCCTTCCTCACAGACGTGGAGGGCGTGTACAAGGATCCGGAAGATAAGTCTTCCCTGATATCGGAACTGTCCGTCTCGGAGGCACATGCCTTGATTGGCGGCGGAAATATTGGCGGAGGAATGCTGCCTAAACTCAACAACTGCATTGAGGCGATTGAGGACGGCGTTTCCAGAGTGCATATTCTGGACGGGCGTATCCCACATTGCCTGCTTTTGGAAATCTTTACCAACAGAGGTATTGGAACGGCGATTATCGGAGACCGGGAGGAACGGTTTTGTTCTAAGGCTGAGAGAGGAGATGTAAAATAACATGGGCGCAGGAAAACTGATAAATGAGGCGGAGAACCATATTTTACATACGTATAACCGTTATCCGGTGGTGCTTGACCACGGAGAGGGCGTATACCTCTATGATACGGAGGGGAAGAAATATCTGGATTTTGCGGCGGGAATTGCCGTGCAGGCATTGGGATATGGAGACGAAACGTATAATCAGGCCTTGAAGGCGCAGATTGATAAGTTGCTGCACACCTCAAATCTGTATTATAACCAGCCGACGATCGAGGCGGCAGAGAAGATTTGCGCGGCTGCCGGCCTGGACAGGGTATTTTTCACCAACAGCGGAACGGAGGCAATCGAAGGGGCGATCAAGGCGGCAAAGAAATATGCCTATACAAAGGATGGATGTACCGACCATGAGATTATCGCCATGAACCATTCGTTTCACGGAAGAAGCCTGGGCGCGCTTGCCGTCACCGGGAATGCGCATTACAGAGAGCCGTTTGAACCGCTTCCCGGTATTGTGAAATTTGCGGATTACAACGATTTGGAGAGTGTAAAGGCATTGGTAAACGATAAGACCTGTGCCATCATCATGGAGACCATTCAGGGCGAGGGCGGCATTCTTCTGGCAACCGAGGAATTCTTGCGCGGCGTGAAAGACATTTGCGAGAAACGCGATATCCTGTTGATTCTGGATGAAATTCAGTGCGGCATGGGAAGGACAGGAACCATGTTTGCGTGGCAGGAATACGGCGTAAAACCGGATATTATGACCTGTGCCAAAGCGCTGGGCTGTGGCGTTCCGGTGGGGGCGTTTGTGATGACGGAAAAAGTGGCGCAAGGCTCGTTGAAACCTGGGGATCACGGAACTACTTACGGCGGAAATCCTTTTGTGGCGGCGGCAATTTGCAAGGTATTTGATATTTTTGAGGAGCGCAAGATTACAAAACATGTAAAGGAAATCGGAGCATATCTGGATGAACAGCTAAAACAGCTGAAATCGGAGTTTGGCTGCATTGCAGCGCACAGGGGCAAAGGGCTGATCCAGGGGCTGGAACTGGCAGAGGATGTTCCTGTTGGTGAAATCAGCGCCAAAGCGTTGGAACAGGGATTGATCCTCATCACGGCAGGTGGAAATGTACTGCGGTTCGTGCCGCCTCTGGTGATTGAAAAAGAACATGTGGATGAAATGATACAAAAATTAAAAGCCGTATTGCCGAAGTAAGCATGGGCGCATAAGAATTCCAATTATGGTTATCCTACCCAAAAGAACATATTTTTAGGAGGAAACCAATGATTGGAATTTTTATTGCACTTTTGTCGGGAGCTTTAATGAGTGTCCAGGGAGTGTTTAACACAGAAGTAACGAAAGGCAGCAGCATGTGGGTCAGCACAAGCTGGGTGCAGTTTTCTGCGCTTGTCATCTGTCTGGTTGCCTGGTTTTTTACCGACCGCAGTAGTTTTGGGGCAATTTTACAGATACAGCCCAAATATATGCTTCTGGGCGGAGTGATCGGGGCATTTATTACTTATACGGTAATCAAGAGCATGGCGGCGCTGGGACCTGCTAAGGCGGTGATGCTGATCGTTGTCTCTCAGTTGCTTGTGGCTTACGTGATTGAGCTTTTTGGCATGTTTGGCGTGGACAAGCAGCCGTTTGAGTGGCGCAGGGTGCTTGGGATGGCAATCTGCATCGGGGGAATCATCCTTTTTAAGTGGGAGTAGAAATCTGGAGATTTCCCATTTTGTGATTTTATAGTGCCAAGATGTCTCTGGCAGCAAGACCTTTTGGCACTATAATATTGGTTGCTAGTAACAGTTCAGCCTGTTTGTTGCATCACAGCAATGTTTTGCAGAATAATTCGAAAACTGCCTGTGAAAATTCTTATGGGAATCCAATGTTTTTGCAGCTTTTCCCACCATACCGCCGGAAGAAAACCCGGATAGAATTTCTAGTACCCCTAACTCCGGGGCGGGGCTGATGATATTAATTTCCCCAATTCAAAACTCGCGTTTTCCCACGAATCCATAAAATATTGCCGACGGGAATGGTTTTTCCGGGGTAGGAAGCGCTTCCGCCTGTTTTCCTTGCCAGCGGGATAAAAGGATTCCATAGGCGCGCCGGGTGACTGTCTGAGGGACAGCCACCTGCTGTGCTGCCGGACTTGCATAACTGCCAGGTGGCTGTCCTGAGTTTCAGAGGCGCGCCTTAATCGCAGATCCTTGTTCCCACTGTTAGGAAAACCGGAAGGGCTGTCCGTGAGGAAAAACCATTTCCGTCATGGCAATATAAGGTAAGCGGAGGGGAAAACGCTCAGACAGTTGACATTTTCTGCTGCCTGCGGATCCATCCAAAGAAGCCCTAACTTTGCCCCTTCCCCCTCTGCCTC
>CAJUOE010000169.1 GCA_910587895.1 uncultured Lachnospiraceae bacterium
ACTTCCGTCCCTGCCTCTGCCTTGAAAGCGCTGTTCGGCAGCCTGACCGCCGGGTTTATATTAACGGGGAAGAAAAGCAGTTTACCACGAAGGAATTTGACCTGCTGACATTTCTGGCACAGAATCCGAACCATGTTTATACGAAAGAGGAGCTGTTTAACAAGATCTGGGATATGGAGTCCGTGGGCGATATTGCCACGGTTACGGTGCATATCAAGAAAATCCGGGAGAAGATTGAGTTTAATACGGCGAAACCCCAGTATATTGAGACGATCTGGGGGGTGGGGTATCGGTTTAAGGTGTAAGGACATACAGGAAAAAATTGGATAATACAATTGCGAATAAAGTCACCCATGCTGTCTATCATAAACAGCAGAGGGTGATTTTTATTATGGGCGAAATTAAAAGAGAGAAACTGGTAAGAGGCGGCATTTTTATTCTGGCGGCGGCCTTTGTGTATCTGGGATTCCGGTTTGTGCTGCCGGTGGTGCTGCCGTTTTGCATCGGATGGTTTCTGGCGGTGAAGATGCGGCGGACAACCCGGTGGCTGAAAAAGCATGTGCGGATACCGGAGGCGGTAAGTGCCGGCGTTTTGCTGACGCTGGAAGCGGCGGCGGCAGGGATTGTGCTGTATAGTCTGGGGGGCAAGCTGATCTGGCAGATCAGGATTTTGTCGGAGAGGCTTCCCGATCTGTTAAAGGGCATGGAGACTGGGAGATGGAAGTTCCATATACTTATAGGAATATGAGTATATGGTTTTTTTCATCTTATAGGATTCGGGTGTCTAAAGGTGGGATAAAAAATTATAAGGAGAAAATTAGGATGAAATTTATTTCATGGAATGTAAATGGCCTGCGCGCCTGCGTGCAGAAAGGGTTTCTGGATTTTTTCCGGGAAACGGAGGCAGATTTCTTCTGCGTGCAGGAGACGAAACTTCAGGAGGGACAGATTTCCCTTGATTTGCCGGAAGGATATTACGATTATTGGAATTATGCTGAGAAAAAGGGATATTCTGGCACGGCAATTTTTACCAGGCATAAGCCGCTTTTTGTGTCTTATGGAATGGGAATCCCGGAACATGACAGGGAGGGGCGTGTGATTACGCTGGAATATGAAACGTATTATCTTGTCACCTGCTATACGCCCAATTCCCAGAATGAGCTGGCAAGGCTTTCTTACCGCATGGAATGGGAGGAGGCGTTTCTGGCGTATCTGGATGGGCTGAAAGAGAAGAAGTCTGTTATTTTCTGCGGAGACCTGAATGTGGCGCATCAGGAAATTGACTTAAAGAATCCGAAGACGAACCGCAAAAACGCAGGATTTACAGATGAAGAGCGCGGAAAGTTTTCTGAAATGCTGAGTCATGGCTATATTGATACGTTCCGGCATTTCTATCCGGACGTAGAACAGGTGTATTCCTGGTGGTCGTACCGTTTTAAGGCAAGGGAGAAGAACGCCGGATGGCGGATTGATTATTTTGTAGTTTCGCAGGATTTACAGGATAAGCTGAAAGATGCGAAAATCCACACGGATGTATTTGGCTCCGACCATTGTCCGGTAGAGCTGCAGATTATGCTGTAAGATGTAAATATGGAGATTTCAGGCACCGTCGCACTTGCGGAGGTGCTTTTTTTGTGCTAAAATTTGTAACGTATAAAAATAGTATATGAAAGTGTGCTCTTTTGTCATGGCAAATCAGAGTATGGCATATGGGAAATTGCGGAAGGAAATGGAAGGGATTTGTGCTTTTTAGAATGGAGGGAAAGGAAGCATGAAGAAGTTTTCAGGTTTATTATTTATGATTTTACTGGCAAGCATATTAGCTATGGGAGTGGGAACGACGGTTCAGGCCCGGGCATCTGCACCAGTGAGTGGAAATATCTTTTTTGCGGGGATTGCAGCTGCGGTTCCTAATCCAGGTATTAAGTCAATGAAGGTTCAGAACAAACCTACGAAACCGATGATAAAAGGATCCAAGCTCAGGCTTCGTGTGAGAATATTGCCGGCGGGAGCGAAAAACAGCAAGATTACCTGGACTTCCAGCAATAACGCTGTGGCATCCGTTACGTCTAAGGGCATATTGAAGGCAAATAAAAAAGGCAAGGCTCAGATTACGGCATCTGTGGAGGGATCAGGGAAGAAGGTTTCATTTCGTTTGCGGGTGGAGAACCCGGTAAAGCTGAAAAAGATCCGTATTACCGGCAGTAACCAGATGTATATTGGCAGGAGCATACAGCTGTCAGAGGTGCTGTATCCCGGCAATGCGAGCAATCAGGGCATACGTTGGACTTCCAGCAATAAGGCAGTGGCGACTGTGGACAAGTATGGCGTGGTGACTGCCAGGAAAAAGGGAAAGGTGACAATTACAGCCCAGGAGAATTACAGTAAGAAGAAAGCGAAACATAAAATAAAGGTGACAGAAGTTCCTGTTACGGATATATCGTTTGCACCGGACAATAAAACATCCATGGAGGATGGCACCAGTATGACGTTAGCGTTAAATATTGCGCCCCTGGATGCCAGCAACCAGAAAATTATCTGGAAGTCCAGTGATAAATCGGCGGCAACCGTAGATCAGCATGGAACCGTAACGGCGCATCGCCCCATTGAGACGGTGGACATAACAGCCACTTCGGCGGATGATAAGAAATTAAGCTGTACATGGACCCTTAAAATTACGCTTACAGATGGATTTATCACCCAAAAGATGTTGGACGACCTGGATTTGGCAACCATCAATAAAGTGATGTTCGTCGCACATCCGGATGATGAGTCTTTCTGGGGCGGTGGGCATCTTCTGGAGGATGAGTATCTGGTGATCTGCATTACCCACGGTTGGAATGTGGGCAGAAGAAGCGCATTTGCCGATGTTATGCGCACTACCAATGACAAATACCTGATTTTGAATTATCCGGACGCCAGGAGACAGTTTCCGGGTGGCGGGTATGAGACGGATATGCTGACTACGTGTCGCGACGCATTGCAAAAAGATGTGGAGCGTGTGCTTTCCTATAAGAAATGGGATCTGGTGGTAACACATAATCCAATCGGAGAATATGTAAAATACCATCACCAGCAGGTTTCCAAGGCTGTTACGGATGGATTCGACAATATTCTCCAGGACAGTTCGGAGCTCTGGTATTTTGGTAAATTTTACCCGGCAGGGCAAATTCCGGGCGAGCAGATTGATCCCAAGCTGCTGGAGATAAAGAACCGAATGATGGCCAGGTATTACTCTACGGCCAGCGGCGCTATCAAAGCATTTGGGCATATGGTGCCCTATGAGAACTGGATTCCTGCCGATGAGTGGGAATAACAGCGATAAGTTATAAAGCGATAAGTTCAAATGCAAGGTTCAATGCAAGGTTCAAATTGAAAAAACTCTTTGCATATAAGAAGAAATGTGTTATACTAACCCTAATCGCATATCAATAGAAAGGAAGCATTTATCATGAAACATGTAAAGACATTAAATACAAGAAAATTACAGAACACAGTTAAGAAAGGTGGCTGTGGGGAATGCCAGACATCCTGTCAGTCTGCATGTAAGACAAGCTGTACCGTGGGCAACCAGAGCTGCGAGAACAGATAATTTTTACTGGCAGACATACCATTTTGTGTAACACACAAATATATAGCATAACATGGACCGTTCGCAAGACGAGCGGTCATTTGTGCGTTATATCAGACAGGGGATAAGATTTTAACTGGAGCAAAAAGAGAAAGAGAGGAATTAGCGTGGTTCACCAGTATAAGAACAACGGCTATAACCTTGTGTTGGATGTGAACAGTGGAGCGGTTCATGTGGTGGATGACGTCACCTATGATGTAATTTCACTGTTTGAGGCAGATACAAAAGAGGGCATCATAGGAAAACTTGGGAATACATACCCGGAGGCGGAGATCGCTGAGAGTTATGAGGAAGTCCGGGAGCTTGTCGCAAATGGCGAGTTGTTTTCTGAGGATGAATATGAGGGCTATATGGAGCAGTTTAAGACGAGGCCTACCGTGGTAAAGGCATTGTGCCTGCACATTGCGCATGACTGTAACCTTGCCTGCCGCTATTGTTTTGCGGAGGAAGGGGAGTACCACGGAAGAAGGGCTTTGATGTCCTTTGAGGTGGGCAAAGCTGCGCTGGATTTTCTGATTGCAAATTCTGGAAATCGCCGGAATCTGGAAGTGGATTTCTTTGGCGGCGAACCGCTGATGAATTTTGATGTAGTAAAACGTCTGGTGGCGTACGGCAGGGAGCAGGAACCGCTTTATAATAAGAAGTTCCGTTTCACGCTGACAACCAATGGCGTACTTCTGAACGATGAGGTGATGGAGTTTGCCAATCGCGAGATGGCAAATGTTGTCTTAAGCATTGACGGCAGAAAAGAAGTCAATGACAGGATGCGTCCGTTTCGCAAGGGGGCGGGCAGTTATGACCTGATTGTTCCCAAATTCCAGAAACTTGCAGAGAGCAGGGGGCAGGACAGATATTATGTTCGCGGCACCTTTACCCGCTATAACCTTGACTTTTCAGAGGATGTACTGCATCTGGCGGATTTGGGCTTTGAACAGATTTCTGTGGAGCCTGTAGTTGCACCGCCGGAAGAAGAGTATGCGCTGCGTGAGCAGGACATTCCGCAGTTATTGGAAGAATACGATAAGCTTGCGGTAGAAATGCTTAGGCGCCACAGGGAAGGAAAGGCTTTCAATTTCTTTCATTTTATGATAGATTTAGAGGGCGGGCCCTGTGTGGCAAAGCGTTTGTCAGGCTGTGGCTCCGGCACGGAGTATCTTGCGGTGACGCCCTGGGGAGATTTTTACCCCTGTCACCAGTTTGTGGGAAATGAGGCATTCCTCATGGGGAATGTCACAGACGGCATCAAAAATACACAGTTACGGGAGGAATTTAAGTCCTGTAATGTCTATGCAAAAGAAAAATGCCAAAACTGCTTTGCAAAATTTTATTGCAGCGGCGGATGCGCTGCAAATTCCTACAATTTCCACGGCAGCATTACAGACGCCTATGATATTGGCTGTGAGCTGCAGAAAAAGCGCATCGAGTGCGCCATTATGATGAAAGCGGCGCTTGCGGAAGAGGAAAATCCATCTTAGGCATATAAGAGATTAAGAAGAAATGATTCTAGACAGCTATGCTGTATATGATAGAAATTAAAACCGGCAGCAACCACAATCAGGGATATACGCCGGTAAGAGAAAGGACAGGAGAGGAAAAATCATGAAAAAACAAAAAGCAGCAGGGATTCTGGTTTTGATTCTGGTGATTATGTCAGCAGTATCCTGGTATGCAGGAACCATTATCTCAACGGTTGGCGTAGGAGCAAACCGTAATATCAAGCTGGGACTCGACCTTGCAGGCGGTGTCAGCATTACCTACAGGGCAGTGGAGGACAATCCGTCGGCTGAAGACATGGCGGATACGATTTACAAGCTGCAAAAGCGTGTAGAGGGCTACAGCACAGAATCAAGCGTATATCAGGAAGGGAATGACCGAATCAATATTGAGATTCCGGGCGTCTCCGATGCGAATGCTATTCTGGAGGAATTAGGAAAGCCCGGATCCATGGAATTTCAGGATGAAGATGGAAATGTCTTGGTCAGCGGTACGGATATCCAGAATGCCCAGCCCCAGAGATACAAAGATGAGGTGACAGGCGCGACGCAGTATGTCGTGGATCTCACCCTGACGGATGAGGGAGCTACGAAGTTTGAACAGGCAACGGCGGCCAATGTTGGAAAGACCATGCCGATTGTCTATGACGGCGAGACGATCAGCGCTCCGAAAGTAAATTCCGCGATTAGCGGCGGAAGGGCGCAGATTGAGGGCATGGAGAGCTTTGAGGCGGCTGAAAGCCTGGCGACCACGATTCGAATCGGTTCCCTTTCACTGGAACTGGAAGAGCTGAATTCCAAGGTTGTGGGTGCGCAGCTCGGCGAGGAAGCAATTTCCACCAGTTTGATGGCGGCAGTGATCGGCCTGATACTGGTTATGATATTTATGATTGTAATATATCGTCTGCCGGGATTTACGGCAAGCCTTGCGTTGGTGCTGTATTCCGCACTTACCGTATATGCATTGTGGATTTTTGACATCACGCTTACCCTGCCGGGTATTGCAGGTATCATCCTCTCCATTGGTATGGCGGTGGATGCGAACGTCATTATCTTTGCCCGTATCCGTGAAGAGATTGCGGCAGGCAAGACGGTTAATTCAGCAATTAAGATTGGTTATGAAAAAGCGCTGTCTGCGATTGTCGATGGCAATATCACGACTTTGGTTGCAGCAGTCGTTCTGGGTATGCGCGGTTCCGGTCCGGTAAAAGGTTTTGCTTATACGCTGGGAATCGGTATCGTATTGTCCATGTTTACCGCATTGGTAGTGACCAGATGGCTGATGAAATGTTTCTACGCTTTGGGATTGCAGAATGAGAAACTCTATGGCAGGGCTAAGGAAATGAAAACGATCAATTTCCTCGGCAAGAAGGCAATTTTCTTTGCTATTTCTGCAGTGCTGATTGTCGGTGGTTTTGTAGGAATGGGAATCAACAGCAGCCAGGACAACGGCATGTTGAATTACAGCCTGGACTTTGTCGGCGGTACGTCTACGACAGTTACGTTTAATGAAGATTACAGCATTGAAGAGATTGACCAGAAGATTGTGCCTGTTGTCGAGAAGGTAACGAAGGATCCCAATACCCAGACACAGAAGATTGAAGGCGGTAATCAGGTTGTGATTAAGACGCGTTCTCTGGAACTTGAGGAACGTGAGGCTTTGAATCAGGCGCTGATTGATGAATTTGGAGTAGATGAAAAAGGAATTATTGCTGAGAACATCAGTTCCACCATCAGTTCCGAGATGCGTTCCGATGCAGTGTGGGCAGTCGTCATTGCCACCATCTGTATGCTGATTTATATCTGGTTCCGTTTTAAGGATATTCGTTTTGCAGGCAGTGCGGTAATTGCCTTAATCCATGATGTGCTTGTGGTTCTTGCATTCTATGCAGTTGCCAGAATTTCGGTGGGTAATACATTTATCGCATGTATGTTGACGATTGTGGGTTATTCCATCAATGCGACCATTGTTATCTTCGACCGTATCCGTGAAAACCTGGGTACAGTGAAGAAGAAAGATGCTGAGAGCTTTATGGAAGTTGCTAACCGGAGTATCACCCAGACGCTTACCAGAAGTATCAATACGTCTTTGACGACCTTCATCATGGTATTTGTCCTGTTTATTTTAGGAGTCAGCTCCATTCGGGAGTTTGCACTTCCGCTGATGGCTGGTATTATCTGCGGCGGCTATTCTTCCGTATGTATCACAGGTGCGCTGTGGTATGTGTTTAAAGTGAAATTTGCCAAAAAGTAAATAATTAAATAGAGTCATATGAGACAACTGTTCCCCGGCAACCGAAATCAGGAAGCCGGGGAGTATTGTTTTAAGGGAGTGAAGACGATGGTTAGAATCGGGATATGCGACGATGAACAGACATTTCGGGAGCAGATAAAGCTTTTGCTGGAGCAAATTTCCAGGGAAAACGGTCTGCAGTATGAGTTATGGGAATATGAGTCGGGAATGGATTTTCTGGACAGAGGTGAGGAAATTGACCTTCTTTTCCTGGATATCGAAATGGAGGGAATATCGGGGATTCAGTTAAAAGATTATCTTCAGGGAGGAGGAGATATCCGAATTATTTTCGTGACAAGCCATGTGGAAGGGATGTCTGAGGCATTTGGAAAGAATGTTTATGGATTTCTGGAAAAACCGCTGGATGCAGGGAAAATGGAGAAATACTTGCTGCGCGTCTGGCAAGATATACAGGAAGAACGTGTTCTTGTATTAAAGGGAGTTCAGGGAGAAATAGCTGTAAAGGAAAAGGATATTTTCTATTTCGAATCAGATAAGAAATACAGCCGCATGGTGGGAAGGGAGGAAGAATTTTTCTGCGACATGGGGTTACAGCAGCTGGAGGAAATACTTGAGCCAAAATCGTTTTTCCGTTGCCATAAGAGTTATCTCGTAAACCTGGGGAACATTTCGGATGCAAACCAGAGCATCCGCCTGAAAAATGGAGAGAGCATCCCGGTAAGCAGAAGAAGGGCGAAAGAATTGAAGGATGCATATCTGGCGTATATTATCCGGAAGGCGAGGTAGGGGATATGGGAGATTATATGGTGAATGTGGGGTTAAACCTGATGAGCGAAGTGGAAAATGGGGTCATGATATGCGGAATATTCTGTGTTCCCATTACCAAGAAGAGGTCGCGCCTTGTCCTGGGATTGTTATGCCTGCTTGTAGCGTGTGCGGGAGGGAACTGGTATCAATATGATGATTTTTTAATTGAAACATTGCGGACGCTGCTGTCGCCGATGATTTGGTTGTTCTGGATTGATGGGAAATGGTATCGGCGGATTGCGGTTTACATATGTAGCATGATGTATCTTGGGTTTCCATACTTTTGTATCAACTTATTTTGTTCTGGTATATTAAAGGTAGATGTGGGTATATGGGAAACTAATGATGCCTATCGTTTTGTACGAGGAATTCTTACTGTTGTAATAATGGCAGGAGTGGCTTCGATTTTTTGGAAAAAAATTAAAGGGTATAGAGAAATTATAAAAAATTTGTCAACCAAATATTTTGTAGTTGGGAGTATTTGTGCGTTTGTAGCATCTTTGACGCATCATTTTGTAGATAGTGTTAGCAGAGAATATGAAAATGCAGGATTGGCGAATGTTATTTCTTTATGTGCGATAATCGTCAGCTTTATGTTCTATGCCCTGGGCATTGGAAGCGTTGTGCTGGACATTTTTAGGAAAAAATACAAAGAAGAAAGCAGCCTGAAGGAGCAGTATTTGCAGATTGCAAGAAATTATGTGAAGACAGTGCGGGACAATGCGAAAGAAACCCGGAAAATGCGCCACGACATTTTAAACCACATGAATATTTTGAGCTATCATTTAGAACATGGCGAGTATGGAAAAGCGCAGGCGTACCTGTCGGAGATGCAGTCACATATGGAGCGGACAATCAAGAAGATGGTATCGGTCAACCATGAGATTGTGGATGCCATTTTGGCGCAAATGCAGTCAGACACCGAAGTACAGGGGGTACGGTGGGAAGTGGAAGGGGTGTTACCTGCGGAGCTGCCAATGGGGGACTTTGACTTGTGTACGATATTTTCTAATCTGTTATCAAATAGTATTGAAGCATGTATGCAGGTTGAGGAGGGAAAAAGATATATCCATCTGGGCATCCGCCGTCTGGGAGAAAATCTGGTGATAGAGGTGGAAAATCCATGTAAGCAGGCAGTTGAGGTTTCGAAACTGGGGAATGTTACCAGCAAAAAGGACAAGGAGAATCACGGATATGGCATTCAGAATGTCCAGGATGCAGTCGGTAAATACCAAGGGGAACTTATATTTAAAAGTGTAGATAGTAAATTTGTAGCTCAGATTGTGCTCCGTTTATCTTATAGTCAACGACAAAAATAATTGTCGTTGACTATAGACCCTCTGGAGGATGCGCACGATTTTTGTAAGGAAATTCTGCGTTAAAACGCAGCAAAAATCGGCGCAGTCAACGCCAAAGCACAAAAAACTTTGTCGTTGACTATAAAATTGATCCCAAAATGACCGTTCGTTCCAAAAAACGACCGTTCGTTCCTTTTCCCTTGCATTTTTGTTGTGGGTAGGATTATGATGGAGAAAAGGAGGAGGTGAGAGAGATGTTTTTATCGGTTGATTTTTGGTTTTGGGATTGGTTCCGTAAAATTTGGAGATAGGGCGCAGTATGAAGTATTTAATTTGGCAGTATAAGAAGAGGAAGGAGCTACAGATGAAGAATAAGATAATATTGGCATTGGCGATGGTCTTAACTATTGCATCAAGCGCAGTGGGAACAAAGACGTATCTTTCCGCTAAAGAGGGAGAAAATTTGCAATGTGTAATTAGCGCGTCAAGAGAGGAATATGAGCTGGACGACAGCATTGAGCAGGCGGATGCGGTCGCGGAGATTAAGATTAATGGAATCGTTGGGGAATTTGACGAAGGTATTCCGCAAACACTCCACAGAGCCAGTGTGATTAAGGCATATAAAGGGGAGCTTCCAGAAGAGATAAATGTTTTACAGGATGGAACAAGGCAGATGCCTTTTAGCGATACGCCTTTGTTCAAGGAGGGTGAGAGATATATTTTAGTAATGAAAAAGACGGTATCTCTAAAAGATAATGATAACTCCTACTGGGTTTTAAAGGAGTATTTTGTTTCAGGCAATCAGGCAGTTGAGACATTACCTACAGGAGAATTTGCTGCGGAAGAAACGGCAATAGACACATACGATTCAGCCAAGAGCTGGAATCGTGCGGTAAGCTATAAAGAAGCGGCGTTGCCCTATGATTCCGAGGTCTTAGATAAATCTGATTTGGTTGAGTATATAGAGGGGGTGCAGTAAATGAAAAAGGTGACAAAAAGAATTGTAAATGTATGCATTATAGCATGTCTGCTTGTTATGGTATCTACAACGACGGTATTTGCGACAATGGTTGCGTATGGGAGTGAAAGAGCCGGATATATGGTTGCGACAGAGCAATTAAGGAAAAATACAAATACGTTTGATGATTCAGCACTCAATAAAAAATATAAAAGTTACATGACTTATGGGGCAAAAGTCTGGAAGGAAAGCGGTGTTGTGACATTAAAAAGGGATATTACATCTGTAAACACTATTAATATGTGTACTTCAAAGGATACATCGGCTGTTGCATACACAACTTACTCGGGTCATATGCGAACAGGAAAAATAGAGAGATTTGAAATTTATTTTAACAAAGATATTATGAATGGGAGGGCAGTTTCCAGAAATAGGGCAACTGCAGCTCATGAAATAGGACATACGATCGGGTTGTTGGATTTATACCAGAAGAGGAACAAGGGAAAATTGATGTATGGTATTACAGACAGAGAGACAACAAAACCAACAAAGACGGATATTAAAGGCGGAAAGTATGCAACAAGAAAGTAGGGGGGAAGGAAATGTTGAGAAAAATAAAGAAAAGTTTATTAATCGCAGTTATGATTGTTGCGGTTATGATGAATGAAACTATGGTGTATGCAAACGAAACAATGAGAGAAACATATGTGCTCGGAAAGAGCGTAAGAACAGAAGGCGGTTTTCGCTATGTAGGAGAAAGCCCTGGTAATAGTCTTCGGTTTTACTCCATTCCGGTAAAGAGTGCAGGGGAGATAAAGATAAGGATTGACGGCTTGACGAAGAAAAATAAGGTGTTAATAGCTTTGGAAGGTGATAATGAGACATCTGAAAACGTGGAAATCAAGCCGGGAAAAACGAATGCAGTATTTTATGTGAGAAAACCTAATAGTTATATAATGCGTATTATCAATGATTCGAGAGATACGGTAAAGGCGTATTATTCATTTGCTAAGAAAGCAAGTCAGGGCGGAAACTCCTTCTCTAAAGCTGTTACCTTGAAAAAGGGTGTGAAAAAAAGTGATGTTTTTGCATTTAATACACCATGGGGAAAACAACAATTTTATAAATTTAAAATTACAAAGGAAGAATTAGTAAAGATAAAAATGACTAAAGGAAATAGTTGTTCAGAAAAGGATGTTCTATGTGTGGAGGTGTATAAATCAAATAATAAGAAGAAACCGTTTCTATGTGAATATATCTATGAGGGACAAAAAAGCGCAACATTGTATATAAGAAACAATAAGAATCACAAAACAAGCCCAGGGACATATTATGTTGCTATTTCGAAATGTTATAAGTTTTCCAGTTTTGACTATTCCCTAACTTGGTTGGAAAAATAATGTCATATGATAGTGATAAAGGAGGAAGAATCATGAGACATACAATCAAAATAATATGTTCACTCTTGCTGGCAACTGTTTTTACCTTGACATCTGCACAGCCGGTAAATGTTAATGCGAGCTATCTCCCGCCCTCAGAGTGGCGGTATTCGCCAAAGGTCTTGACAGGGGAGATTACAGAGAATACAACGTCTGTTCCTGTGTATGTATTCGAAGATACAATATTGTACGTCAAGAATGGCAGAAAGGTTATCTATAAGAAATTCTATGCCAATGAGGGTCTCAAAAGTGTAAAAATAAAAAAGCAGAAGGGCAATAGTAAACTAAAATTTTATCTGGTTGCAGATGCATCTGGAAAAAGGGGTGATGTCATAACGCGCAAGGTGACAAAGCTTCCGATAGTTGCACTGGAGAAGGAAAGTTCATCCATACAAAAGCCTGTGGTACAAAAGAGAATTACGAGTGAGATGACGAATGTTCAGGTAGAGGGTAAAAAAAATACAACGCTTGTGATTAAGAATGAGAAAAAAACATTGAAAAAAGTTGAATTTAAAACCGATGGGAAGAAAGAGATAACAATTCCGGCACAGAAAAAAGGGACGCTGTATTTTTACCTGAAAAGAGGAAACCGCAGGGGGAAAGTGGTTTCCAGGTCGATCAAAGACGTGACAGCTCCCAAAATACCTGAAGTAAGGG
This sequence comes from uncultured Lachnospiraceae bacterium, assembly GCA_910587895.1. Classification (GTDB taxonomy): domain Bacteria; phylum Bacillota; class Clostridia; order Lachnospirales; family Lachnospiraceae; genus Petralouisia. The sequence continues at coordinate 12,538 of CAJUOE010000169.1, forward strand.
TTTCGGATAGCCAAATTAAAGTAAAAGGGGAAGTGGGAACAAAGATTTATCTGAAAGGTTTAAGAGGCTGGGAAATGATTGGGATTGTTCTGGAAAAGGAATGGAATAATTTTCAGGCAGGTTTGGACTATTTTAATACGAGGTGCGAGTATTACGAGATATATTTAAAAGACGCGGCAGGAAACAAGAGTGAGAAAATGAAAGTAAAGAATCCCAAACCGGGTTTGCCACCACAGGTGTCCATATCAAAATAGAAATGTGTAAATAAGCCAGGATCCCACAGCTTTTGGCAAGCGGTGGGATATTGGCTCATCAGAAAACAGTAAGAGACAGGAAGGAGGAAAAGTGATACTGACATTTAACAAAAAAGAGCTTGTTTCAACATTTTCCATGAAGAGCCAAGTGGAAATCAGAAATGCACTTCAAGCAGCAGGGATTGATTATAAATGTAAGGTAATCAATAGAAACAGTGCATCGCCATTTTCCGATTCCAGGGTTCGAACAGGGACTTTTGGATAGAACATGGATTTGGCATATGAATACATATTCTATGTGCATAAACAAGATTATGACAGAGCCAGGGCTTTTGTACCATCAATTCAGACAAATGATAAAAGTTAGGAAAGAAGGAATGTTTATGAGGAACACAATCAAAAAAATATATTCATTTTTGCTGGCAGTCATATTCATCTTGTTATCTGCACAGCCGGTAAATGTTAATGCGTGCCATCTCCCACCCTCAGAGTGGCGGTGTTCGCCCAAGGTTCTGACAGGGGAGGTTACGGAGAATTACGACGTCTGTCCTTGTGTATGTGTTCAAAGACACGACATTGTACATCAAAAATAGCAATAAAGTTATTTATAAGAAATTTTATGCCAATGAGGGACTCAAAAATGTGAAAATAAAAAAGCAGAAGGGAGGTAGCAAACTAAGATTTTACCTGGTTGCAGATGCATCTGGAAAAAGGGGTGATGTCATAACGCGCAAGGTGACAAAGCTTCCAATAGTTGCACCCGAGAAGGAAAGTTCATCCATACAAAAGCCTGTGGTACAAAAGAGAATTACGAGTGAGACGACGAATGTTCAGGTAGAGGGCACAAAAAATACAACGCTTGTGATTAAGAATGAGAAAAAGACATTGAAAAAGGTTGAATTTAAGATGGATGGGAAGAAAGAGATAACAATTCCGGCACAGAAAAAAGGGACGCTGTATTTTTACCTGAAAAAAGGAAACCGCAGGGGGAAAGTTGTTTCCAGGTCGATTAAAGATGTGACAGCCCCGAAAACACCCAAGGTAAAAATTTCCGATAGTGAAATTAAAATAAAAGGGGAAGTCGGGACAAAAATATACCTGAAAGGATCAGAAGGTTGGGAAAAACTGGGAGTTGCTCTGGAGAAGGAATGGAATTATTTTGAGGCTGGCATAGATTATACTAATACAGAATGTGAATATTATGAGATCTATTTAAAAGACGCGGCGGGAAACAAGAGTGAGAAAGTGATAATAAAGAATCCAGAGCCAGGTCCACCACCAAATGTGTCTATATCTATATAGGAGAAATTGCCAATGAAAAAATATCTTAAATCAGGACTTCATTTTTCAGGGAAAAGTCACTGTGCGTCGTACATGTAGCTGCCGGGAGCAACAGTATGCCGGTAGCTGTCGGAAATGTTACAATATCTCAAAATAAAAAGGGTACTGTGATTGGAAATGTGCATGTCAAAATTGGGGAGCAGGCTCCGGAGGCTCCTAACTTGTCATGAAATTTTCTGCAACCTTTCACTGTGTTCGGATACGACTTTTTTCAGCAAGTCAATATCAACGAAAGCGGATGCCATTTTGTCTACATAATCTTTATAACGGCAATATGTAGTTGTGTAGCAGGATTCAATGGTGTTTAATCGTGGTAGGATAATATTTTCCTGAGTCAGTTTTAAATCGCGTACATCACATTGTAAGGTGAAAATGTCAGCCTTCATGGAAACGATGTCAGCTTTCATGTTGTCGATATCAGATTTCATGGAAACAATATCGGCTTTCATGTTGTCGATATCAGATTTCATGGAAACGATATCGGTTTTCATGTCGTCAATATCGGCCTTCATGGAAACGATGTCGGTTTTCATGTCGTTAATATCGGTCTTCATGGAAACGATGTCGGTCTTCATGACATTAATATCGCCCTTCATGGAAACGATGTCAGTCTTTACGTGACGAATATCTTTTTGCATTTCGTGAATATTTTTTTCGATTGGTATGAGTCTTGTGTCAAGTTTCTTGTCCATAATATCAGATATGGCAAGTAACAATTCATGATCTGTCATGTTATCACACTCCTTCTTGTGCCGGTGTTTTGGGATTTCATAAGTATATCATAGACAGAGTGAAAAGTCCATGGCCTGATAAAAAGTAATTCACAATTCGAGTATTATTTATAAATAACGACAGTGTCATTCGCATGGATGACGGTACTGCCCTGGGGAATGATATTTTCATCTCCGCGTTTGATTAAGGCAATCAGAATATTTTCCGGAAGGTTCAAATCTGCGATGGAGGAATTGCACCAGTTATGTCCGGGTTCCACGAGGATTTCTTTTAATTTCCCATCATGTTCCTCACGGAAGGAGGGAACGCTTAAAATGATCGTATCGCCGGCAAGGATGGTCGTGTTCCCAGGAAGCATGCCAGCGCTATG
>CAJUOE010000170.1 GCA_910587895.1 uncultured Lachnospiraceae bacterium
CCATAATTTTATATTCTATTCCAGCCGTTACGTGTCCTTACGGACTTTGCAGCAAGCGCAAAGTCCTGGGCTGAACTGTTACTGATACCCTGCAATTTGATGCGGATATCAGGGCTTTACACATTCTGCTTGTATTCTTCAGGGCAAGCGAAGTATAATAAACATACCATATTTACCTCGGAGGCACGGTATGGATTACATGGCAGCCAAAGAAGCCTGCCGATGGAAGATTTAAAAGTGTAAAAAGCAAAGAAAACAGGCCAAAGGAGGTTACCTGCGATGAATGAATATAAAATTATGGCCGTGGACGATGAGCCGGATATTCTGGGTCTGCTCGAAAAGGCTTTAAATATTGAGGGCTTTCCTACTGTCATAAAAATCGATACAGGCAGAAAGGCGGTAAATGCCTGCAAAGAAATACAGCCGGACATGATGATCTTAGATGTTATGCTGCCGGATATTGACGGCTACGAAGTGTGCAGGCAGATCCGGCAGTTTTCCAATTGCCCCATCCTGTTCCTTTCCTCCAAAAACGATGAATTAGATAAAATCCTGGGCCTGGCTGTCGGCGGCGACGATTATGTTACCAAGCCTTTCAGCCCGAAGGAAATTGCTTACAGGGTGAAAGCGCAGCTGCGCCGCATGGAATACAGGCAATGCCCCTGCAACAGCCAGGCAATAGAAATCGGAGCCTTAACGATTGATACGGATGGCTGCAGGGCGCTCAAAGACGGCAGGGACCTGGAGCTGACTGCCCGGGAGTTTGAGATATTGCAATACTTAGCGGAAAATAAAGGGCGGGTAATCAGCCGCGAGCGCATATATGAAGCGGTCTGGAACGAGGACAGCTTCGGCTGCGATAATACGGTCATGGTCCATATCCGGCACCTGCGCGAGAAAATGGAAAACGATCCCACCGCCCCCATGTATCTTATCACAATGAAAGGCTTAGGCTATAAGCTGGTAAACCCTTATGAAAAGTAAAAAGAATTTCAACCCTTTCTTCCGGATGGCCCTGCTCCTTTCCATAGCATTATTAGCCGGCATTGCCACGGCAATCGGCCTGTTCTATTATATGTTCTCAATCCCGGAACCGGAAGGCATAAGCCTCGCCCATTGGCCGCAAACTTTTACAAACAATTTTTCTTGCTGGGCAACCTATGAGGACGGGGAACTCTCTATCGAACAGATTGGCCTTGGCCGGCTGGACGAATATGGCTTGTGGATTCAGTTTTTGGATGAATCCGGGCAGGAGATTTTCTCCTACAGCAAACCAGCCTGCTACCCTGAAAAATATTCTGCTTCCGAACTGCTGGCCCTTGGCTCCAGCGGCTATCAAAACGGATATACGGTATTTGTAAACAGTCTGGAGGATTCCGAAGAAGTTTGCAGCTATTGCATAGGATTTCCTTATGATATCGGGAAATATATGCTGCATTACAACGGCAGCAGGGTTTCAAGGCTTTCCCCTGCGGCAAGGGGAATTATCCTTGCCGCTTTGGGCGCCCTTATCATCACCGTGCTTGCTTATGGTTTCTGGCTTTCACGGAAATTGTCAGACATTACAAAGGGCATCAAAAATATCTCCCTCCGTACCTACCAGCCATTGCAGGAAAATGGGATGTTTGGCGGAATCTACAGCGCCCTGAACAAAATGGACAGGGACATCTGCCGCGCCGGCCAAATAAGTGAAGAAACAGAAACCATGCGCCGGGAATGGATTGCAAATATTACCCATGACCTGAAAACGCCCCTGTCCCCCATCAAAGGCTATGCAGAACTGCTTGCCGACAGTTCTGATAAGGAGAAACAGACCGTACAGGAATACGGATCTATCATCCTGAAGAATATCAACCATACCGAAAACCTGATTAACGACTTGAAGCTAACCTATCAGCTTGATTCCGGTTCCATCCCATTTCATCCAAAGAAAGTCCGGATTACACGCTATGTAAAAGAATGGATCATAGATATTGCCAATGATCCTACCTACGCAAACCGTGACATTGCTTTTGGCAGCAAAATACCAGAACAAACGGTAACTTTAGATTCCGGCCTGTTTAGGCGCGCTGTAACGAACCTTGTTACTAACGCCCTTTGGCACAATCCTGCGGATACAAAAGTCAGCATCCTGCTTGATACCGACAAACGCGGCGGTATTCTGCTCTCAGTCTGCGATAATGGAAAAGGGCTCGGCGAACCAGAGCAGGAAAGGCTGTTTGAACGGTATTACAGAGGGACAAATACAAAAGAAAAGCCGGAAGGAAGCGGACTAGGGCTTGCTATCGCGAATCAAATTGTAACGCTTCACGGCGGTGAAATCACAGTGAACAGCCAGCTGGGTATTGGAACAGAATTTATCATCCATGTTCCATGTAAAAATGGAGAAGCTGCAGATTAAGGTTTCCTTATTCTTGCCGAATGTCCTCGCTTCGCTGGGGCAGGCCCTGGTATAGAGGTATCTTAAGATTAAATTAAGATAGGGAAAAGTTCCGGCTAAGATAGGTGGTTTATGCTATTAAGCATAGGCCGCCTTATTTTTTCTGCCTATGAAAAATATATCTGGAGGATTCTTATATGCAGTTACAGCTAAAAAATTTATGTAAGCAGTACGGAACAAAGTATGCTGTAAACCATGTAAACGCAAGCTTTTCACCCGGAGTATACGGCCTGCTCGGAGCAAACGGCGCCGGAAAAACAACGCTTATGAGAATGATATGCGGCGTTTTAAAGCCCTCTTCCGGCAGCATCCGCCTGAACGGCAAAAGCATGGAAGAATTAGGGGAACGGTACTATTCCCATTTAGGGTACATGCCGCAGGATTTCGGCTTTTATCCCGATTTTACCGCCCGTGAATTTATGCTGTATATGGCGGCAGTAAAAGGCCTTGACGCCAAAACGGCGAAACAAAGGACAGATTATCTGCTCCATATGGTAAACCTGCAGGAGGCAGCAAACAAAAAAGTCAAATCCTATTCCGGCGGTATGAAGCAGCGGCTGGGAATCGCCCAAGCGGAGCTGAACCATCCCCAGATTCTAATACTGGATGAGCCTACCGCCGGGCTTGATCCCAAAGAGCGGGTGCGTTTCCGCAACCTCATATCGGATTTTGCAAAAGAGAAAATTGTCATCCTGTCCACGCATATCGTATCGGACGTTTCCTATATCGCCGACTACATCTTAATGATGAAAAGCGGTAGGTTCCTGCTTGGCAAACCCATGGAAACGGTTACAAGCCATATCAAAGGGAAAGTCTGGGAAATTTTGGTTGACAGCCGTGAAGTCCCAATATACAGCCGGGATTTTTCTGTTGTAAACCTGCACCATGAAAACAATATGGTACGGCTGCGTATTGTGAGCGATACAGCGCCGGCAATAGATGCAGTTACTGCAGAGCCGAGCCTGGAGGATCTGTTCCTGTACCATTTCGGAGAAGACGCACAAAGCAAAAGGAGCGATGATTATGCTGATGAAATATGAATTCTTGAAAATCCTGCGAAAAAAATCCACCATTACCGTCATGGCAGCCAGCCTGTTATTAACAGCCTTCCTGTTCAGCCTGCCCATCCTGCAGTACCAGACCTACAATCAGGATGGCGTAATCAAAGGCTCTGCGGGCATCGCTTATACAAAAAGCCAGTATCAGGATATCTCCGTCCCGATTACGGAGGAATATGTAGAAAAAACAATCACAGAGTATCAAAAACTCTTTGAGAACCCCGATAATGTGGGCTATGACGGAAGCGAAAAGTTCCTCATCGGCGACGCATATTGGAATTTTGTCGCCCCTAGGGAAAAACAGCTTCGCATGATTGCCTCCGCATATGATTCCCCCGGCGAAAATTCCGGCTTCAATAAACTGCCAGAACTAGATCTGGCAAACGGGGCTAAATTTTACCAGATGAGGAATGAAAAGATAGAATCACTCCTGAACGCACCGTCAAGGGAGCTTTCCGCACAGCAGAAAGAATACTGGGGAAATATGAGCAGCAAAGTGGAAACGCCCCTGCAATATGGATATCACGAAGGCTGGGAAATCATCATGAGCAGTTTTGAACTGCTGATGTTCGCCCTGTTGGCTGTCTGCATTGTGATAGCGCCTGTCTTTTCCGGCGAATACCAAGCCGGCACGGACGCCGTCATCCTGTCCGGCAAATATGGCAAGACTAAACTGGTAACGGCAAAAATAATATCATCTATGCTGTTTGGCGTCCTTGCATTTACGCTGCATGTTACCGTTGCTTTCGGCCTGCCTCTTGCCGCTTTTGGGGCAGATGGCTGGAACCTGCCTTTACAGGCTGCAGGCCTCACAATCCCTTACCCTTTCACCTTCCTGCAGGCGGCCCTAACCAACCTCGGCGTTATTTATCTGGTACTGCTTGCCATGATTGCCCTGACGCTGCTGTTGTCTGCCAAAATGAAAAGCCCTTTCCTCGTGTTGGTTATACTCGTTCCCGTGCTTTTTCTCCCACTGTTCCTCTCCCCCAATGGGACAGCCGGGGCATACAACCTGGTTTTGTTCCTGCTGCCGTACCGCTGCGCCATGCCGGAAATCGGTAAATATGTTTCCTATCAGATCGGGAAGTATGGGCGGATGAGGAAGCGTTTTTTAGAAGAAAACCATAGGGGCATTTATTCGTATATGATTTTGTCGGAAACCTTATGGAAACATCTTGCGGAAGCTGTCCGGCATGGAGATTGAGGAGGACACTCTCGAGGCGGTCGCGGATTATGTGGGGGAGCGGAGGCTGAAGCAGTTTCAGCCGGAGAGGAAAGGAGGAACGGTGAACGTGTGCAAAGCGATTGATATTTTGGTTGCGGACGGGGAGAAGAAAGGTGAGAAAAGAGGATTCCGGCGCGGCGTTGCTCAGGAAAGAAAGAAGACAGAGCGGGAAAGAAGACGCGCGGATGCGGAATATAAGCGCGGGTCCGGGAGCTGGAGCGTATGCTGGAGCTTTGAATAAAAGAGAAGTCAGCATTCGTTTTTCCTATAAAACAGGCAGCCATAACGACTGCCGGTAGAAGCAATTAATAATTTACACATATCACCAGACAGGATTTGCCGGGCGGAAGATCCGGAAGCTTTTGGCCGGAGCGGCTCCAGCAGGCGGCGGGCAGCAGGAACAAAAACATTGCATAAAGCTGTCAGTTATGATCCCGTCTTTAACACTAGTATAAGTATAAAAGTGCCACAACCCATTGAAAATACTGGGCTTGTGGCA
>CAJUOE010000171.1 GCA_910587895.1 uncultured Lachnospiraceae bacterium
GATGCTCTGCCGTCCCGATCGGCGTCCATGGATCCTGCCCGCTGCCTTCTAAATTAATGTCCGCTGTCACCTTAAAATGGATGCCTTCATAATCTTTCCCGTCATTTACAAGGTCGCGCAGCTTTTCCAAATCATCTTTGCTGGTAATCTTATATGGATCCTGTGCCGTCCCGGAGCCACCGAACGGCTTCTCCGGTTTTGCCGAGGGATCCTCGACGTTTCCGTCTGCGTCCACGGTTCCTCCGTCTGGCAGTGTCGTCACTTCTCCGTTCCCGACCTGAACCGTTCCCCCGGCAGGGATGGTAATCTTGCCGTTTGCATCAACCTGGATATCCCCTGCCTGCGGTAACCTGATCGTCACATCAACGGTTCCATCGTTTCCCAAATCTACCGTAACCGTGCCGTCCTGGCCGTTTGTTATCGTTTCATTATCACGCACAAGAGTTTCTCCCGGAGCTAATGTGGCTGCGTCACTGAAATTCTTTGCTTCCGCCATTTTGGCATAAGCGAAACTGTTTTCACCTTCTGTCGTTTCCAGCCAGATTTTACACTCTGCGAGGTCAATACCGGATATGCTGCAGGCTGTCTCGATCTGTTCTTTTGTCACCACAACCGTACCCTCTCCTGCCGGCACGCTGTAATACCAGTCACTGGTTTTACTACTGCCCTGCACGACAAGGGAGACGGTTCCCGCTGCACCCACAGCCTTCTGTGCCGCAATCTTGCCGGCTGCTGCATCATAGCTTACGGTTCCGATTGTTTTTCCTGCACCATCCAGTCTCAGTGCCATTGCCGCATCATCCGCTATCGTTCCGTTTGTAGTTTCCGATGATGCTGTTTTCGCAGCAGATGCAAAGAGGACAGATGACAGATTCAGTTTAAAGGCGGGCACCACTTCAAGCTCTTGGCTAACAAATTCATATCCGACACCCGAACTCGAACCCGAACCCGAAACCGCCCTCAGCGCAATATCACTATAAATGCCGTACGGCGCGCGCAGCCAGAAAATTCCGCTTCCCCAGTACCCTTTCTCAATACGAAGACCACTGTTCAAATTGTCAGGAGTATTTTCTCCCACTGTGATATAATTTCCACTATACTCCGCATATGCCGGATACAGTTTATCCGTTGTGGAATATGCACAATTATTTTTTGTATCGTTCGTATAAATCGTTGTCTCCTGCATCAAGGCTTGCTCAGCCGTTGAAAAGCAGGATGTTTCCAATTCTTTTAATGCAGTCCGTAACGCGCTGGCTCCATAATGGCTTGCTTTTACTTCGGATGGGGCGCTGCCTGAATAACTGCAGCCCCACTCAGCACTGTATGTTTTTGTTCCATCGCTTGGATCAAACTCTTGATTTTCTCCCAGCGGGCTTGCCGCAAACAACGTCACACTGCCTGCTTTCTGGCTGCCCGCTATCCACCATTCCTGACTGTTGCCTTTATTTTTTCCAAAATAGACCTTTGCCGAATTTTTACCGTCCGTATCATCCGTGTTGAACCCTTTCAATTTTTCTGCCGTCGCATACTTGCTTGGGATGGCATCCACCATCTTGGCATATGTTACGCTGTCCTCTGTCGTTTCCAACCAGATTTTACACTCTGCGAGGGCAATACCGGATATGCCGCAGGCCTCCTGTATCTGTTTTTTTGTCACAGACGTACCCTCTCCTACCGGCACGCTGTAATACCAGTCGTGGGTATCACTCCCGCCCTGCACGACAAGGGAAACGGTTCCCTCTGCTCCTGCATCCTTTTGTGTCACAATCGCACCGGTTTCTGCATCATAGCTTACGGTTCCGAATTTTTTATTCCTGCCGTCCAGTCTCAGTGTCATTGCCGCGCCATCATCTATCGTTCCGTATGTAGTTTCCGATGATGCCGCTTTCGCAGCAGATGCAAAGAGAACAGATGACAGATTCAGTTCAAAGGCAGGTACCACTTTGCCCCGAATGCTAGCAGTGTTATAGCCGACAGCAGCAGGCGCAACCGCCGTCAGCACATAGAGACCCCGGGTATCGTACGGCGCGCGCAGCCAGAAGATTTCGTTTCCCCAGTACGCATTCTCTATACGAAGACCACTGTTCAAATCGTCAGGAGCATTTTTTCCCACTGTGATATACGTATCGTTCATCGCCCCGCCATATGCCGGATACAGTTTATCCGTCGTGGAATATGCGCAATTATTTTTTGCATCGTTCGTATAAATCGTTGTCTCCTGCATCAAGTCCTGCTCGGCAGTTGAAAAGCAGGATGTTTCCAATTCTTTTAATGCAACCCGTAACACGCTGGCTCCATAATGGTTTGCAATTACATCGGATGGGGCGCCGCCTGGATAAGTGCAGCCCCACTCAGCATTATATGGTTTTGTTGTTTCATCGTCTGAGACAAAATCTGACCCGTATCCCAGTGGACTTGCCGCAAACAATGTCACACTGTCTCCGCCCTGGCTTCCCGCTATCCACCATTCCTGATTGTTATCATTATTTTTTCCAAAATAGACCTTTGCCGAACTTTCACTGCCGTCACTATTATCCGTGTTAAATGTCTTTAACTGCTCCTTTGTCACAAACTGGCCAGGGGCGGCGCTCCTTAACCCAGCCGCATGAACCTCGGCATCAGATACCGGAAATGCGCCTATCATTACTGCCACTGCCAGCAGCAGCGAGCTGATCTTCTTCTTTACGTTTCTTTGTTTCAATTTCCTCTTCCTCCACTTCTTTATTCCCGCGAGCAATGAGCCAAGTCATGCCCCATAGCTTGCCGCGGGGTATTTGACTATTGTGCCTGCACACTTTGTCCTATATAATATAGAATAAAATTACTTTTTTCTGCCTTTTAGGACAAATCGCATTTTTCGGAATACCATTCGTACCACAAACAAAGTGTAATTGTTTTTGTCTTATAGGAAAGACACTTTCACGCTTTAGCGTGACAAGGTTTTTCCTATAAGATAAAAAAGCACCTAAACCTAATCATAAGGCTTAGATGCTTTCATCCGTCACTCTGCTATTTTAAAATAATTCTTATGCCCTCATCGCCCCGTCAACCGACATCACTTCCCCGGTCACATAACTTGCCATGTCGCTTGCAAGGAACACGAACGCATTTGCCACGTCTTCCGGCTCCCCAATCCTGCGAAGCGGAATTGCCGCCGTCATCGGTTCAATCATTTCCTTGGGAAGAGCCGCTACCATATCCGTCCTCGTAATGCCTGGCGCAACCGCATTTACACGGATATTGCTCGGTCCTAATTCCCTGGCAAGGGAAAGCGTCATGCCATTGACTGCAAATTTGCTCGTTGGATAGGCAACCCCTCCCGGCTGCCCGCTGATGCTTACCATGGAGCTTGTATTGATAATGCAGCCGCCTCCCTGTTCCTTCATAATCTTTACGGTCGGCTGGATGGTATAGAAAATGGAATTTACATTGAGGCTGATGACTTTTTCGAACTGTCCCAGCTCATAATCATCAACCTTTGTGCTGTCAGAAATTCCGGCATTATTCACCAGGATGTCAATCCTTCCGAACTGCTCCTTCACAGTTTCTATTGCCTCTTCCACTTTCTTTGCATCCGAGAGGTCAGGATAAGCGCCCTCCACTTCCCAGCCTGGATTCTCATTTTTTAAATCCGAGAGCGCCTTGTCTACCGTCTCTTTCCTGGAACCGAACAGGACTACCTTGGCTCCGTTCTCTAAATATTTCTTTACAATTGCAAATCCAATCCCGCGCGTTCCTCCTGTAACAACTGCCACTTTGCCTTTTAACATAATATTGCCTCCTGTTATCATTAATTGTCTGAATATAATACCTTATCCAATTATGCCATTATTATTCATTTATATTAAAACTCTCCGGTGTTCATTTTTCACTCAAAATCTTTAATTCGAAATGAATACCATATTTCACTTCTATAGTTTCCTTTCTGATTTGTTCATAGTCATAATTTTGAGGAAATGGATACCTTTTTTCCTCATAGTATTTTTATTAGATAAGACTTTCTTTTAAAGCACCAACTATAGCCATGCAGTACGGAACATACTTTCCATTATTTTTATTAGAATAATAATCAATAAAACTCCTTATATCCTCATCTGAATACTCTGCATCATCAAAAACTTCTGAGCTTTCTATGGCTTCACGCCGATTCTTTCCATCCAAATCATCAGACGAAAAATCATTTTTATAACGTGCCTCTCTACCATTCGTATTTTTAAAATTCTGTTTCCATGTTTCAAACCATATAGGGGAATTTTCCTTATTAATTTTTTTCATTTCTCTTTCCTCTGGAAATTAATACTCGAGCCTTCGCAACTCCTTCCACATATCCATTTGAAATTTCATCTAACTTATCTGCTATTTTTTCCGCTTGGTCATAATCTTTATCACTAATATTTTCATACATTTCTTCTACTAGTCTCTTAATATCAACATTGACCGAAGATGTTTTCATCACTTCTTCTAATATTACGTTCGCGTCCCATCCAATAAAAGATTTATACTGTTGTAGCTGAACTTTATTATCTTCTCTCAACATATAAAAGATATTAAATGTATCATCCAATTCCCCTAAAATTTGAGGAGAATGTGTTGTTACTATAAACTGAATATTGGGAAAAGTCTGTTTCAAAACGTACATTACCTTTCTCTGCCAGGATGTATGCATATGCAAATCCAGCTCATCAATTAAAACAACCCCATCCCCTTCAAGCGGATTTGAAAGCTGAGGATTAGCCAATGCCATTCTTCGTGCCAAATCACCAAATAAAGCAATCGTGCATTTTTCGCCATCTGACAACTGATTTATTTTTAGATACCGTTCATCCTTCTTTACTTTCATTGCTAATGGCTTTCTGTCAATATAAATATCATCAAACCCATCAAGCATAGCAAGCATAGCTCTTTTGACTGCCGACAAACTCCTATCTTCATATTCAGAAACAGTCCTCACCTTCTCCTGATTTTCAATATCTTCCTGATTCCGAAACCACCTAAATAATGTTCTAAAATCAATCTTACTTTCTATTGCCTTATCAAATGCACTAAGTTTCGTAAATTGTTCGTTTCTGGACACCCTCAAAGGAACCTCAAAAACGGATCTATTTACACCATAATTCACAAAAACCGGCATATTTTTCAAATCTTCTTTTTCAATCCAATTTCCATTTCCATCATCAAATCCTTCTTCAATATAGAGATTTTTAAATAATTCGACCAATTCTTTTAATTTATTAAGCTCATGCCTTCTTCCATATCCTCTGGAAATCGAACGAGAATACTCCTTAAGGCTTCCATCAGAAGATTCAACAGCTACACCAATTTCAGCTTTTGTTTTTCCATAACTGATATCATCATATTCCAGTTGTGCCAGTTTTTTCCTCGAAGATAAAAGCATTGCTATAACATTCGCATAAATCAAGTCTATTGCACGCAATATCGTTGATTTTCCAGCTCCATTAATACCAAAAATAATCGTGCTTTTCCCATCAAATGGTATATTCAAATTATCAATTCCCTTAAAATTACGAACTTTTATCATTTTGACTTTCATCATACACCTCATACTATCACAAAACATAAGCTTATGGTAATAATTATAACATATTTTATTACAAAATAAACATTTAGTTTCCTCTGGTTTCACAATAATATAATATTCGATTCTCCATCAAGAATGTCACTCCTCTTCCCCTGACCAGAAATCATCCATGCTTAATATCGGAAAAGAATTTACATCTATGCCATGGTGCTCCGGAAAGGCAAGCAATTGTTCACGAATATTGTTACATTCCTTAATAATCCCCTTCGCTGAATTTTCGCAAAGACACTGCACGATTTGCTGAAACTGCCTCCCATAATACTGCTTTAACTGTGCTGCATATTGCAATAGCCATATTACAAACGGGTGATCCGCCGTGATGCCCCTTCGCCCCAAAACCTCCGCACTGCAAACATATTGGCGGCTCTCATCGCTCGCTGCCATACAGAACATCATGGGTGGGAACAGATCATAGCCATCCTCCATCTGTTGACCCTCTTTGTCATAAAAAGAAATCGCCTGTCCATCCTCATAGCTGATTGTCATTTGATATTTATCCTGAAAATATGCCATCCAATACTTATCTATAACTCCGTAATTACGACTACCCTTTATAGAAAATCCAAACTTCCCTGAATCCTTACATCCCTTTTGCAGCGTATGTTTCATTTCCATAAAACGATCGGCTAAATTCTTCTGCAGCCATTTATCTAACGGTGAATCTTTTAATTCTTTCCATTTTCTCAATGAATTTTTCTTCCATTCATCTAAACTACTCCAATCATACATCTCACTATCCCACACCACCTCCTCAATCCGATGTTTACTTAAGATTCCATTAACTGCCAGCAACGCATACAATGGCAAATCGGTTATTCTGGAACGGCTGACATCCACCATTGGTTTCCAGGCGTCCTCCACCAGAAATACTGCAAAATTTTCACACAATGGAATTCGATCTTCTCTCAAATCACCAGCTGTAACTCCCTGATATATATATGTATTGTTTCCATATGGATTTCCCGCACAGACCCGCACAATATCCGGACATGCAAACTCCGCCACCGAAAACGTTATTTCTTTTTTCTGTTGACTATTATGGTAGCTTATCCATGCTTTATGTATACTCATATATTGAGAAAACGGTTCCCACACTTTCATCACATCTTCTGCTTTTGGACACACTGAATGCTTTTCAAATTCCGCCACTAAAGCAGCTACTTTATCTAAACCATATTCCCTCTCTAAATCCTCCCATTTAACAGGATTCGTATAATTCTCATTATTACTCACCAATTCTACAGTGTATCCGTCTATGCTGCCCCATACTTCATAAGTTAAATCCTTCACCGTCCACTGCAATTCCTTTTCAAAACGTACCTCATACTTTACAAGAACACCCGAAAAACCCGGCATAACCTGATCTTCCTTCGTATCCAGGGGAATGACCGCCACCGCCAGCCGGGGATACTGCCCGCGGACAGCTGGAAAGCTGCGGTCAAATTCGTCCTTCATCTCAGGCGTCAGCTCATAAAATTTCTCTCCCTCCTCCTCATGCGCTGCCTGCATTACTTCTTCATAAGTCCAGCTTATTCGTTCGTTATTATAATATACCGGCATCCTGGAGCCAAATAAATACTTCTCTACGGCATCATGTAAGTTCAATGCGCCCAATTTTCCCGGATCAAGTCGTATCACAACAGAAGTTCCCGGCACAGCACGGTAACCATCCCTCTCCAGATTGCCCGGTGCAGCCGCGTCACAAACGCCCGGCGCTGGCAATTGCCCGTCCGTCTGATGATGTTTCGCCTGATTCTACAATTTGTAATATCCGCTCAAACCGGTCACCTGCAAGCGCAAGCCATAATGGATTGTCTGATAAGATTCCACCAGTGTTTCCTCTCTGCGGTTTTTCTCAGCAT
Organism: uncultured Lachnospiraceae bacterium; assembly: GCA_910587895.1. Lineage (GTDB taxonomy): Bacteria > Bacillota > Clostridia > Lachnospirales > Lachnospiraceae > Petralouisia. The sequence continues at coordinate 7,462 of CAJUOE010000171.1, forward strand.
CAAAGTAGAGCGTGGAAACTTCCGCGTAATCCCCACAAAGAAAACTGGATAAAAACCCAATTCCAAAACGGCTTATTCCATGATATTTTTCCGTTTGTCCATGATCCCTCAAATCCCGTTCCAGTTCCCGTGAATTATAGTAGGAATTGCCAACCTTCAGGAAATAACGCTGCAACATGCCCAGAGTCATGCCCGTTCCCTGGTCATCTATGCGGAACCAGATATTACCATCTTTATCATTCCATTCCCATAAATCAATCCGTGCCTGTTCCGGGACAAAATCAGGATCCATTTCTCCCCGCAGCAAAGTAGCATCTATGGCATTCTGCAATAATTCCCTTAGAAAGACATCCATATGATCGTATAAATTTTCACCTGTCAAAAGCTTTAAAACCTGCGTCTGATCCATGGTCAGACAGAAATCACCGCTCATGTATCCTTCGGATTCAATCTCATCCCTCAACACCGCTCTTGGAAAAGGAAATTCCTGTTGCCACTGTTTCCTACAGCGTTTTTGCAATCTGATGCAATTGCCAAGTTCTTCATCCACCCAGTCCAGAAAATCCCTGACCGCATGTTCTACTCCGGGATTCATGCAACGTGCCTTATATGGCAATTCGCCCGCAGAAGGCGATGACGGATAGTGAAAACCTGCCGACGCCTGATGTTTGTCCCACTCGGCACGACTCTCTTCATTACAGGACACATAACTGTATAATACCCTGGGCGCGCGTATCATCAAAATCCAGCAAATCTCCTAAACGAAGCATCAGCGCACAAAACAGAGGATCTGTCTCACTCGCAAATAGGTACTCCAAATCCCTGTTATGGGATAATTCCGCCGCATTCTCTCCATGCGCCTGGCAGACAGCTAAGATACACCGCCTTGGTATCACGTCCAACGGACAATTTGCAAATAATTCTCTCCATGATGCATTTTGCAATACTTCCGGGAGACGGAACGGATGTAGTGTTCGAAGATACCACATCCGGGTATCCTCTGTCCATTCCTGTGCCGGGCGCCCCAATAATTCCGGGCAATATTCCCTTAGGAATTTCCTGCATGATGTTTCATCCTGATACCACCGCAGTTTCTCCTCTTCCGTATAAACCATGCCTAAATCATGCAAACAGGCGGACAAAATCAACAATTCTGCCTCGCCAACACTTAATTCTCCTATCTTGTCCCCCAGTAAGCTTCCCATTGCATCCAGGACATTCAAAATATGCGTTTCATCATGCAGCGTATAATTTTGAAAGGTCTGCCGAACATCCATCAAATATTTTGCCGCTGCCTCATACATATCTTTTACCCAACTGCCTCGTTTATCATTTGAAGGCAGTTTCCCCTGATAAGTTCTCCAAAGCGCTGTTTCTTCCAGTTTTTCAGAATGAACCATATTTATTCCCCCACTTTCCATTCTTTATCTTAAAAAGTATATTATTCCAGATCTCTTCTCAAATTTATTGCCTTGCAATTTTACAAAATACTCCACATACAACATTCCTCTTTATTCACAAAAATCTTCTCTTCCTGTTATTTTTCTATTAATCACCTTTTCCATATTTTGATCCGTAAGTAAATATTGCGAAACATCATCTATTTTTTTAGTCTCAAAACCTGTTAAGAGCTTAATTTCCCCCAGTGTCAACCCCTTATTCATCAAATTTGCTACTCCATACAATGCCACTGTAGTTGGTGTAAAATTAGATATGCCTAATTTCTTCATCCTGTCTTTTAAAGTATGGAACATGCTATCGGGAGTCAATTTTGCCCCATTACTTTTTGTAAATAAAAATACTCTATCCTGATACTTATTCAGCATACAATATTCGATTAAATCTTTTCTAATATCTTCCGACAAATAGATATATATGCTATTTTCTTCACTGCGACCTACCAATAATTTACCTGTTATGCCATCAAAATCCTCAGGTTTAAAATTTATAATAACTCTTTCCTTAAATCCATAGGTTACCAACAAACGATAGATAATTGACTGTCCCAGTTGATAAAAATTTTTCCTGTCTAAATATTCAAGCTGCTCATTTACTACTTTTAATTCCTTTTCTCCATCAAAGGGCAGATATATTTTTTGTTCCAACTCACTATTTAATTTTAGACATATATCATGTACTATCTTTTTCTTCCTACATCCTCCCTCCAACTTTCCACAACTAATGCCGTTTTGTTTTAAATATTTGCAAAAATAATCTATTGCCGTCAGAAAACGCTGTACCGCCACTATGGATGTAGCTTTTTTACTTGATTCAACATAACGCTTACATGCCTTCTCAATGTCAAAAATTTCAAGATGTTTTTCAAACATTTCTCTTAAGGAATATTCTGAATATATGTCACAATATTCTAAAAAACTATTATAGCAAGTCCTATAATTAGGACGAATATCTTTTATTGTCTTATAGTAATCATCCAATACTTGTTGTAATTTTTGATTCATTTTAATCTCCAATACAGTTTTATCAATAAAATATTTATTTTATATACATCATAACATTTTTATATAATAAAGTAAATACCTATGGACACATTCAGATCAGAAAATGTACCACCTTTCCTGCCTGCTATTTTAACATAAAATTAGCCACTAAAGAGAATAAAATCTCCATAGTAGCTATGTAACATAATATTTCATCTTCCATTGTTTTTGCACTTCTCGTGTTCTACATCATTCATATAATATAATTCCTTCATACCGACTCTATAGCCATCCAAACGGCTTGGTTTGTATCCACCCCTCTTACTACCATATTCTGCCAGGCTTATAAACTATTAATTTCTTCAAGCGTTAAACCTGTTGCTTTTGCAATCTGGTCATAGGGCATATTCATTTCTAAAAGATTCCGGGCAATTTCTATTTTACCCTCTATTTTACCTTCTATTTTACCCTCATTCCTTGCTTTCTTCACCCCACTGTTGTAATCAATCTGCGCCATCTCACGCATATTGTACAGACGGAGCACTTCCTTATCATTTGCAAGAAATGTCATCTTTTCATTCGCCTTATAAATCGCAGCATCCATATCCATCAACTCCTTTAGCAAATCATCTGAAATGTTCTGGTCAAAAAACGTCAGCCACCTATGTAGCGAATCATTCTTAATGTCTTTTTCTGGTAGGGCATTGAATTTCTTCACATCAATGAAATGAATCTCCAGGGCATCTGTCAAAAGACAGTCTTTATGGGTATCCTCCCAAAGATGGAACACCGTATGGAAATCATCCACGCTTACAGCCTCAAAGTTCACTATATTGATTGCTATTACATTGGCTAACTGGCTGTAATCGTCACCCTTGTCCAAGCCGCCCGCAAACTCCCGGCTCCAATAGAAGAGACTGCGCCTGTCCATGTTTCCATAATCTCGGAGCTGGACTTCAATATTAATCCTCGTACCATCTTCAACAATTGCACGTATATCAAGTATGCTGGTTTTGTCCCCCACCACCTCCGCTGTAAATGTCCTGTGCTCTACGATCTCAACCCCGACCAGTTTCTTGTGTTTCGTCTTTGCCAAAATAGCATTTAACAACGATAACAATTGCTCCTCATCACCCTTTTCCCCAAAGGTTTTCCCAAATATAAAATCATTTAAAGGTTTCAATCTCTGCATGGCTGCACCACCTGGCTTTCCCTGTTTTTATTAGTTTACCATATTTTTATGAATATTTCCATTTAATTTTTGCAAGCGAGCAACCAAGAGATTTCTCTGCTTTCTACCCAGGCAGACTATCCCTCAGACAAAGCACGCCCCAGCCCGTTGACGTCAAGTTATTGCCACGAACTTTTTTCACTTTTTTTGAGGTCAAAAGTCCGCAAACCCACATAAATCCCCCTCTTACTCCTCATGATCAATTCCTAACAATAATTTATCAAAATCACTTTGATACAACCTATCTTGGATAACTCTATACTTTTCAAATTCGCTTTCTGCAAAATTCCTGGCAATTTCAGCAGATACCTTTCCCTTATCTCTCAATATTTCTTCCTCATTGAATTCAAGAAATACATCCAGTCTTTTCGCCCAATCCTCCATTGTCATAGGAATCTGCCGCCTCGCCTGTCTTTCTGCATAGTCAAGATACATAGTGACAAACTGATTTAAATCCTGCAATTTTCACCCGTCAGATAATTCTTTGCTATACTTACATCTGCTTTCACTATTTTACCCGTCGGAGCATTTATCCAGGAGGTTAACCCCATATGCTCTTTTTTATGGTCTGCACGCTCTACAATCACTTCCGCAGCCGTATGTTGATGAATTGCATAATGCAGCTTGTTCTGCACCATAGCAAAAAAAGCTTTTGAAGTAGCTGCCGTAGGTGAATAGTCCACGGCCGTCGCATAAATATCTGTTATCTTTTGGTAAAACTTTCGCTCACTTGCGCGAATCTCCCTGATTTCATCAAGTAAATGCTCAAAATATTCCTCATCAAATACCTGTCCATTTTCAAGACGCTTTTTATCCAGCACATATCCTTGAACAGTAAAAGTTTTCAACACTTTCGTTGCCCACTGTCTGAATTGGGTTGCACGAATCGAATTAATTCTATACCCCACAGAGATAATCGCGTCAAGATTATAAAATTTCATCCTATATTTTTTACCATCAGAAGCAGTTGCCGAGGATTTCTCGGTAACTGCTTCTGCATTCAACTCTCCACTGGCAAAAATATTTTTCAAATGTAAACTGATATTATCTGTTGAGCAGTCGAAAAGCTGAGCCATGCTCTTTTGTGTCAGCCACACATCTTCATCATGAACTCTGACCTCTATACCATCTTCCCCATTCTGTTTTGTAAATACAAGAAAATCAACGGTACTGTTTCTAATCTGAATTTTTTTGCCCATAAAATCACCTATCCCTGTTATGACAGCTTTATTATGCTATCACCACTTTACAACTTTTCCATAAAAAATGTCATACAGGGCTTTCCGATGTATAATAAGTTTGCAAACAAAAAAATACGAAAGAAAGTGATCGTGTACGACAAACTTATTATACAACGAAAAAACTATAATTGGTAGGCTTTATCATTATTTTTACATTTATTTTGAGGCTTTATCCATTCCTACAGCTGAAACATTAATCCTGCTGTCCATACTGACACTGGAGTCAGTGGATTCCATCCGTTTTCTTTACAGGCATTTCCTGTCAAGGCTTACCGATAAATCGCTGAATGCCTTTTACTATGCCTGCTCTTATACCAAAGTGGATTACTTCAGGTTTATGAATGCAACAGCATCCTTGGCATTGAAGCTGATCCCGAAAACCCTCAGGACACATTCTGTCTTTCTATGCACGTGTGGGGCGTAAGGTATCCTCCCACTTCGCGACCCCCTCCTTACGACAACTGACACCATTGTCGTCAAATAAGGTATCTATCATTTCATTCCAAAAAACAGAAAAAAAGTATCATCGCCTCACATGATACTTCCTTTCCACTCTTAGCTTCAAACCTTTTATCTGGCGGCCTCACCCCGGCAGACTATCCCTCAGACAAAGCACGCCCCATCCCAATGCCGGATTCGGATACTCTTTCAGAACCGGCAAATGCCTTGCTCCGCGCAAAAGATATGCCTTGGCCTTCTCGCCATACAGATAAGGGTCGTTTCCCTCAACAATCCCCCACTGCATCAAAAGCGCCGCGCTGCCCGTGACAAACGGCGTTGCCATGGAAGTCCCGCTGCGCACCGCATAACCGCCGCCGGGAGCCGTGGAATTGATGGACACACCAGGAGCCGCCAGATCCGGCTTTACCTGATTCGTCTGCCTAGTATAGCCGCGCCCGGAAAATTCGGCAAGCTGGTCATATCTTGCATCATAGGCAGCCACAGAGACAACTTTCTCTGCTGTGGAAGGAATTGTCAATGTCGTCTCCTCGGTCGGATACAAAAATCCGGTTCCCTGATTGAGCACGCTCTGCCCCGGCAGCCAGAGGTCATAATTTCCCCGGATAATACGCCCAGGCACCAGCACAATGCTCCAGATTCCGGAGTCAATATAGGAAGATGACGGAAGGAAGTCAATATAGATTTCCTGGTATAAATTGTAGGGGCTGGGTTCTCCATAATAGAGCAGGATTTCTGTCTGTCCCAGCAGAAAACGCTGCGGTCCCTGAATCTGGCGGATAGGTCCGATCCGTTTCCCGGAAGGATGCACCAGCAAGATATCATACTGGTCTACATAAGATTTCCAGACCTGCAAATTCAACGTCGTCTCATAGGCGCCTACCCCCAGCTCGATTTCGCGTTCCTGCCCTTCCACCAGAATCCCGGACGTATGCCCTTTCGCCGCCCCCTCATTTCCCGTGCCGACAGAGATGACGGTCTTCCAGTAATTTGCCATGTCGTTGATATAACTTTCCAGCAATGCCGTACCGCTGTGGGAGCCGTAATTATTTCCAAAGCTCATATTTACCGCCATCGGCATCTGAAGTTCCAATGATTTTTGAACCACGTAATCCAGCGCACGCATCAGCTGCGTCGTCCTTGGAAATCCATCCGGCTGTGCCGTTCCCAGTTTCACCACCAGCAGAGGGCTCTCATATGCCACGCCGAGGTTCACTCCGCCGGAGGCACGCCCGTTTCCTGCGGCAATTCCTGCCACATGCGTTCCATGTCCGGAAGTATCACGGCTGGGCACGATTTGAAACCGTTCCTGCTCATTTGGCGCGTTCAAAGCCGCATTGATTTCTTCCGCCGTAAATTCCCGATCCAGCGTTTCATCATACAGAGCCAGAATCCGGGTGCTGCCGTCTGCATTACGAAAATCAGGGTGACTGTAATCAATTCCTGAGTCAAGAATTGCCACAATCACCCCTTTTCCTGTCAAATTATACCTTGCACTCTGAAGCGGCGTAATACAGGACGCCTGCCTGCCTTCCCGCACAGCAAAAAACAGCCGCTTGGGCTTTTCCACATATTCCACTTCCACTGCATCTGCCACCTGTTCCATGGCGGATTCCGGCACGTTTAAAATGGCATACTCATTACTGAGCTCCTCCACGCGAATCTGCGGGTTTTCCCGGGAAAGCCGCATGATGTCTCCAGAATATTTCACGATCAGTTCCCACCGCGCAGTCTCCGGCTCATAACCCACGCCGAGGTTTAATGATTTTTCCCGCTCACGCTCGGTAGCGTCCAGCGCAAGGTTCAGAAGGTTCTCAAATTTTTCACTTTCCATATCCCATGGTTTCCTTTCCTGTATAATTTTGACCCATACTGAAATTTTATGCCGAAAATCCCATTAATCTTCAACAGTCCAGCCTTTACCTGTCTTGCAGGCAATGACTGAACTGTTAAAATATATCGTGCCGACGAGTTATTTATGCACGGAACCAAAAATTATCTGACCGTGATTTTTATTGTTGCTTTTTTCTTATTGAAGGTAGTCACCGTAATCGCTGCTTTTCCCTTGCGCAACGCCTTTACCTTCCCCTTGGAAGATACCGTCGCCACCTTTCTCTTACTGGATTTGTAGGTGATTTTGTTGCTGGCTGTTCCTTTTGGCAATTTTACCCTGACCTGAAAGCCCTTTCCTTTTCTCAGCGTTTTGCTCTTTGCATTGAGGCTGATTTTTTTTGGAGCCTTCTTAACCGTGATTCGGCAAACAGCCTTTACGCCATTGGATGCGGTAGCCGTAATCGTTGCCTTTCCAATCTTCTTCGCCTTCACCTTGCCGTTTTTACTTACTGTAGCTACTTTGGGGTTACCTGATTTCCAATTCAGCGTCTTATCTGCTGCCGCAGGGCTTATCAGCGCCTTAAGGGTAAAGCTCTCCTTTACGCCAAGCGTAAGTTTCTTTTTATTCAGCTTTATCCCACTGACAGCTACCGTCTGCCTAGTGAACAATGCCGTCACTTCCTGGCTCTTCTGCACATTTGTATCCTTGCGCAAATCACTTGTGACGCCATCGCTCCATTTTACAAATATATATCCGCTCAAAGGCACTGCCTTTACTGTTTCTGCATCTTTGCCCTTTTCAATGATCTGGCTGGTTTTTCCCTGAATAATTCCGCCTGTCTGCGCTTTATATGTAATTGTCACCGTTTCCTTCTCTGGTTCATCCGGTTCTGGCTCATTCGGTCCCGGCTCATTCGGATCCAACGGCTCCCCGGTAGCCTCAAACCGTTCCACCTCCTCTGCGGTCATGGCATAATTATATACCTGGTAATCCGACAGCAGCCCTTGGTAGAACTCTCCATTTCCCCAGTTTGCCTTTCCAATCTGGAAAATGCCTTCGTTTCCGACAATATCATGGATTTTATTATTGCTGTCCGTCACAGCTATCTGCTTTCCATCCACATAAAGAACACTCCTGTTCTTATGGAAGGCGACGACCACATGTTTCCAGCTGTCTTTTCCTTTCGCAGCCATAGCCGGATCCTCGCCCCTGCCTTTCCAATAGCGTTCCACTTTCAGGTTATCCGTATCGTCTATAATGCCAATGTACTTCTCCTGGTTCAAGGTCGGAGCCGTCTCATCCGACGCCGCATACATCGTCCAATTGCTGCCGGCACGCTCCGCCTTGCTGTAATAAGAAACTGTGAATTCCTCCACATCCCCGAGCAGGCTGCCGCCGTCTTCTTTTGCCACCTTCAGGTAACAGCTCCCTGTTCCGTCAAACGACATGGCTCCTCCACGCGTTTCGTCCTCGACAAATTTCGCCGTTCCCATGACGGAAGCAACCGCCCCGTTGCCTTTGAGGCCCTGCGCGTCTTTCATGGAAAAATCTGCAATCTTTTCTTTCACGATCCCTGTATCATCCACGATCTGTTTGGAATTCCAGGCATAATTATATAGCTCAATATCGTCAAAACTTCCCTTAAAATAAGTATCCGCACCGTAAAATGATTTTCCCAGAAAGGCGCTGGGATTTTCGCCCAGCTCAGAAACAGGAACCGTTACGCCGCTCTTTTCTGCAACAAGGTATTTTCCTTCGTACATTTTCATACGATCCGGTTCCACAACGATTGTCATATCCAGCCATCTGTCCGTGCAGGTATCCACGCCGCCCTGCGCAACCTGTTCCGCGCCGTTTCCGGACGATGTGATAACTGTTTTTACCGCCTTATCCATGGTCTTAAAATAAAGATACTTCTGATCGTCTGACCCTACCGCAAATGTGAAGAAATTCCCTTGCGTGCTCTCCGGTTTTACTTTCATGCGCAAGGTAAAACTATCCATGCCGTCGAATAAGCCCTGTGGCAAATTGGCATAGGTATCTGTCGTGCCATTCAAATACAATACTCTGGAACCAAGGTCGGAATCCTTTTTCACCTGCGCCTCGCCATGGTAGTCCAGAAGATTTCCCTGCAAACTCGTATCCGCCGCAAATTCCTCATAGTCCGCCTCAAAATCATAAGCTGCAATCAAACCGTTTTCATTGGCGTCCTTTTTCGCAAATACAGCCTTCACCGACTTATCTTTTGCCACAAAAGTGTCCTGTCTTCTGGCAGTCATAATACCGTCGCTCCAGCGCACGAAACGATATTCCTCTTTCGGAACCGCCTCTACTTCCTGCGTCTTAGATCCTTTCTTAATCCGCTGCTCGCTTTCTCCCTGTATCATTCCGTATGCATCCTCCGCCTCGTAACGAACCGTGACATACGCCACGCTGGACGCCTCGTCCAACTGCTCCTTTGTCATCGCATAATTGTACACCTTCAGGTTATCGAACGATCCGTTAAAATATGCGTCCCCCGCATAAAATGATTTTCCCAGATAAGCTTTCACCTGCTCTCCGAGGCCGGAAACCGTCGTCCCCGTAATATCTGTCTCGGCGGCCAGTTCCTGGTCCCTGTATATCAGCAGCTTATTTCCACGGATAACCAGGGCAATCTTTGTCCATTCCCCCCAGCTGCCTTCGATTGCTGCATCCGCACTCTTCTCTCCGCCATGGCCGTTATTTGTCATCGCAGCCCTAAGCTGGGTATCCGCCAGCTTGAAGAACAGATATTTATCCGTATCCTTCCCGACCGCAAACGTGAAGAAATTTGTCCGGGCTGCCATATAGGACCTTACATCCATCAAAACCGTCATCTCATCCAGATGGTCGAACATGCCCTCTTCAAATTCACCAAAAGTGTCGCCGCTCCCATTCACATTAAGCACGTTGCTTTCGGTAATGTCATCCTTGACAATCTGCGCATTTCCGCGTAACCGTATGGGATAACCATTCTTTGTGCTATCCTCCACACAGATATCGTCCACCGTCTCAAAATCATAGGAGGCAACCAGGCTGTTCGCCCCTACCGTCTCTTTTCCAAAAATGGCGGTAACCGCAAAATCATTTTCCAGCATAACTTCCTGACGCTGCGGATCTTTGCTGCCGTCGCTCCAACGCACAAACCTCCATCCTTCATGAGGAACAGCTCTGACCTTGCTTGCCGTATTTCCTTTCAGAATGGTCTGCTGCGCCCTTCCTTCAATCCTTCCTCCTTCTTTTATGCGGTAATCCACGGAAACCGTCTCCGTATAGGCGATATCCGCCGCTGTCTTTGCATAATTGTACACTTCCACATTGTCAAGCGCCCCCTGGAAATACGTGTCTCCAGAGGCATATGATTTGCCCAGGCAAGCCGAGAGTTCCTGTCCCAGATCCTTAAGCGAAATAGTAAGGTCATTTTTCTCCGCCAAAAGCGTCCTGTCCTTATATATCTTCAGGCTGCCCGGGGATACCACCAGCGCAAGGTGCATCCATTTCCCCTGGCAGGAGGCTATCGTTCCCTCCGCTTTCTGCTCCACAGAATCTTTACAAATGGATGCTTTGATGGTGGTATCCATGATTTCAAGCGTTAAATATGATCCTTCGCTGCCCAATGCAAACACTGCCGCATTCTCTTTCGCCTCATCTACACGCACATCCATCTCAATCGTAGTTTCCGTAAGGTTGTCAAACATCCCTGCCGGAAACTGTGCGTAAGTCCCGTTCGTACCGTCCAGAACCAGTATGCCGCTCTCCTTCACCGCATTATCCTGCACGGACGCCGCGCCCTGCAACGATAATATATTCCCTTTTCCGGTAGAATCCGCAACCGCGCCGTCTTTTTCGATTTCAAAATCCCAGGACGCGGTTTTCTGCTTTACTACCGGAGCCTTTATCTCCTCTATATCCGGCTGCTCTGGCAGCGGATAACCAGTTCCCAGGAAAAAGCTGGTATGCGGCGGCTGGTTATAGCCTACGTTCTGACAAGCCACCTGACAGCGGTACTGCGTATCATGCATCAGCGTGGCAATCCGGTATTTGGTGGGAATGGTCGTGCTGTACACACGAAGCCGGTCTCCCGCCGGAAAGATTATTTCCTCCCTCCAATCGCCAAAAAGATCCGCAGACAGACAGCAATTTCCCTTTGTGCCGTTATTATATCCCGCTGCTGCCGTCAACTCCCGTCCATGCTGATAACATTCCACAAAAGTTCTGTCCAGTGACTGGCGTTCCAGCTCCCCATCCCAGTAAACGGCGGAATTCATCGACCATTTAAACGGCCAGCCAATCTCCTTGCCCTCTTCATTTAACACCGGATTCCCCTGTGCATCCAACAATCCGGAGCCTATGTAGGCAAATTCGCTTCCCGGATGGCTGGCTACGAAATTCCCCGCTACGCACCGCCCGGTATCCCAGGGGCCTTCCCCGGCACGGAAAAGAACTTCCCCTGTCTTTGCATCTCGCAGCGCGGCTCCGCCCGTATGCTCAAAGCAGCTCCAGATTTCAAGTCCCTCATGTTCAGGATCAAAATCACTTACGTGCAGGGCGTCGCCATGCCCGAATTTATTGGAATAGAGCATTGTTCCATCGTGGTCTATGGTACAGGCGCCATAAACGATCTCGTCAAACCCATCCCCATCTGCATCCGCCACGGAAAGGTTATGGTTGCCCTGCCCAATGCAGTCCTCGTTTCCTTCCTCTGCCGTATCAAAAAACCACCTCTTCTGAAATTTCTTGTCTACGATATCGTATGCTGCAATACCAAAGTTTACATAATATCCCCGACACATCAGTACGCTGGGCGTAGTTCCGTTTAAGTAAGCGACTGCCGCCAGATAACGCTCACTGCGGTTGCCAAATCCATCTCCCCAGTAATCGGCATTGACATTTTCTTCCGGCTTGCCACGGTAGTTACGTCCCGGTTCGTAATCCACGGTATCTAACGCCTCCCCGGTAAATCCATCAAACAGTGTCAGGTACTCCGGCCCATCCATGATCGTTCCAGATTGATTTCTCCAATCCTTATCTTTGCCTATCATCTTTCCCCTGCCATCAATCGTTCCATCCGCCGTCTTCATAACCAGCTCTGCATAACCGTCCCCATCGAAATCGTACACCATGAACGGTGTGTAGTGGGCGCCGGCACGGATATTAACGCCCATGTCAATCCGCCACAGCCTTGTGCCGTTCAGCTTATAGGCGTCATAGTAGACATTGCCCCGATAGCCGTCGGGCATGTTATCTCCAGAATTAGAGGGCATCCATTTAAGGACGATCTCATATTCCCCATCGCCATCCAAATCGCCACAGCTCGCATCATTGGGGGTATAATCGTACTCCTGTCCAGTCGGGGTTACCCCGGGGGCAGGCTTATCCAATATAATATCAAAAAAATCGTTCGCATTGACGCGGACATCTTCGCTTTGCTGCGTTTCCTTTCCTGCAACCAGCGTATGTATAGAGTACACAGACTGCAAAGTTCCCTGTTTGTCTACATAATTGGTACTGTCGGCGACAGGGGCAGCTGTAATTTTCTGCCCATCCCGGTAAATGTCAAAAGATGTATTGGCAGCATCCGTACCTAGATACCTCCAGCTCAGATATACGCCGTCTGCCGTCTTCATGGCGATTACGCCACGGTCAAGCGCTTCTGCCTGCCGTATTCCATCTGCTGCCTGCCGCTCATTTCCCGCTGCCTCTCCTCCTGCCACCGTCTCTGTCCGGTCACGCCCTGCAGCAAGCGAAACAGAGGACTCTCCCATAGAAACCGCCATAGCAAGACATAACACCATAGCAATCCCTTTCTTATTCATTTGTCTCAGTTTTTTTAATTTCATCGTTCATTCACCCTTCCTTCTGCATCAATAATTTAAGACGAGACACGTTCCGCCCATTCCGCCTCTTTAAAACCGGTAAGCACCAGATCCCCATCCACAAGCAGCGGCCGTTTGACAAGCATTCCATTTGTGGCAAGCAATTGCAGCTGTTCCTCCTCGCTCATGTTCGGAAGCCTGTCTTTCAGCTGCATTTCCCGGTACAACATGCCGCTCGTATTGAAAAACCGTTTCAAAGGCAGGCCGCTCCTTACATGCCACTGTTTCAGTTCCTCATACGTGGGGTTGTCCTCCACGATATGACGGTCATCGTATGCGACATTCTGTGCATCCAGCCATTTTTTCGCTTTCTTACAGGTAGAGCATTTTGGATATTCTATGAATAACATATTATCTTCTCCTTATAAAATATTTTCTTGTCCAGCCTGCTTATCAGGCAGATTACTCTTACCTTAACACGATGCAGAAAAAAAAGAAAGTTATATTTTGGAATTTTGTGATATAATATGACACGAGGAGGAACCAGCCTATGATGAACGATATCCAGGACGAAAGATATTCCGTGGCCGATGAAGCCATCTACGACGCATTCTTTTTAGTCCTCAAAGAGAAAGAACTAGATAAAATAACCGTTTCCGACGTAATAAAGAGAGCCGGAATTGTCCGAAGCACCTTTTACAACCACTTCGAAAATATTCCAGCCCTCGTAATTGCCGTCGAGGATAAAACCATTCAGGACATATTTTCCCTGATGGAAACGTTTCACCCCAAAAACGACCGGGAAATCTGCAAAAATTATTTTCAGACCATCTGCGAATACACAATGACAAATCCTTTTCTGGCGAACCTTCTACGGAACCCGGAAGGCGGTGCATTTTTCGAAAAATTCATCACCATGTTCCATCGCTATGTATCGAATATCATGCAAAACACCGACCCTTCCCATCCCAGCAAGGAAGAGTTCTCCTATATGATCGCCTGCGTTATCGGCAGCACGGTCGGCGTACTCCACAAATGGAGCACAGAAAATTTCCAGGCTCCTGCGGAGGTCGTCGCCGATATCTTAACGCAGTCGTTCATCGCCGTCATGATGCCCTTTATATCATAAAGACCATCCGTCAGCGCCATTTGATATTTTTATCCTAAAGGCTCGTCAATCAGCGCTTCCTGGCGTTTAATCTTTTTGGTTGAACTGCGGATAAATGGGTTTTTGCGCACAACCAGTCCCGTAATCTGGCGATAAGTCGGCTGTTTCTTATTATATTCGTCTATGAACGCCTGTAGCCCTGCCTGTATTTCGCTTTCCCCCAGGCCTTTTGCCTGCACGACGTCCATATCCGGATAAATTCTCGCCGTAAGGCCATTGTCCTCACCGGTTACGACAACCTCTCCTACCAACGCGCCGAGCGCAAGCTTATTCTCTATCTCCTCCGGGGAAATGTTCTCGCCGTTGGAAAGGATAATCAGGTTCTTCACACGCCCGTTGATAAACAGGAAGCCATCTTCATCCAGATATCCCTTGTCTCCCGTGTGGAGCCAGCCGTCTTTTAAAGTCTCTGCCGTCTCTTCGGGCATCTGGTAATATCCCATCATGACACTGCTGCCCTTTACCAGGATTTCGCCATTGTCAAAAGCAATCTTTGCATTGGCAAGCGGCCGGCCAATCGAGCCAGGTTTATTATCCCCCGGCATATTGGAACTGATAACCGGAGAACATTCGGACATGCCATATCCCTCATAGATATCCACGCCGTATTCTGCAAATTTTTCAATATAAAACGGATCAAGATGGGCGCCGCCGGTAAATATGATTCTCAGTTTCCCGCCAAATACATTGTCAGCCAGCGCCTGTTTGGGAATCGCCGGATCCGCAGCAGAAAGCCTTTTATAAATTGTCTCCACCATCATCGGAACCATCAGAATAACCTCCGGCCGGAAAACACCCATATTTTTCACCATATGCAGGAGGGAATCGTTGATGCATATGGTTGCCCCCAGAGAAAATCCTTTCAGCCAGTCCATCACCAGGCAGAAAGCATGGTGGATCGGCAGCACGCTCAACATTGCCGTTCCGGGCTCTGCCGTATAACGTACATACTCCACGTTTGTTGCCAGATTATACTGCGTCAGCATCACGCCCTTGCTCTTTCCGGTCGTTCCAGAAGTAAAAATAATCGTTGATACGTCCTCCGGCGCCGGACTGTCTGCGTCCGCACCATCTGCCCCCGAAGATTTAAGTTCTGCCAGAGACATTACTTTCTCATCAGAAATTTCCACATCCTCTTCCTGAAGGATCCAGATTTTCCTCAGTTTCGGGCAGGCTGCCAGAATCGCCTCCAAAAGCGGCAGATGCTTGGGACTCAAGAACAATCCTTCCGCATCCGAGCGGTTAATCAAATCAATCAGGTCCTCACCGGGAAGACCGGCGTCCAGCGGCACGGCAACAGTATTTCCGGTAATCACGCCCAGGTAACTTTCAATCCATTCCACAGAGCTTACGCCAATCAGCGCAATATGTTTCCCCTGAAATCCTTCTTTTCGCAATCCTTTCCGGATTGCCACAACATTTTCCATCAGTTCCTTATAACTTCTCTCCTGAATTTCCTTTTTCTTCAGCCATTTTACCGCCTGAATGTCTGCAAATTTCTCTACACTGTTTTCTAAGACATCACGAATAAGCATTCCCATATTTTTACGCCTCCTGCTGTAATTTTTCCATCATTTCCAGAGCCTCGGCAATCGTGAGAACCTGCAATACGTCCTCTTCCTCAAGCTCTACGTCAAACGTGTCCTCAAGCTCGCCCAGAAAAGACATGAAATCCAGGGAACTGAACCCCAAATCCTCGCGGAACCTCATCTCATTTTTCATGTCCTCCGGCTTTACCTCACAATACTGTGCTACAATCTTCTTAAACTGCATTTCCTGTGTCATCATTCTTCCTCCTGATTTTTGTGTACTTGCTAAATTGTTCTATTCCTAATATTATTATACCTGTGCCATAATTTCGCCAATGCTCATATCCGGCTCTGCAATCCCTTTGAACAGGATGCGCATCATATAGTAATATAAGAGTTCCATATCATGCTCCTCAAGATGAGCCGTCTGGTAATGGTAGGAGAAATTCATCCCCCCATGTTCCGTATGCGATACGGTCAGATACATCTTCTTCGTCGCCGCGCCATTGGCAAACCATTTCGAATGCTGCTGAATATCTGCTAAGTGCGGGTTATCCATCTTTACCGGCAACGGCTGGTACGTAAGGTAGCAGCTCTCATAAGAGGTATGCTCCGGCGTATGGTAACGTTTCCTCATCTCTTCCATAATCAGCGCCGGGTCATAGTTGCTGTGCATATAAATGCGGTTCTGCACATTCTGGATTTCATAGGCTGCCGCCATAAACTCCATCTCAGCGGGAATCACCGTCCGGCAGGGAAACATAATCGTCCTGCTGCCGCCGGATGTCCACTCGTCATGCGTGGAACGCCGGGAAATAAAATTCTGGATCGTGATATCTTCCTGCCCGTCGTTTACCTTTGACAGGTAGGTACGGATTCCCAGAAGAAGGAGGTTGGTCATCGAAAGCTGATGGTTCATGCAAAATGCAATCAGGTTCTTCGTCGGCTCCGGTTCCAGATAATAATCCTTTACCTCCACAAACAAATCTTTCATCTCGATATCCGCCGCCCTTAAATTGGGATTTCCATGCCGCAGCCTTGCCTCCTCAAGGACAGAAGGCCCCTGGATATCGGAATAAAGCGGTTCTCCCAGCGCGTCCAACTGGTCGTCCCAGAATTTTTTGTCTTTGGCAAAACGTTTCTCGTTGCCAGCTTTCTTTAAGTCCTTTTCCAGAACCATCTCAAAATCTGCCAGATCTTTCGGGTACTCGGAACCGAACCGGTAATGCGTATAAAGCTGCATCAAATCATTTATCATCACCACAAGGCCGCAGGAATCTATCAGCCTGTGGTCCATGTGGATAAAAAATCCGTTAAATCCCTCCGGAAGTTTTACCATCGTCACGTCGCACAGCGGAATATCATCTCCGTCAAACGTCTCATACGCCCACTGCTGCATAAGCTTATCCGCCTCGGAAAGGCTCATGCCGGATAAATCTTTTATGGGAATGTCCCTGGTTTCCTTTTCCACCACATACTGTTTGACCTGCCCTTTCTCACCGGGCTTTGTAAAGCGCAGTCTCATGCATCCATAGCGCTCAAACTCCAGCTGGATACATTTTTTTAACAGGCCAAAATCCAAAGCTGCCTTCAGGGACGCCACAACGCTGACTCCCGACACTTGCTGCGTCTTATAATCCTGAATCCAGTTGTGATGCATTTTCTGTGCCGCTGTCAACGAATAGTAATCTCTCATGGGTAATCCTCCTTACAAAAAATGGTATCGGCACGCGACGCTCCTCGTCACCTGCCAGTTCGTCGGAAGGCATTCAAGAAATGCTGCGCATTTGCCTTCCTCCTCTGAGAAACTAACACATTTTATATTTAAATTCTACCCCCTGAGAGAGTTAGCATACACTTTATCCAAAATTGACCGAGACTTTACAAATGGAAATTTATGCAAAACAAAACCACCCTCATATGATCAATTTAGGGTGGCATTGTGAGATTCACAAGATATAGACAGATTTTAACCATTATGTTAGATACAATTTAATCGTACTTTTCAAAAAACCCCAAAACCTTCTCCCGATACAGCTCCGGCTCCTCATAGGCGCTGCAAAGATGCCTCGCCTCCGGCATCACCACCAGCTCCTTCGGTGCGCGGCACAAAGAGTAATTGTACAGCGAGTTGCCCGGATCCACATACGTATCCTTTGCACCGTGGAAAAATAACACCGGCCGCCCATTCGTCTTTAAGGCCTCTGCCGTATCCGCATCCTTCATACGAAAACCGGCGAACAGGGCGCAGAACAAATTCAGGCGGAACAATAACAGCCCGATCCAGTGCAGGTGGAACCAGTTACTTGCCATATCCTGCATCTGGCTTTTCATGGAACAGAACGCACAATCTGCAATCAAGCCCTTGACCTGACGCGGCAACCTGTGCGCCGATGCCATCAGCACTGCCGCCGCACCCATGGATTCCCCATAGAGGTATATCGGAAGATTTTCCGGATTCCTTCTGGCAATATAATACGCCCATCTCTGCACGTCAAACTGCTCCCTCGCCCCAAAAGTAATATATTCTCCCTGGCTCTCCCCACAGCACCGCTGGTCGATAAAAAGCAGGTTGCAGTGATTCTCATGAAGAAAACGGGCCGTATAGGCAAAGTCCCCAAAACCACTGCCCTTGTATCCATGGCTCAACAGCACAAACCGTTTCGCATTCTCTGCCGGAAGATACGATGCATGTAATCTCAGCCCGTCCGCACTCCAGATATAGCATTCCTCCATCTCCTGACTGGCACACCACGCCTTTCCTTCCTCATACTCCTTCTCAAATTTATGCCTTGGATGGTTCACTTTGGTATGGGATAACGCGAACCATTTCTTTTTCTCCTGTCTCTTATGGTCTTTGTAACGAACTGTCATTTTAAAAAATGACCAGCCAAACGCCATAAATACTGCAAATGCGCCGGATAAAGCGCCAAATACTTTTAGAAATTTATTTTTTACCATGTTACGATCTACCTCTTTTTCTAGTCATTCTGGACTACATAAAATATTTGCCCTTTTCAAAATAGAACTTCTGCTCCTCCTCGAAAAGCGTTATCAACTTACCCACGCTTCTGTTTTCCCTGTATTCTTTTAAAGCCTCTAAATACCCATTCCTGTTTGCATCTTCAATCACAATCGGTATCATTCCATTCTTCAGGCATTCTCTGAAAATAATCATCCTTCCTGTGCGGCCATTCCCGTCTTGAAACGGATGTATGCCCTCATACCTGGCATGAAATTCCTCGACATCTTTTGCCTTGTAATAATCATCCGATTTGGGCAGCGTCCCATTGTCAAACAGGGACGCGGTCTGCTCCTCCGTCAGCGTGCTTCCTTCTATCTTATTTGAATTATAGGCAAGCAGCCGCTGCGTATATGCATATACGCCGGACCTGTCGAACTTTTGTCTTTCTATTTTAAATCTCTCCAACAGAAAATTTAAAAATTCTTTCTGCCTGTCATTGTCCATACGACTCTCTCCTCTAATCGTTTCGTTTTTCCATTTCCAGCAAAGGTGCCTTATATCGCCATCTTTCTCTGTATGATATTATACCTAAAGCAGGCACAAAACTCAAGCGGCTCCAGACTAAAATTATTTAGCGTGACAAGGTCTTTCCTATTAGATAATAAAACAACTAACCGAACATCCTGAATCGATTAGCCGTTATCGTTGTTTCCTAAACTCTACTACATCTGTAATTTCACAATCCAGCATCATGCAGATATCATGCAATGTATTCAACGTGATACTCTTATCCTTACGCAATGCGTCCAAGGTACCTGTACTGAAACCATACTTTTTGATCAGCTTATATTGGCTGATATTCTTTTTCTTTAGTGTATTCCATAATGGCTGATAACTTATAATAGTAATCACTTCCCCATATCAATCTACAATGTATATTATAGGATCAACCATCCCCCACGCTACCCCATCGGCGTCCCGACCTCAATCAGATTTCCATCCGGGTCATAAAAACGGATTACCTTCTGTCCCCATGAGTGTTCCATCAGACGATTCACATAGGTAATCGGTTGATGGTAATTATCCAGTTTCTCTGCAAACGCCTCAATATCTTTTTCCTCAAAATACAGCTCACTGGCGTTATTTTCCGGGATAATTTCCTTTTCAATGAATTTTTCCCATATCTTTTTATCCTGAAGGACAAGCCCTTCCGTCATAATCACATTTCCATCATTGTCAAGGATCACGTCAAGGCCAAACAAATCCCGGTAAAATGCAATAGATTTTTCAATATCTTCCACGACTATTAACACATTTTTCAGTTTCATTTTTTCCCTTTCCGACTAATACTCCATACAAATGCCAGCCCAGTCAAATACCCCGCAGCAAGCTACGAGGCATGACCTAGCTTGTTCTTTCCGCCCCAAGGGGCGGGGCATTTGCCCCCACAGGGCACTTACCCTCGCGGCATTCGCCAAATATCCGCGCAAGATTTGTCACCAGCCAAAGGCTGATGACCTGCGCGCTCATCAGAGCGCTTCCTCTTGCGGCGGCTGCTTGGCTCATTGCTCGCGAGAATAAAAATAGACTGACAAAGTTTTTTACAGATATTTTTTGGATGCCTCAGGGCTGAGATTGTATTGCTCCTGAATCTTTACCAGGATTGTTTGTGCTGGGACACCTAAATTTTTTAATATAGAAACGGTACCCTTGATTCCCTCTTCAATACCTTCTCTTTTTATTGTCTTTGCTTCATATTCCAGAACCTTCCCTCCCATAACCGCTTTCACTCCTTCCTTAACAGAATCATATTTTACAGCGATATGCTCCAATACTTTATTCGACATATCAATAATAGTACATCTTGTGTATTCACTGACTGCTCCCTGATTTAAGAGTTCCTCCAGTTTATTTTTGATCCATTCATATTCTTCCTGTAAGGCTTTCCGTTTTACTTGATCCCTCTCATATTCATCAAACCGTGTTTCGTGAGAAAAGATATAGAAAGGAATCAACAGCAGAAGGTTTTTCTCAAAAATCTCTTCCAAAGTGTATAGTTGGGATTTCATCACCAGGACATCATATTCCACGGTTCCCCCTGGTGTTACCATCCTTATTTTCAGCGTATCAGGTGTTGATGCAAAATGCCTCAAAAACAATACAGCGGAATGTGGCAATGTCACAGTAAGGATATTCCCTTTGATTGTACCTTCATCCAGGGCGATTTGGGTGTCATATTCAAAAAACCGGACCAGCATACTGTTATCGGTACTGCTTTGGCATTCCAGATGGTATTTTTTTGACTCTTTTCCTTCTATCTTGAAACTGGTATCAGTAATCCGTTCATCTTCATTCCCATCCTGTTGGTTCAGAAAGTGCTCATTTGGGGAGAAGACGATTTTCTCCTGTCCAGAATAATGTTCACCAAACACCTCGTTTATCACAGGGATGATTAGAGAACTGCAATCATTCAACAATGTGCGAAACACATCATCATATGGTGTATTTGTTATCCTTACATTGTCCATTGTTATCCGTTCCTTTCATTATATTTTACCACATTGTACAAATTTACTCAATCAGAAAACACCGTTCCTTAATGAACTTGCAAAACCACCCCCACCCTGCTACAATGATTGGCATACAGCAGCCAATCTTATCCTCATGCTGCCGACAGAGGAACACCCCGGAGGTATGCAAATATGAAGAAAATAATTATTGTCGAAGACGACCAGCCCCTCAGTCACGGAATCTGCATGGCATTACGATCAGAGGAACTTTCTTTCCTTCCCTGCGAGACAATCCGTGAGGCAAGGGAAACATTAAAACATCATACCTGTAATTTGATGATATTGGATATCAACCTGCCGGATGGAAACGGCATGGATCTGCTCGGGGAACTACGCAAATCCTCTCAAATGCCGGTCATTCTGCTCACCGCCAACGACATGGAAACTGAATTCATTTATTGGCGTCACCCAACCCCGGTCGGCATTAAGGTGGAGGAGATTTCCGGCATGGAA
>CAJUOE010000172.1 GCA_910587895.1 uncultured Lachnospiraceae bacterium
CTGGAAGGGAGGATACAGGATATGTGTAATATTTCGGAAGTAATTATAGAGCGGTGCATGGAACGGGGCATGAAACAAGGCATGGAGCGAGGGATAAGGCTTCGTTCCCGGTGGCGGCGCAGCTTACCCGATAGCCCTGGGAAGAGAGCGTCTTGGATATGAAATTTCTGATGTTTTTTTCATCTTCAATGATTAATACATGAAATTTATGCATATGGCTGCCCCTCCTTTGGCTTTGGCAGCGTGAACAGGAACTCCGCGCCGTCTTCGTGATTTCTGGCGCTGATTGTCCCGTGATGTGCCGTAATAATGCTCTGGCAGATGGAAAGCCCGATTCCCATTCCTTTATGGACGTCTGAAGAGACGGATTCCGGATAAGTCCCGTCAAATATATGATCCAGATGCGCCTTGTTAAGTCCGATTCCATGGTCTATGACACGGAAATAAATATCGTCCGGCTTATTTTCGACAATCAGCTGGATTGGCTGCTCGCTGTGCGCGTGCGTCAGCGCGTTTTCCATAAGGTTGATCAGAACCTGCTCAATCAGCCTGGCGTCCATCGGAAACAGGATGATTTCTACGGGAACCGTTACCTCTATTTCTGCATCCGGAAAACGCTTTTTCAGCCGTGTGACCGACTCGGCAACAACCTCATCCAGCACTTCTATGGACAGGTTCAGGTTGGAATCTTTTGTCTGTATGCGTGTGACGGAGAGGATGTTTTCTACCATGTTTAAAAGCCAGTCCGCGTCATCGTGGATGTTGTGGATGAGTTCAAGGCGTTCCCACGTCTCGTAATTCTCCCAGTTCTCTTCCAGCGAAGCGCTTGCTCCCATAATGCTGGTCAATGGGGTGCGCAGGTCATGTGAGACAGCGCGCAGAAGGTTTGCACGCAGTTTTTCTTTCTCTGCCTCCAGAAGCTGCTTTTCCCGCGCACGGAGTACCTTTGCCTGCTGCCTTATGTAGGATGCGGCGGTGCTCGCCGCTAAAAACAGTGTCTGCATACAGATAAAAACAGCCGGATAATCTGGCGCTGAAAAGTCTATACTAAAATAAGGGTATGTAAAAATGTAATTGATACAAAAAACCCCGCAGACAGAAGCAAATGTGCCGAAAAGGTATCCGTTTGTGCAATATGCGATGGTGGTAATGCCGATTAGATATAACAATGCAGTATTGGCTGAATTATCGGAGACGTGGAAAAACAGAACAAAGGTGAGTCCGGTGGTCAATGCCAGCAGTCCAATCGTAATAGTGAGATCGTACAGTAATCGTTTTAAATTTTCCCTCTTCATTTATACTCCTTTGTATTTTGGCATCGTTAACAGGTATAGGATTACTGTAACACGAAGAAAAGGGTGTTTCAAGGAAGATTGGAAATTTTAACGGTTTTTTAACAAAATTTATTTGCCGGTTAGAAATATGTATAGTATTATGGTAGAAGAGAAAGGCAAATGCGAGGAGCGACGCGTGCCGTTACCGTATGAGGAGAAAGGCAAATGCGAGGAGCGACGCGTGCCGTTATCTTATGAAGGAGGAATGAATATGGCAGTAGTAAATATTACAATGGATAATTTTGAGGAAGAAGTGACAAACAGCAAATTGCCGGTTTTAATTGACTTTTGGGCAGTATGGTGCGGCCCGTGCCAGATGCAGGGACCGGTCGTGGAGGAAGCAGCAAAGGCTCTCGAAGGAAAGCTGAAGATTGGAAAACTGAACATAGACGAGGAGGGGGAGCTTGCACAGAAATATAATGTCATGAGCATTCCCACCCTGATTATGTTCGAAAATGGAGAGGTGGTTAAAAAAGAGGTCGGATTCCATTCTCTTGACCAGATTCGGGCGATGCTGCCTTGACGGATTTGCGTACAGGCCTTATAATGAAGAACAGTTACCGCGTGTAGCTGTTCTTTTTTCTTTTCCGGGAGCGATTGGCGCATAGATCGCAATCATTGGCGGTTCCGCTTTTGAATTCCGCATAAAAAACAGTTGACAATTTATACAATGTGTATTAGTATATGAAATATACGAACATAAGTTCGCAAGAGAAGGAGATCAGATATGGCAAGAGAAGATAAATCAAAGGTGCTGGACGTACCTGGAACGAAGGAAGAGAAGTTAAAGGCGCTGAGTGCGGCAATCGCCAAGATTGAGAAGGATTACGGTAAGGGTTCTGTGATGAAACTTGGAGATTCGGCAAAGGGCATGAACGTGGAGGCGGTGCCTACCGGATGCCTCAGCCTTGATCTGGCTTTGGGTGTCGGCGGAGTGCCCAAGGGGAGAATTGTCGAAGTGTACGGACCGGAGTCCAGCGGTAAGACGACGGTGGCGTTACATATGGTGGCGGAGGTTCAGAAGAACGGCGGCATCGCCGGGTTCATCGACGCGGAACATGCATTGGATCCGGTATATGCGAAGAATATTGGGGTGGATATTGACAACCTCTATATTTCCCAGCCGGATAACGGGGAGCAGGCGCTTGAGATTACAGAGACGATGGTGCGTTCCGGAGCCGTGGATATCGTAATTGTGGACTCCGTGGCGGCCCTCGTCCCCAAGGCGGAGATTGACGGGGATATGGGAGATTCCCATGTGGGACTGCAGGCGCGCCTCATGTCGCAGGCGTTGCGTAAACTGACGGCAGTGATCAGCAAGACCAACTGTATCGTTATATTTATCAATCAGCTGCGTGAGAAGGTCGGCGTCATGTTTGGGAATCCCGAGACGACGACTGGCGGGCGTGCGTTGAAGTTCTATTCTTCTGTCCGTCTTGATGTGCGAAGGATTGAGACCCTGAAACAGGCAGGGGAATTCATTGGAAACCGGACAAGGGTTAAGATTGTCAAGAATAAGGTGGCTCCGCCGTTTAAAGAGGCGGAATTTGATATTATGTTCGGTCAGGGAATCTCGAAGGAAGGAGATATCCTGGACAATGCGGCAGAGCTTGGAATCATCAATAAGTCCGGCGCCTGGTTTGCCTATAACAGCGAGAAGATCGGACAGGGGCGCGAGAATGCCAAGCAGTATCTGCGGGAACATGCAGACATCTGCAAGGAAGTAGAGGAGAAAGTGCGCGCGCAGGTACTGGCGGACGATTCTGCACAGGAAGAGGCAGAGGAGGAGCCGAAGAAACAGGCATCTGCAAAGAAGGTCGAGGAATCATAATTACTGCCGGAACATAGAAGAACAGAGAGAGGGAGAGCAGGATGCAGGTCGTACAGATTGAGGAACTGGATAAGAAACGTGTGCGGGTTCTGTTGGAGGATGGATACAGTTTCCCGCTGTACAAAGGAGAGAGCAGGAAGTACGGCTTGCAGGAGGGGGAGGAACTTACCCGGGAGCAGTTTCAGGAAATCCGTCAGGAGATTCTCATAAAGCGGGCAAGGAAAAGAACCATGCATCTTCTGGAGAGGATGGACCGCACGGAGAACCAGTTACGGACAAAATTAAAGCAGGGCTTCTATCCGGAGGATGTCATTGAAGATGCGATTGGCTATGTGAAGGGCTATCATTATGTGGACGATTTACGCTATGCACAGAATTATGTGCGGTGCCACAGGGACAGTAAGAGCCGGAGAATGATACAGATGCAGCTTCAGGGGAAGGGCGTATCCCGGGAATATATCTGGCAGGCGCTGGAGGAGGAGTACGGCCAGGAGAGCGAGAGGGAGCAGATTCTTGCATGGGTACGGAAGAAAGAATATTCTGCCCGGAGTGCAGACCTCAGGGAGAAACAGAGAATGTACCGGTTTCTTATGCGCAGGGGATTTTCTTCGAATGATATTTTGTATGTACTGGAACACTTGACATGAGGCGCAAAAAAGTATAAAATCAATATGTTGTATATCATGTCTTTAGACTGCATATCATGGGTGCGGTTTACTGTATATGGCATATTAAAACGGGTACGTTTTTTATATGTACAATGATAATTAAATAAAGGAGGTGCTCCTGTGCAGAATGTATGGATTATTTTAATCCCTGTAGTTGTCACGTTAATTATCGCAGTACCTATTACTTACTTCGCTACGGTTGCATACCGCAAACGTGTCGCAGAATCCAAAATTGGAAGTGCGGAAGAGAAGGCAAGAGAGATAATAGATGAAGCTGTTAAGACTGCTGAGAACAAGAAACGGGAATCCATGCTGGAGATCAAGGAAGAGTCCATTCGCAGCAAGAATGAACTGGACAAAGAGATCAAAGAACGCCGGAATGAGATCCAACGCAATGAGCGGCGTATCATCCAGAAGGAAGAGCATTTGGACAAGAAATTAGAGTCCATTGAGAAGAGAGAAGCAGGTTTTGCAGCAAAGGAAGAAGAAATTAACAGGCAGAAAGCAGAAGTTACACAGCTACATGAAAAACGCGTACAGGAACTGGAAAGAATCTCAGGATTAACCTCTGAACAGGCAAAAGATTATCTTTTAAAAATGATTGAAGATGATGTGAAGCTTGATACTGCAAAATTGATCAAAGAAATGGACATCAGAGCAAAAGAGGAAGCAGGAAAGAAAGCAAGAGAATACATCGTAACGGCTATTCAGAAATGCGCCGCGGATCATGTGGCGGAGACTACGATTTCCGTAGTGCAGCTTCCCAATGACGAGATGAAAGGAAGAATCATTGGTAGAGAGGGACGAAATATCAGAACCTTAGAGACCATGACAGGTGTGGACCTCATTATTGATGATACGCCGGAGGCAGTAATACTTTCCGGCTTTGATCCGGTCCGTCGGGAAGTGGCTCGAATTGCTTTGGAGAAATTGATCGTGGATGGACGTATCCATCCGGCAAGAATCGAAGAAATGGTTGAAAAGGCTCAGAAAGAAGTTGAGACCATGATTCGGGAAGAGGGAGAAGCGGCAACGCTGGAAGTTGGAGTGCATGGAATTCATTCAGAACTTGTTCGTCTGCTTGGAAAAATGAAATTCAGGACAAGCTATGGGCAGAATGCATTGAAACATTCTATTGAGGTGGCACAGCTTTCAGGCTTACTGGCGGCAGAGATAGGCGTGGATGTAAGGCAGGCAAAACGTGCCGGACTGCTCCACGATATTGGAAAGTCTGTGGATCATGAAGTGGAAGGCTCCCATATTCAGATTGGTGTGGACTTATGCAGGAAATACAAAGAAAGTCCGACCATTATTAATGCAGTAGAAGCGCATCATGGAGATGTAGAACCGGAGTCCATGATTGCCTGTCTTGTGCAGGCGGCGGATGCCATCTCGGCGGCAAGGCCAGGTGCGAGAAGAGAGACTCTGGAAACATATTCTAACAGGTTGAAACAGTTAGAAGACATTGCAAACAGTTTCAAAGGTGTGGATAAGTCATTTGCTATTCAGGCAGGTAGAGAGGTTCGGATTATGGTAGTTCCTGAACAAATCAACGATGCTGATATGGTTCTGTTAGCACGCGATATTTCCAAACAGATAGAGAATGATTTGGAGTATCCGGGACAGATTAAAGTCAATGTGATCCGGGAATCTCGTGTAACGGATTACGCAAAGTAAAGAATCAAGGCCGTCAACAAATTTTTGTTGGCGGTCTTCTTTAGTGGGTGAAAAAGGAGGAAAACATGAAACAGCCATTGATCAAACGTATCAAAAGAGAACTGGAGCATAAGGGGACAATATTAGATATCTATTCGGATTATATGGAATTGCCGAACGGAAAGATAGAGAAGTGGGATTATGTGGAGCACAGAAAAGGGGCGGCTGCGGTCATACCCATACTGCCGGATGGAAAAATACTGCTGGTGCGCCAGTACCGGAACGCACTGGAGCGTTTTTCGCTTGAGATACCGGCGGGCGCGCGGGATTCGGTGACGGAGCCCACGATAGAATGTGCGTCCAGGGAGCTGGAGGAGGAGACCGGGTATCGCTGTGAGCATTTGCAGTTTCTGTTGTCTTTGCGGACGACGGTTGCATTCTGTAACGAGGTTGTAGACGTCTATCTTGCCGAGGATTTGATTCCCTCCAAACAGAATCTGGACGAGAGTGAGTTTATTGAATTGGAGACTCATACGCTGGAGGATTTGTGCGCGATGATTTATCAGGGAATCATTCAGGACAGCAAGACGGTGGCAGCGATTTTGGCATATAAGGATATCTACACCACCCGCGCTGCCCGGAAAAATGTGGACAGGGAATGAATTTTCAGACATGCGCCGGCATAAGATAGAAAAAAAGAATGGAATCGTTGTGGAAGGCGTATGAGAAAATTATGGCATTTACAATTCAGGCGGCAGGAAGGAATGGAAAAGAGCCGTTCTCTGTGGATACGAATGATGCAGGGCAGCCTTTTGGGTGCATTTGCCGCGGGAATTCTTCTGGCAAATCTGATGGGAAGGGAGGCTGTCTCCAATGCGGGAATTTTGAATGATTATTTTGTGGAAAAATTTCAATATACAGAAATTAATGGACAAAACCTGTTTTTTTATATTGTCGGAGAGCGCATTCCGCTGCTTTTGCTGCTGCTGGCCCTGACGCTGACCTCGCTTGGCATGGCAGGTGGAATCCTGATGTTGGGATGGCAGGGATTTTCTGTGGGTTTTATGCTCTCCGCGGCGATTGCCAAATATGGCATGAAAGGGATCCTTCTGGTGCTGGGTGGGATATTTCCACAGTATCTGTTCTACTTTCCGGTATATGTCCTGTATTGTTATCTGACCATGCACCTGCGGAAACGGCTGTACAGGGATAAGACGGGAGGCGGCACGGAGCGCGGATATATTTATGGGGCGTGGCTGATAGCTGCGGTTGGCCTGTTGCTTGTTTTTGTGATGGGGATTTTCCTTGAAAGCTATATTAATCCGATTATTTTAAAAAATTTATTAAAAATATTTTAAGAAAATTTTACAATATATTGATGAGAAAAAAGTTAGTGAAACGACATCTTGTATCAGTCTGAAAAAGCCTGAAAATAAGGCGAAAAATCCATTTGATTTTCTTCTCAGATATCATTATAATACTATTTATCGGAATCTTTTTGAGGATATCTGACGATAGAAAATGGTGATTGGGGTAGTTGTTTATGACAGAAATGATACATAAGTTTGTCTTTTATATGAAGGAAGTGCGTAAGACCTCGGAGAATACGGCCATCTCTTATGAACGGGATCTGAGGAAGATGAATCAGTATTTTGCCAAACAGGGAATTGTGCGCGTGGAACAGGTTACGGTTACGGCATTGAATTCCTATATCCTGTTTTTGGAACGTGAGGGCAGGAAACCATCTACCATTTCCAGAAACATAGCATCACTGAAGGCCTTTTTCCAGTATTTACAGCGGGAAGGTTATATCAAACATAATCCGGCTGAGGATCTGAAGGCGCCTAAGGTGGAGCGCAAAGCGCCGGCTGCGCTGTCGGAGGAAGACAGAATGCGCCTGTTGCAGCAGGCAGGGGGAAATTCCCCGAAGGAACTGCGCGACAGAGCTATGCTGGAGCTGTTGTATGCGACAGGAATCCAGGTATCGGAACTGATTACGCTCAAAATGTCGGATATCAATATGCAGATGGAGCATGTAATATGCAGCGACAGAAGTAAAGAGCGGACGATCCGGTTTGGCGCAGAGGCAAAACAGGCATTGGAAATTTATCTTGCGCAGGGACGAAGCGCGCTGCTTTGCGGAGAGGACAGCGCATACCTGTTTACGAACTGCTCCGGGCAGGTCATGAGCCGCCAGGGGTTCTGGAAGCTTGTCAAATCCTACGGTAAAAAAGCCGGAATCACCGGTGTACTGACTTCGCATACGCTGCGTCATTCAGCAGCAAAGCCTTAACGTGCATCGGCAGTTCCAGCCATTTTAGTGAAAAACTGTGGACAGATGGCAGCATTAGCTCATATCAGCAATATGATAGATTAAATCTTCCGATTCCTCCCAGCCAAGGCAGGGATCGGTGATAGATTTGCCATAAATGTGTTCGCCTACTTTCTGGCATCCCGGTTCAATATAACTCTCAATCATCACGCCTTTTACAAGTTTATGGATTTCAGGAGAAATCTTTCGGTTGTGCATGATTTCTTTGACAATACGAATCTGCTGCTCATACTGTTTGTTTGAGTTGGAATGGTTCGAATCAATGATAGCGGCAGGATTTTTTAAATCCATTTCGCCGTACATCTGAATCAGTCGTTCCAGATCTTCATAGTGATAATTCGGAATACAGACGCCGCGTTTGTTGACGGCGCCGCGCAGTACCACGTGGGTCAGCGGGTTGCCGCTGGTATCTGCCTCGTACCCGCGAAATACAAAGTGGTGCGGATGCTGTGCAGCGTATACGGAATTGAGCATCACGGAATAATCGCCGCTGGTGGGGTTTTTCATTCCCGCCGGGACGTCAAAACCGCTGACCGTAAGACGGTGCTGCTGGTCTTCTACAGAACGTGCGCCGATTGCGACATAGGAGAGCAGGTCTTCCACGTAAGGCCAGTTTTCAGGGTAGAGCATCTCGTCGGCGGAAGATAAGCCGCTCTCTTCCAGGGCACGGATGTGCATTTTGCGCATGGCAATCAACCCGGCGACCATATCCGGCCGTTTCTCCGGGTCGGGCTGGTGGGCAATGCCCTTGTAACCTTCCCCTGTCGTCCGCGGTTTGTTCGTGTAGATGCGCGGAACGAGGACAAGTTTTTCCGCCACTTTTTCCTGTACCTTTTTCAGGCGGCTGATGTAATCGCAGACAGAATCTTCGTTGTCGGCGGAACAGGGGCCGATGATGACGAGAAATTTATCGGAATCGCCGGTAATGATGTCGCTTACCATCTTGTCGCGTTCCTGTTTCGTTCGTGCAGCAGTCTCGGAAAGTCCGTATTCCTGTTTGATTTCTTCCGGGCTTGGAAGTTTTTTTAAAAATTTGAAACTCATGATTTTCACTCCTTTATGTAAATGCGTCGTATGACGTTGCAGATGATTTGTTCAGGTTCTGCCATCTATTGTGAAAAATATTTCTCTTTGATGATGTCTGTTGGCATCTTCTGCCCGGTCCAGCATTCAAAAGCGGCGGCTCCCTGATAGAGCAGCATATACAGGCCGTTGAAACAGGGGCAATTCCTTTCTTTTGCCTGTTTCATCAGCAGCGTTTCCCGGGGATTGTAAATAATATCGGATACAATCAGTCCTTCCTGCAGCAGGGAGGAGTCCGGGATGGGGCTTTCTTTGCTGTCCGGAGCCATGCCAACGCTTGTGGCGTTTGTCAAAATGGCGCTCTCACAAATGCTGCCCGCAAGCAGGTTCCTGTCTTCGATATCCAGAAGGCGGATATCACAGCCCGTCTCTGACGCCACGCGCTGGCAGAAATCAGCCGTTTTATCCCAGGAGTGGTTGCGGCGTTTGCTTTTGACGATCACAGCCTGTGGGATCGGAAAAAAGAACCCGCAGAGATCATTCAGATAAAGGAAAAATGGGAGAGGGCCATCGTCCATGCAGGCAAAGGAAAGCAGGAGCAAAAGCGCCGGAGGGGAAAAAAAGCGGGATCCGGCCACGAAATCATTCAGCCAGCCCATAAAAGCAAGTACGATTACAAACGTTTCCTCAAACGCTTTGCGATTCCCAGAGAGGAAGTGGAGTTGGATACCGAGAGCTTTGATTATGTTTTTTACCATTATGGAATGGAGCACTATGGAAATATGCCGCTGATTGAGCCTTTGGAATACAAAGAAGTGAACCGTCTGGAGGAGCTGGTGATCGCCATTGACACGTCCGGTTCCTGTTCCAGAGAGACGGTTCAGCGTTTTCTGGGGGAAACTTATGGGATTTTAAGTGAAAAAGAAAATTTTTTCCGCAGGATGAAAGTCTATATCGTCCAATGCGACTGCCAGGTACAGGATGTGACGGTGATTCATTCGGAGGAGGAGTGGAAGCGATACAGCAAG
>CAJUOE010000173.1 GCA_910587895.1 uncultured Lachnospiraceae bacterium
CATAAGATTCGGTATATGTCACTGGTATTCCATCCTGTTTCCTTGTGAAATGGAACAGATATCCTGCGTCTGATACGTTATCCCTTTTCACTTCTCCACCACTGCGATGAAACACGGCGTACTCCCAGCCATACAATTCCAGCCCCCAGCCTAATTTCTCCACCTTTTCTTCTGCAACCTTTTGGGCATCTTCGACGGAAACATCCAGAAATTCTTTTACATCATCCTCTGTCAGGCGGATCTCACCATTCTCCTCTACGTCCAGCAACGAAGACGCGTCCCGCCAATTCTTATACTCCTGAGAGTCTGTGACAAGATCTTTTTTATGCCTGTACAGATTAAAAGCGGTTTCCGGAGGTGCAACATATTCAATATCAATATCATAATTTCCATCTGCCGCCTCCGCCACGCCACCGAAACGAAACCTCTCCTCATTTACGGCATGAATGTCCGGCAGCACCGCTCCATTTTCGCTCGATACAGTTCCATAGGGATCCACATACGTACGCGTACTATAAATATTTGCATTCTCCAAAAATGCATTTGATACCGTATCAACCATTTCCTGATTAAATTTCTTCGCCGATACGGCATACGTATTTATACTGCTCACCTCCGGCAGGATTATGTCTGCATCCGTATCGACGACAAGTTCGCCGTCCTGATAAGACGCATGGTTCGTATAATGTTCTGGAGCGCCCAACAATTTCCGGAGAGGGTCATCCTCCTTTTCCTCTGTGCCCTTTCCGTCATCCTCTGTGTCCTTTCTGTCATCCTCCATGCTCTCATACGATTTCACGTTATCCGCACTCTTCTTCTTTACAATCGACTCATCGGACTTCTTCCCACAACCGATAAGAAATGCCATACAAAGACCTGCCGCAATCATCAATACATATTTTTTCTTCATAAATTTTCTCCTTCTTAAACTAAATATTTCCTTCCTCACTCCAACAAAAATCCTGCGCCAGACAAAATTTCTTTCGCCTTTTGCATATTTTTTTCTCCGCGAATCTTTACGCAGCCCCCGTTTTTCCTTGCAAATGCCGGATAGAGTTCCTGCATCTGCTCCCCGCTCATATACAGCCCGGTCGATGGCTCTTCTACAATGCCGCCGATATTTGCCTTACGCTCCCTGCCCTTATCGTCAGTCAACGTAAGCTCCAATTCCTGATACTGCTCCATCCACTGTGCGATTTCACTCTTTCCCGGACTGTTCCCATGGTCGTCCGCAAGACTGGAAAATGCCTCCCGCCCCACAAACAGAACCACGGTATTTCCCAGCGTAATTTCTTCCTGCGCCTGTTTCCATTTTAATGGATAACTGTCCAAATCAATGCCCAAAACCTGCGTTTCCAGGGTATACTCCTGCAGGCGAAGCCTGATATTGCAGGAAAGAAACGGCGCAAAAGCACGCACTCCCTCTATCTTTCCTATTTCCTTTACCACCTCCTCCGTCAGTCCCGCCTCAAGGCGGATGGATATCTCATAGTCTCTCTGCTGCCGCAGCCAGAAATCCACGCCGCGCAAAGACAGCCAAAGGCACAAAACACCCGCTGCAAGCATGACAATATCCTTATATAGATTACGTTTTTTCATGTCTGTTTCCCCATTTCCCGATAATGCCTCATCCTCAGGTACAGCCAGATAATCACAAATATCAGCGCGAGAATTACCAGAATTATAATCGTAACCCACCACTGGTTCGTCTTCGGCTTCTGTTCTTCAATCTCAAGCTTTACGGTCTCTGCCTCCCGGATGGCAGTGTGGATTTCCAGTTTCTGCTCGGTCACCTCACCCTGTTCATTTTCATAAGAAAGAATCACCTCACCCGAAGTATCCCCATACTTCTCCCCGCCATTTTCTATTACATTTCCATCTTCATCCATGTCCAGCGTACCGACAAACACTTTCTGCTCCCCGTCCGCCGAGGTTCCGCCTTCAATATTTCCCAGAAATACCTCCTGCTGGGGAAACAGTCCCTTTGCCTCCATGCGAACTTTGACGTTGTAAATGGGCGAAAGCCCGGTGTTCTGCACCTGAAAGCTCATGAATTCCGTGTCTGCGGCATAGACCTGTTCCGGAAACGAGAGGCTGGCAAGCTTTGCCTGCTGTGGCTGTGAGACAAGCAGCCTTACCTGTTCCTCAGAAGTATAATTGTTTCCTTTCGCATCTTCATATTCAATCTGAAACTGCACCTGTACCGGCTCTGCCAAAGCCTTCTTTGCCGCCGTTATGTTCTGTGTAAGCTCCATTTCCGCCTTCGCGCCAGCCTTTTCAAAATACCACGCCGTTTTCTCAAATACAATGTCCTTACTGTCTGTAAGCAGCGTGACTTTTATATTTTCCACTGCGTGGCGGCTGCTGCAATTCTGAATCATGACCGTCCATGTCGCGCTGCTCCCGGCGTCAAGGGCCTTCCCCTGCAAGCTGTTCTGGCTGATCATCAGCCGCGGCTGGCTGTTTTTCTCCTCCGAGCCTGAGCCTGACGGCTCCAGCGCTCCCCCATCCGCCTGTTCGCCTTCACCGGAAGGCAAGATCCCATCTGCCAAACCTTCATCGTCCGGCTCCGCCTTATCCGATAAATCCACCCCACCTTTCCCGGCAGGCTCTTCCCCCGGGGCAACGTCGCCTACGCGCGCCCTGCCATCCGTGATTTCCACATAAATCGTAAATTCCTCACGGATCATCTCGCCATCTTCTTTTCCCTCTGCCCACAGATGCAGGGGATACTGCCCGTTCACGCGGTCTTTTTTGAGTTTGATGCGGCAACGATAGAGGTAAATCCCATCTTCCGATAATTTTACCTGCTTGCGGTAATTTTTGTAATAGAACGGGCAATTTTCCTCGTCCTCGAAGTCAATCCCCACCGTAATCTGCGCTTTTTCCATCTTAGCATCCGACAAAAACGGCACTACCAGCGTCATGGTATTTTTCTGGATCGTGGGCTCATACCCCTTGGAAAACGGGCTGTCCATGCCTTCATACCTGTGCCTGTCGTCAATGGAAATCCCGCTTTCGGCATGTATCTCTACGGAATAAGCAGAAATAAGAACGATCAAAAGCAAAACCACATACCAGGCAGATACTGAAAATCCCACGGCAAGCCGCCGCGGCCTTGCCATATTTTTTCTCTTTTTCATAGTTCCCGCATCCTTCCTCCGTCCATCTCATACACCTTGTCACACAAAATACGAATATCTTCGCTGTTGTGGCTGGCAAGTATAATCGTCTTGCCCTGTCCCTTCAATTCCAGCAAGAGTTTTCGGATGTCCGCCACGCCATGTTTATCCAGCCCGTTAAAAGGCTCATCCAGAATCAGGAATTTTGGGTCTTCCATAATTGCCTGCGCAATTCCCAGACGCTGGCGCATCCCCAGGGAATATTTTGACACGGATTTTTTAAGCGACGGCTCAAGCCCCGCCTTTTGCATGGCATATGCGATCTCTTTTTTGCCGATTTTCCCCTGCAATGCCGCCAGAATTTCCAGGTTGCGCATCCCGCTTAAGTTCGTGAGGAAACCCGGCGTTTCAATAATCACGCCCGTATGTTCCGGGAAATCTATTTCCTTCCCAATGACCTTGCCGTTTACCCGGATCGTACCCTGCGTCACCGGAAGAAAGCCGCAGATACATTTCATCAGCACGGTTTTCCCGGAACCGTTATTGCCGCAGAACCCATAGACCTTGCCCTGCTCCATGGAAACGTTAATATTGTACAGTACGGTATCCTCTTTAAATTTCTTGGTTACATTTTGTATCTCTATATAAGGCAATATCTGTTCCCTTCTTTCAAATATCCTTTAAACGCCCATACAACAACAACCCATGGAGCAGCATCAGGGCAAGCGAAAACACCGCCAGAAACATCCAGATTCCCAACCCATCCACCCCCCAGTCCTGCTCGCATTTCAGCCATTCCGCGGGATACATGGCATACATATCAGCAAAGTAACGCTGTTTTAAGATAACGAGCATGTAATAGCAGACAAACGGCAGGCCATACGCCATATAATAATTTCGGAATGACACTGCAAAAATCCCCGAAATTTCCGCCAGAATCCCACCGACAAGCGCAATGCGCAGCAGATACCGCAAGGATTTCCATACAGATTCCCATGGGATTTCCCCCTGAAGTTCCATAGGATAAATCGCCAGAAAGCTAAACAATAACGCAGCCATTCCGGCAAGGAAAAACGGCAGGAACCCTCCCACATAAATCTGCATTGTCTTTCTTTTGATATACTGCATCTGGCTGATTCTGCTGATATAGAGCCTTAAAAACCCGGAAGATGATTCCCTCACATAAACGCCGCCCACCGGCAGAACCGCCAGGATTGGCAGCAGGAACAGAATCATCTGCGTATCCAGCGCCGTATGGTACATCTCAATAAAACTTCCCTGGCTTAACGGCAGCTCCTTTATTTTGTGAAAGGGAAATCCTGCAAGGAGCGCCAGAAAACAGAGCAGCGTCGCTATCCACAAACCTCTTTCTTTCAATAACTCTTTCAACTTACATTTCTCCTGTAAAAGAATTGAAATTATACCGTTTCAGTGCATGAAATGAACAAAATGCCATCACGCCCAACAACAGCAGAAACAAGAGGCAGGACTGTCCCACGGAAGGCAGGACGTCATACCCGAAATCATGCATCCCATAGGTAGCATGGTTGAGCGGGCTGATCCATCCGGTAATTCTGCGCACCAGAAACATTTCATACTCTTCTTTGTGAAGGAGCTGTGCCAGCGTATCAGGATCCAGCAGGAAACCAAACAGGCTGTACGCAAGCCCGGCTGCAACGCCTGCCTTTTTTCCCATTTTCATCTGAAAATAGAGCATGAAAAAGCTTAAGTTCAGCGCATAACAGATGAGCAGCAGCACCATCTGCAAACTGCATCCCAGGGGGGTCGTGCTTTCCATCACCTTAACCGTAGAGGGCACGGCAAATTTATCACCCATCGAAGAATAGGCAAACAACGCCGCCGTACGGCTCCAGAGATTTCCCGCATACGTCTTCTGCATACAGAGCAGGCTGGTGACCAGAAATACATATAAGATATACCCCGCCGTCACCAGAAATATATAGATGAACTGCGAAAGGAGCCAGAGCCCTTTGCGTGTGCGCATCAGCATATAAGGGGTAAACGGCGAAAGTTTCGGCAGGTCAATAAACAAAAGGATCAACAGCAGGGAACACAGCAAAATAGACGTTGCATCCCCAAATGTCCAGATAAACGGCTCCACCGCCTGCATGGGCGCGTCATAGTAATCCGCCACCATCAGCGCACGGTCACTGAGGAAAAAGCACAGGACGAAAGAAAACAGGAAGGCAAGAATCACTCTGGGATTTCGGTAAAATCCCAGAAAATTCCAGCGCACCATGGCAATCGCCTGTCTTACATTTCCCATGTTAATACCCAAGCCCACGGTCGATGACCGTCCCGTCAATGGCATTGATAGTCATAAAGCTCTGGTTGGAATATTCGCCGTTATTCGTACTTTCGCTCTCTTCACTCTTAGCGTCAAATCCCCCGATAAAATCCCAGACCGGTACCAGTATCCCGCTATCGTTGTCCGTCGTCGGGTCGTAAATCCGGCTATAGCCCAGCACAATCCGTTTGATGTGGTACGTCCTGTTCGCCTCGTATTTGGTGATGTCCGCATTGGATACCTCCATCATCTGCTCATATATCTTGGCAATGCTCTCAAAATCCATCAGTTTGACATGTTCCGTCTGCACCGCTCCAACCTCATAGGGATTCACGATCTCAACATTCTCAATCCCATCCTTGCCTACGATCACATCACAGCGCTCATAGCTCCAGGGAGTGAGCGTACTGTCCATGTCTTCCAGCCCGCCGCCGTACTCATCCGTGTACGTAACCGGAACCCCATCTATTTTCCTTGTAAAGTGGAATATATATCCTGCCTGCAGAATGCTTTCCTTTCTCGCTCCATCCTCGCCATGATGGAACACGGCATATCCCCAGTCGCAGACTTCCAGTCCCCAGCCCAGTTTCTTCACCTTTTCCTCC
>CAJUOE010000174.1 GCA_910587895.1 uncultured Lachnospiraceae bacterium
AAGCGGTATTGCATTCCACGATAGTACCCTTTGTAAGCTGTACCAGTTGTTTTATTACATCGGTGCTTAGATGGTTGGGGTTGCCGGCTTCT
Source organism: uncultured Lachnospiraceae bacterium (assembly GCA_910587895.1). Taxonomy (GTDB): domain Bacteria; phylum Bacillota; class Clostridia; order Lachnospirales; family Lachnospiraceae; genus Petralouisia. Next base: position 93 of record CAJUOE010000174.1, read on the forward strand.
CCGGTAGAGGCAGACCTGGTCGTAGGGGTGCCGGAGTCCGGAAATGCGGCGGCATTGGGTTATTCCATGGAATCTGGAATTCCATATGGAACGGCATTTGTGAAAAACGGTTATGTAGGCCGGACGTTTATCAAGCCCAAACAGAGCAGCCGTGAGTCAAGTGTCCGCGTGAAATTAAATGTTCTGGAAGAAGCGGTGCGTGGCAAACGCGTCATCATGATTGACGATTCCATTGTGCGCGGTACAACATCCGACCGCATTGTACGTATGCTGCGGGATGCGGGAGCTACTGAGGTACATGTGAGGATTTCTTCTCCGCCGTTTCTGTGGCCCTGTTATTTCGGTACGGATATTCCGGAGCGTGAGCAGCTGATTGCCTATAACCGGACGGTTGATGAAATCTGTAAGGTGATTGGTGCAGACAGTCTGGGATATCTGGATATTGAGCGCCTGAGTGAGATGGTAGAGGGACTGCCTATCTGTAAAGGCTGTTTTTCCGGGAAATATCCCATGGCGCCGCCTACTCAGGATATCAGAGGAGAATATGAGCGATAAGCAGACGAAAAGAAAGGAATGAATTTATGTCAACAGATAGATACAACAGCCCCCTGTCCGAGCGTTATGCGAGTAAAGAGATGCAGTATATTTTTTCTCCGGACATGAAATTTTGCACATGGAGAAAACTGTGGATTGCGCTCGCTGAGACAGAGATGGAGCTTGGATTAAGCGAAAACGGTAAGCCGGTGATTACGCAGGAACAGATTGACGAGTTAAAAGCCCATGTGAATGATATCAATTATGATGTGGCAAAGGCACGGGAAAAAGAGGTACGCCATGACGTGATGAGCCATGTATATGCTTATGGACAGCAATGCCCGAAGGCGGCAGGAATCATCCATTTGGGGGCAACTTCCTGTTATGTGGGAGACAACACGGATATTATTGTGATGAATGAGGCCTTGAAACTGGTACATAAGAAACTGGTCAATGTGATTGCAGAACTGGCAAAATTTGCAGAGCAATATAAGAACCTTCCCACGCTGGCATTTACCCATTTCCAGCCTGCGCAGCCTACGACGGTAGGAAAGCGCGCGACGCTTTGGTTACAGGAATTCCTTATGGATCTTGAAGATTTGGAATATGTCATGAATAGCCTGAAACTGCTCGGATCGAAAGGAACAACGGGAACGCAGGCAAGTTTTCAGGAATTGTTTGCCGGGGATCAGGAGACGATTGACCGGATTGACCCCATGATTGCAGAGAAGATGGGGTTTGCAGAGTGTTATGCGGTGTCCGGACAGACTTATTCGAGAAAAGTGGATACCAGGGTAGCAAATATTCTTGCCGGAATTGCGGCAAGCGCCCATAAAATGTCAAATGACATCCGCTTGCTCCAACACCTGAAAGAAGTGGAGGAACCATTTGAGAAGAACCAGATCGGCTCTTCGGCAATGGCATACAAACGCAATCCGATGCGCAGTGAACGAATTGCATCTCTGGCGCGCTATGTGATGGTAGATGCCCTGAATCCGGCAATTACCTCTGCAACACAGTGGTTCGAGCGGACACTCGACGATTCTGCGAACAAACGCCTTTCGATTCCGGAAGGATTTCTTGCGGTGGACGGCATTTTGGATTTATGCCTGAACGTTGTGGACGGACTGGTCGTATATGATAAGGTGATTCGCAAACATATGATGGCGGAGCTGCCGTTTATGGCAACGGAAAATATTATGATGGATGCGGTAAAGAACGGTGGAAATCGTCAGGAACTGCATGAGAAAATCCGCCAGCTCTCCATGGAGGCGGGCAAGAATGTGAAGGTGGAAGGGAAGGACAATAATCTTCTGGAATTGATTGCGGCAGACCCGTCGTTCAATTTGACGCTGGAGGAGCTGGAAACCTCCATGGAACCTTCGAAATACGTAGGACGTGCGCCTGTTCAGGTAGATAAGTTCCTCTCGCAGGTGGTGAATCCTGTGTTGGATAAAAACAGGGATCTTCTTGGAATGACAGCGGAGATCAATGTTTAGGCAGGTTGTAATTTGATAAAGAAGAGATGCGTTTCATAATTTTATAAAAAGGAAATGTGTTTCATAATTTTATCGTAACATAATTTTTCAGTACCAAAAGGTCTTGCTGCCAAAGGCAGCAGAGACATCTTGCAAAAAAAGCGTCTGGAAAGCTAGCTTTCCAAGACGCTTTTATATGCAAGTGTTCGCATCACTTTGTGATGTGAACCTTTTGGTACGATTATCAAGGTACACTTTACACTTCCCGAACTTTTCCAACGCTGGTTTTTCTCCGAAAACCTGAATTTTTCTGCATAATCATCCAATTAATGCAAATACTGAAAACAAAGTCATGACAGGCGAAAGGAGATTATTATGAGTTTGTGTTTGAAGATTACGGGTGTTCATGCAAGGGAAATTCTGGACTCCAGAGGAAATCCGACTGTGGAAGCAGATGTGACAGTGGAGACTACCAGCACAGGAAAGAAGACGACAGGCCGTGCGGCCGTGCCTTCCGGCGCATCCACCGGGCAGTTTGAGGCGGTAGAGTTGAGGGACGGAGAGCCGAGGTATTTTGGGCTGGGTGTGCAAAATGCAGTCAAACATGTAAACGATAAGATTGCCAAAGTGTTAATCGGAAAAAACGCCCTGAACCAGGTGGAAATTGACCGTTTAATGATTGCAGAAGATGGAACTGATGACAAAATCAACCTGGGCGCCAATGCCATGTTAAGCGTTTCGCTTGCGACAGCGAGGGCTGCTGCAAAGGCTATGGAGATGCCCTTATATCAATACCTGGGCGGTACGAATGCCAGACGGATGCCGGTGCCGATGATGAATGTTTTAAACGGAGGGCGCCACGCAGACAATACCGTGGATTTCCAGGAATTTATGATTATGCCGGTCGGGGCGGAAAGCTTTCGGGAAGCGCTGCGCATGTGCGCAGAGGTTTACCATAACCTTAAGAAAATCTGTGAGAAGGATGGGCTTTCGACGGCAGTCGGAGATGAAGGAGGTTTCGCTCCGGATTTACCGGATGCGGCAGCAGTTTTGGACTTGATTGTGAATGCAGTCAAAGCCTCAGGCTATATACCGGGAGAAGACTTTAAAATTGCGTTGGATGTGGCGGCAAGCGAGCTGTATGATGAAAAGACGGGAATGTATCATTTTCCGGGTGAGTCCAGGCTGAAAGGAGAAAAGGTTGCCCGTAACACAGAAGAAATGATTGCGTATTATGAGGAATTGATACAGAGATTTCCGATCATATCCATTGAGGACGGATTGGACGAGGAAGATTGGGATGGCTGGCAGGCGATGACAGAACGCCTGGGAGAACGCATTCAGTTAGTCGGAGACGATTTGTTTGTGACGAACACGAAACGTCTGGATGCCGGAATCAAATTACAGACAGCAAATGCAATTCTGGTAAAAGTAAATCAGATTGGCACGCTCACGGAGGCGATGGAGGCGATTGAGACGGCACAGGGAAATGCATACCGCGCGGTGATTTCCCATCGTTCCGGCGAGACGGAAGATACATTTATCGCAGATCTTGCCGTGGCTGTGAACGCAGGACAGATTAAGACAGGCGCGCCCTGTCGTGCGGAGCGTACCGCAAAGTACAATCAGCTGCTTAGAATTGAGGAACAGCTTGGAATTGTGGCAGAGTATAAGAATCCGTTTAACAAGATATAAAATATTTTAAAAATTGATTTTTGTGGCTCGGGAAATATAATTTGGGTTTCTTGACTTATGGTAACTGATATTTATTGTACCAAAAGGTCTTGCTGCCAAAGGCAGCA
>CAJUOE010000175.1 GCA_910587895.1 uncultured Lachnospiraceae bacterium
CCATATTTATCAGGGTGATAAATACAGTGATTTATTTGTAATTACACATTTTTATTAAAGTTCTACTTTAGCAGCATAATCATTTAAAATTCATCAAGATGAAGTTTACAAAGGAACAGTTTTCAGAAGCACTGAAATTAAAACTGACCAACAATGGCAAGAAAAACTTGGCTATGAGTGAAAGAAGTTTCAATGAGGAAGTAGAAGACATCTACGCCGATTTGGAAGAGAGTGGCAACAACGAAGAATTGGAGTTGGCTGATGCGGTAAGCAAAAAGATTAAACGCTTGGAGCGTATCGACAACAATGTACGAAACGACAATTCTAAGTTCGTAAAGGAGTGGGAAAAGAATCACCCTTCAAAGGATAAAAAGGATGATGGCGATGGAAGTGGAGAAGGCAACAACAAGTCTGAACTACAGAAAATGCAGGAACAGATCAATGCTTTACTCAAACGCGAGGAAGAGAATAATAAAGCTAAGGAAGTATCCGAAAAACGCAACAGACTCAAATCAGCCTTGAAGGGGAAAGAAGTGAAAAATGAAGACTGGATTAACGACCAGCTTGAACTGATTCACATTGATTCAGAAACGGATGTAGATGCTCTCACAGAAAGACTGGTGAAGAGTTACAACAAGTTCAGCGCGAACACACCTCCAAATATCACTCCAGGTGGAGCAGGCGGCGGTTCTGAAAAGGCTGACGACTACTCCGATGTAGTGGCTATTGTGAAAAAACAGTCACACAGAGAATAAGAAACAATAATCATTAAAACTAAAAAGAAATGGCAGATTTTTATCAGCAAATCCTATTGAATAGCGGCTACCTTCCCGGTAGAGCGTTGGTTCAGGCTCGCGGAAGCATTGGCGGACACCGCTATGTATTCGTGAAGCTACAGATGAGTGGAAAAGATGCGCTTGTGTTCCCTACTACGGGATGCGTAATCAAAAACCCGTTCAAGGGTAACGCACGCGCTTTCGCCGGCACTCTGTTTGAGTATAACCCCGATGGTACAGGCTACATCCTGAAATCATACGCAGTTGCAAAAGCTACAGCAGATGCTACAGACACAGACATCTACTTGAAAAGAGACGGATATTCGCTTATTCCGTTCGTAGGTGACATTCTTATGGTTGCTCCTACCACATTGACAGGAAAAGGAACAGCGGTTACAGTAACGGCCGTATCAAAAGAAACCGATGCTGATACAGGTGACGTTTGGAAAGTTACACTTAGCGCAGCACTTGGAGCACTGACCACATCTTCCGTCCTTGTGGAAGCAAAAGAAGCAGGAGCGTCAAAGACGCCTATGGTGACCAATCCGAACTCCTACCTTCCTTGTGACTTTGACTTTGTATTTGACCCTTCCGCATCCGAAGATGACTTCGATGGTGCAAGATACCTGATTACCCCGGCGTTGGCTTTGGGAGACGTGTTCCTCTATGAAGACCGTATGCAACCTCTTTCGGCTGCAATGAAGTCTTTGAACAAGAGTAAGGTTAAGGGTTGGTTTAACATTTAAACTTGATAAGCTATGCCTAAATTTGATTTTAACAACAGTAGATACGCCTCAGAACTTATATCAGAAACCGCAGAACCTGTTCGTAGCAGGATTCATGGGATCTCCGCAGATGAACTTCTTAGATGCAGTTGTAGAAGTAAGCGGCGACACTGCAAGCCTGAAAGTAGCTGGCAGCAGCATTCCGCTTCCGGCAGCAAAATCCAAGAAGCTGATCGATGGCGGTTATGCAGGAAAGACTGTTACATTCGGTATTCGTCCGGAAGATGTATACGATTCCGAAGCATACATTCAGAATGCTAAATGTGTATTCGAATCTAACATTAAAGTATACGAGTTGCTTGGTGCGGAAGTTTACTTATACTTTGATCTTGCTGAGTTCCCGATTACAGCCAGAGTTGATTCCCGTACAACAGCAAGACCTGGTGACACAGTTAAATTTGCGTTTGACGTTGAGAAGATTCATGTATTCGATAAAGAGACAGAGCAGGTTATTACAAACTAGTCACAATGAATTACAAAAGGGGATGCAGATGTGCATCTCCTTTTTTCTTAAAGTGTAAAGGTAATTGTGAAACTTTGTTTTTACAGCCAGAGAGGAAAGGTATGGTATCGATATGATTTCAGGACAGGTTATTAAAACGAGTATAGAGGAATTGAAGGCCATCACCAGAGTAGATTTGTGCGTATTGGATCTGGAAGGAAATGTAGTGGCATCTACATTCGAACTGAACGACCTTTCTTTGAACCTGATCACGGAATTTGCAGAATCTCCGGCTGACAGTCAGGTAATAGGCACACATCATCTGTTAAAGATTCTGGATGAAGGAGAACTGCTGTACGTATTGGATGCAAGGGGCGCGGGGGAAGACACCTATATGATCGGAAAGGTGGCTGTAAGCCAGCTGCAGAATTTGGTCATTGCATACAAAGAGAGATTTGACCGCAACAATTTTTTCCAGAATTTATTGTTGGACAATATGCTTTTGGTGGATATTTATAACCGCGCCAAAAAGCTGCATATAGAAGTTTCCGTGCCGCGTGCGGTTTTTCTGATAGAAACAGGAGATGATAAGGAAAATCCGGCAGCGGAATTGTTAAACGGAATGTTTTCTTCACAGATCGGGGATTATATTACGGCTGTGGACGAAAGCAATGTCATTCTGATAAAGGCGCTGTCTCCCGACGAAGGTTATGCCGGATTGGAGAGGATCGCCCATACGATCGTAGATATGATGAACATGGAAGCAATGATGAATGTCCGCGTGTCATACGGAACGATTGTGGAAGAATTGAAAGAGGTTTCGAAATCTTATAAGGAAGCTAAAATGGCGCTGGATGTAGGTAAGATCTTCTATGAAGAGAAAAAGGTAACGGCATACGGCAATCTGGGGATCGGCCGCCTGATATACCAGCTTCCGGTCAATCTATGCCGTATCTTCATTGATGAGATATTCGGCTCAAATGTGCCGGACGATCTGGACGACGAAACATTGACAACGATCAATAAGTTCTTCGAGAACAATCTGAACGTATCGGAGACCTCCAGACAGCTGTTCGTTCATAGAAATACGCTCGTATACCGGATCGAAAAACTGGCCAAGAGTACGGGACTGGATATCCGTACATTTGACGATGCACTTACTTTCAAAATTGCGCTTATGGTCGTAAACTATATGCGTTATTTGGACTCGCTGGAATATTAATATGGTATATTGTTAACTTCAATATTGCTTTGTGAACATACCGGATGGGAAATCATCCGGTATTTTTTTAGTATGTCCAACATATATATTAAACACAGAGAGGTGAAAGCATGTATCAGAAAGAAATTATTTATATGCACCTGTTCGAGGGTGAAATAAGAGGAAGCTGTCTCGGCTATCTCAAAACAGAGAAAAAACAGGGCCGGTACTGTCTGGAAATACAGGTAAAAAAACTGTTCACGGAGCTGTCCGGCAGTTTTCCCATCCGTCTGCAGAGTGAAAGCGGATGGCGGGAGGCGGATATGCTTCTGGTAAGAGAAGGAAACGGCAAATGGACAGGAGAGGCAGAAGAACAAATCCTGCGGGCAGAAATCATACTGTCTATGACAAAGAAGATAAAAGGGGAAAGTAAAATCCTTAAAGAGGCGGAGGAGAGAAAGGAGGCCGTTATAGAAACGGAAGAACCGCTGAGAGCCGTACAGTCTGAAAAAAGCATGGAATCTAAGGGAAACATGCAGTCTGAAGAAAAGATCCAATTTAAAGGAAACGAAAGCATACAATATGGGGAAAGCACACGGTCCAGGGATAACGTGCACTCCGAAGGAGACAAACGTTTCGAAGAAAGGGAAGAATCCGGAAGAGATATGCGGCCTGAAAAAGGAGAAGAATCCGAAAGAGATATGCGGCCTGAAAAAGGAGAAGAATTCGGAAGAAGTATACGTCCGGAGGAAAGGGAAGAATCCGGGAGTGAAATGCGTCCGGAGGAAAGGGAGCAATCCGAAAGCATAATGTGGCCTGAAGAAGGGAAACAGTGCGGAAGAGGAATACAGTCCGAAGAAAAAGCGCCATCCGTGGGAGAGGCACGGCCTGAAGAAAGAGAACGGCTCGGGAGAAAGGAATCGGAAACAAATATCTATGACGGCAGATATACGAATATCCATGGAAAAAGACAGAAAGTGGAAGCGATGGAGCGGCAATATGCACCGAAGTCCGCGGTGAGAAAAGAACGGATGGGGAAGGCGGAGTATGTACCGTTATATGAGAATAAATGGGAACAGCTTATGTCCACGTATGAGCAGATCCATCCGTACGGTGATAACAGGATCTATGTCAAACTGGCGCCAAAAGATTTTGTTATTCTGCGCGAAAATTATCAGCATCTTGTTAATAACAGTTTTCTGCTGCATGGATTTTATAACTACCGTTATCTAATACTGGGAAAAGAAAACGGTTTTTATCTTGGCGTGCCGGGCGTCTTTTATGAAAGAGAAAAAATGGTTGCTCTGATGTTCGGGTTTGAGGCGTTTGAATGTGAAGGAGGCGGGGCAGAAGAAGGGAAATTTGGATATTATCTACGAAAAGTCGAGCTTTAATATGGTCGAAAAGCCTGAAACATGCTACAATATATACAAAATAAAGCAATGTGATCGGAGTGAATAAGGGGATGAATATTGCGGTATTATTGGGCGCAGTAGGCTTTGACAGTCAGAAAAGGACGATTAACGGTATTTTGGATAATGCGCTTCCGGAGGGAACGAACGTCTATATATTTACGTGTGACGGCTGGAATTATGAGTCGCGTTTTAAATATGAAAATGGAGAATATAATATTTATCAGCTGCCGGATTTCACACAATATGATGGCGTTATCATCAGTCCGGATACCATCCATGATCCCAATATCATAGAAGAACTGAACGATAAAATAAAAAAAGCAGGGGTGCCGTGCGTTTCTTTGATGGTGAAATGGGAAGGCGCGGTCTGTATTTATTTGGAGAACCGGACGGGAATACAGGCCATTGTTGAACATTTGGTGCAAAAGCACCATGCGGAAACGATCTATTATATCTCGGGACCATGTGGGAATCAGGATGCCGAACAGCGTCTGGCAGCATATAAGGAAGCGATGGATGCGCAGCATCTGCAGTGGAATGAGAAAATGATAGCGGGGGGAGATTATACATATAAGAGCGGCATCAGAGCGGTAAAGGCGTTTTTAGAGGCGGACATGCCGATGCCTGATGCGATCATAGCAGCCAATGACGAAATGGCGATAGGAGCGATCCTCGCTTTGCAGGAGGCAGGATATCGGGTGCCGGAAGATTTGCTTGTGACAGGCTATGATAACAGCTCTATCGCCAAATTGAACCATCCCCGCCTGACAACGGTGAGGCGTGGGGAATACGCTGCGGCTGAAATGGCTTATAAATTGTTAAAACAGGTCATTCGTGGGGAAGAAGCGCCCAAAGAAAATACAATCTTCGGCAAACCGATCTTTTCCCAGTCATGCGGATGTGAAAAAAAGCACAGTTATACACATGCGGAACTGCAGGAAATGTATGTGAAAAAATCGGTCATGGTAGACGACAATCTGGAGATGTTAAAAAGCTGTGCCGCGGAGTTTACGGGACTGGAGACTTTTGACGACTTTATGGAATGTGCAAAGCGGTATATCGAACAGCTTGGTCCGGAATATTTCTATCTGTGCATGTGCGGGAATATTAAGGATTATTACGAAGAGCTGGAACGTATGGCAGAAGGAAAAGAGCGCGGAAGAGACGAAACGGTCTATATGGAAGATATATGGGTGCCTCTTGCATACGAAAAGGGTGTTTTTAACAGCTATGACGGGTTTTCCAAGAATAAACTGCTTCCGCCTTCCTGTAAAAAAGGCAATAACGGAGATTTTTATCTGGTCATGCCTCTGCATCACCAGGAGTATTGCTTTGGTTATTGTGTGGTGGGAAACTACAGACCGGCGTTGGAAAACCGGTTTTTCCGACACTTCATATTGAGTATAGACAATGCGCTTGAAACGGTGCGCAGACAGGATACGATGAATGCGATGCTTGGCCGTTTAAGCCGTATGTGGCTGTTGGACGAGCTGACCGGTGTAAATAACAGGGCCGGTTATAATAAGTTTGCGCCCAAAATTCTGGATGAAGCGAGGCGCCGGAAGATTTCTGCTGCGGTAATTTTTGCCGATATGGATTCTCTGAAAAAGGTGAACGATCTGTACGGGCATGAGGAAGGTGACGTGTATATCAAGGCTATGGCCAATATTATGGAATCCTGCCGCAGACACGGTGAATTGCTGGTACGGTATGGCGGAGACGAATTCGTGGTCGTCGTAAACGGATATTCCGAGGAAGAAATCCGCGACTATATCAGCAGAATACAGAGTGCAATCAGGCAGTATAATATCCGATATACCAGGTCATATAAATTGGACGCGAGCATCGGATATCATATAGAACAGGATGCGGAGAAAATAAGTCTTGAAAAACTCGTCGAACTGGCGGATCAGAATATGTATCAGGTGAAGAGAGAGAAGAAAGCGAAGGCACAGCACGAATAAAAATCAAAACCGTGCGCTTTCTGTTGAACGCCGCTCATGCACGTTACCTTTACAGTTAACTCCGCCAGGCACCCTTACGGCACATGGAAGCTTCCACTTAGTGCTGCTGTGTTCCCACCCTGACACGGTTCATGGATTCCCATTGCGTAAGACCCGAACTTCAACGCCACTTATAAAGGG
>CAJUOE010000176.1 GCA_910587895.1 uncultured Lachnospiraceae bacterium
GAAGCTTTGAAATTTGCCACACCAGAGGGAATGCAGCAGGCACAATCGCAGAAGGGCTGTCCGTGAGGAAAAATCTGGGAGAAATGCCGTTTTTATTTACATTCCGCACAGCTAAAGAGGGCGGAATACATTACGTCCATTTCCCGGAGGCAAGGTGTACACGAAATTCACCGAATGTTTTCTTTTCAGGCAGCATGGATGGAAAAGCATTCGAAATATTTAAAATTTTCATTAGAATTTTTAAAGCAACATTCTTAAGATTTTCTGGAATAAGGCTATTTTGTAACAAACTGGAGGAACTGTTACGGTATTTTAACTGTTCGCCTGAAAACGGTTGAATCTGCTGGATATATATGGTAAAATTAGCAGGAAAATTAAGTGTTTATCATGTTTTCGCATTGGAGAGAAGGAGATTTTAATAGGATGGAACAATACAAACAGGAATTTATTGAATTTATGGTTGACTGCCAGGTATTGAAATTTGGCGAATTTGTGTTAAAGAGCGGAAGGAAGTCTCCTTTCTTTATGAATGCGGGAGCCTATGTGACGGGAGCGCAGTTAAGCAGGCTGGGAGAGTATTATGCGAAAGCGATTCATGCGCATTACGGAGATGATTTTGACGTGCTGTTCGGACCGGCATACAAGGGGATTCCGTTGAGCGTTGCCACCACGATTGCCTACAGCAGGCTTTATGGCAAAGAAATCCGCTACTGCTCCAACCGCAAGGAGGTCAAAGACCACGGTGATACCGGGATTCTTCTGGGCAGTAAATTAAAGGACGGCGATAAGGTCGTGATTATCGAGGATGTGACGACCTCCGGCAAATCCATGGAAGAGACGGTTCCCATTATCCGCGCGCAGGCAGAGATTGAGATTCAGGGCCTGATGGTATCCTTGAACCGCATGGAGCGTGGGAAGGGCACGAAGAGCGCGCTTGAGGAAATCAAAGATCTGTATGGGTTTGAGACAAATGCGATTGTGACGATGGAGGACGTGGTAGAATATTTGTATAATAAACCGTATAAAGGAAATATATATATTAATGATGAGATGAAGGCAGCCATTGACAGCTATTATGACCAGTATGGAGTGAAATAGGAGACGAAGATGAACGAGAAGACTTATAAGACTATGACTGTTGTCGGAGGCGGAAATATTGCAATCGGCATTGTCGTGCTGGTGTGCGGCGTTGCGTGTGGAATCCTCGCGATTATTAACGGAGCCAAAATGTTAAAAAGCAAATCAGACATGATTTTTTAAGGGTTAAAAAATTGAAAAAAGACTACCGAAAAATACTCCGGATATGCAGTAAATTCATGTTCGGAGTGTATATTATTTTCTTAATTTATTTTCTGTTTTTTGCGGAAAGTATGGGGCGCACCTTTGAGAGCAGGTCTTATCACTATAATCTGGAGCTGTTTAAGGAAATCGGCCGTTTTATTAAATACCGTCATGAGCTGGGATTTCATGCTGTGACACTGAATCTTCTGGGGAATGTGGTTGCATTTTGGCCCTTTGGATTCTTTTTGCCAATTTTGCACCACAAATGCAGGTCATTTTTTTTCACCACGTTTTTGAGTTTTGAATTCAGCCTTATGGTGGAGACGATTCAACTGGTGTCCAAGGTGGGAAGCTTTGACGTGGATGACCTTCTGTTGAATACGATTGGCGGCGCTGCGGGCTGCCTGTGCTTTTTGTATATGAATCGGGTGAGGAGAAACTATGAGACGAAAGAAAAGGAACATTTATAAATTTGGAGACAAGAAACATTCCAGGCGGGGGAAAATATCGTTATTTCTGGCGCTGCTGTCATTTTTTGCAGGGGTCGTAATGGTGATCGTTTCGATTCAAAATGGTGGGAATGCCAATGTGTATATCGGGAGCGCGGGATTATTTTCGCTGGTGGTCGCGGTCTGCTCGCTGATTAACGGTCTTGCCAGTCTGGGCGAGGACAGCTATAAGCTGTTTCCCGTTTTGGGCAGCATTTGCTCGGGCCTTGCGCTGGCGGGCTGGGTGGCAGTTTATGTTCTGGGATTTTTAGTGTAGAAAAGTGAGGGTTTGGTATGGGAAATCAGGAGTTTTGGCAGACATATCGGGAAGAGGTGCAAGAGCGTTTCCCGCTGGTTGCAGAGCGTTTGAAACAGATGGAGACGGAAGAGACGGTGGCGCATTGCTGGAGGAGATATTTTCAGCATACCGCCGCTTTTTTAGGCAGACTGTGCGGTCTGGAAGAGGAATATTACAGAGGCGCATGGGCGAAAAAGAGCATGGAAGAGCTGCAGGCGGAAAACCATGCGCTGTATGAAGAAATCCTACCGGAGAATTACGACAGGAGTTATGCCAATCCTTCCTATGCGGCAGAACAATTCGGGGAAGAATATGGGAAAGTGTTCAGTATGCTCTATGCAGACCTGCGCGCTTTGATTCCTTATGCGTTCGAGGGAAGGAACTATGAGCTTACGATTTACGGGGAATTGTTTATAGAAATCTATAACTGCTTTGAGCAGGAGGAGGATCCTTCCGTGGAAGAAATCAGGCAGATTATTTACTGGTTTTACCACGATTACAGTGAGAGATTCCTGGAAATCAGCGTGCAGTCACAGAACAACCCCAAGATGGATTTTTACGTGGGCATTGTCATGGACAGCGAGCTGTCCGACCTGCGTTATCTGTACCGTTATGGCGCTTATATTTCAGATAATGAGAGAAAGGTTGCAGAATTTTTAAATGGGCTGCCGGAGGAGACGATACAGCTGATGGCGGACACGTATACCGAGGGATACCGCATCGGGTTCGAGGTCACCGGAAAAGATCTGTCAAAGAAGAAATTTGTGGGTTTGCAGTACCCGATTGGATTTGAGCGGATGATGCGCGCGGCGGTGCGCAATTTCCGGAAAATGGGCTTGCAGCCCGTAGTATCAAGAAATGGCGAAACCTCCTTCTCGGGCAGGGGAAACGCCTCCCCGGCGGTGACGGGCTCCTCGCCCAACCGGCAATATCTGTATGACCATAGATTTGACAAGGCGCTCTATTTTGACAAGCTGTTTGTGGAACGCCGCCTGGAGGGACTGCGGACAGCGTACGAGGCTCGAAGGCAGGAGGCTTTGCTCTATGCGGGGCCGGCGGTTGTGGAGACGTTCGGGGAAGAAGGATTTGCGCCGGAGGTTTGTTCCGTGTCCTGGCAGTTAGATGAGAAACAGCGGAAACTGAACGTCTATGCATCGGGGCAGTCTACGCAGATTACGAATCAGTATGTGCCTGGTGAGGAGCGCAGTTTTACGATTATTGCCTATCCGCTGCCGGAAATCGGAGAGAAATTTGAAGAAATCTTTGCAAAGACCATAGAAGTCAACACGCTTGACTATCAGCTGTATCGGGAAATGCAGCAGAAAATCATTGACGTATTGGACGAAGGAGCGTTCGTGCATATTAGCGGAAAGGGAGAAAATACCACGGATTTGACGGTTGCGCTCCACACGTTGGGGGATCCGGCCAAACAGACAAATTTTGAGAACTGTGTGGCGGACGTCAATATTCCGGTGGGCGAGGTGTTTACCTCTCCGCTGCTGAAAGGGACGAACGGGCGCCTGCATGTGACGCAGGTATATTTGAACGGCTTGAAATACCTTGATTTGCAGGTGACGTTTGTGGACGGCATGATAACTGATTATTCGTGCAGAAATTTTGCAGGTGAGGAAGAAAACCGCACGTTTCTCAGGGAAAATCTGCTGAGGCACCATGAGAGCCTTCCGCTGGGGGAATTTGCAATCGGGACGAATACCACGGCTTATAAGATGGGCGTGGAATACCAGATTCAGGATAAGCTTCCGATACTGATTGCGGAGAAGACCGGACCTCATTTTGCAGTCGGCGATACCTGTTACAGCTGGGCGGAAGATACGCCTGTCTTTAACCCTGACGGCAAGGAGATTGTGGCGCGGGATAACGAGGTTTCCCTGCTCCGGAAAGAGGATATCCAGAAGGCATATTTTAACTGCCACACGGATATCACCATTCCCTATGATGAGCTGGATAAGATTACAGTCATCCGCGGCGATGGGAGCCGCGTAGATGTTATTCGGGATGGCAGGTTTGTCGTTCCGGGGACGGAGGTTTTAAATAAGCCGCTTGCGCGTAAATAAATAGCAGCCGTGTAGTTTTTCATCCACTAGCGTATGGTGAACGTATCGTCCAACAGGAGCCAGTTGGCGCGGAAGAGCTGCATAATCTGCCAGTAGCTCATGCCGCGCAGCCCGTATTCTTTTACGAGATTAAATTTGGCACTAAGGCTGCGTACGTCCTCAAACCATACCTCGTGCGTAACGTTATCCAGTATATAGTTGAAATAGGGGGCCTGCGAGATTTCGTCGAAGAGGATGTCCGCGCCCCTTTGAATGGCGATTTGAACAGCCTCGATATTTCCGATGGTGGTAGCTTTGGAGGTACCCCGGACAAAGGGGAGGGTCCAGTCATATCCATAATTGGGAATGCCGAGGTTGATTTTTTCAGCGGGAATCCTTGTCAGGGCATATTCTACGACCTGACGGACTTTGTTTATGGGGGCGACAGCCATTGCCGGACCGTAAGTGTAACCCCATTCATACGTCATCAGCAGCACATAGTCGGCTGCCTCTCCCAGTAATCCGTAATCTTTTCCTTCATAGAGAAGGCCGGTCTGCGTGTCGGAAGTCTTGGGCGCGAGCGCCACGGAGACCGGAAATCCCAGCGCATTGACAGCGGTCCGCACTTCGCGCACGAAATCTGTAAATGCAAATTTATCTTCGGGCAGAATATATTCAAAATCAATGTCTACACCCTCAAAACCGCGTTCTCTTATCTGTGCGGTAAGGTTTTCAATCAATTGCTGCTTTGCGGTTTCATTGTTTACCACCCGGGTAATTAAATAGTTGCTGAACTGCCCGTCAGGACCAAATGGCGTCAGCGTCAGGATGGGAGCGACGCCGAAATCCTTTGCCATTGTAATCATGAAGGTATCGTCTAACAGAGGCGGAATCAGTTCTCCTTCTGTTGTAAATCCATATGAGAAAATAAATAAATCCGAGAGATAGGGCAATGTCTGCTGCAGCACCCAGCGGCTGATAAAAGGATAGGCGTAACCGCCTGCATAAGCCGGATATGCAGATGCATCCGGAACTTCCAACGCGTCAGCTTCAGACAGGAGAAGCGCCTGCCCTACGGCAAGCGCATAAGGGTATACAAGCTGGTTATCATAGATGATGGACTGTGCGGAGACGTTTTGTGAGGAGGCGATTGCATCAACGCTGTCGTTTGGTTGTACCACATAGATTTTCATAATACGCAAAACCCTTTTTTCTTAAAGTATGTGCGGGGAGAGAAAGTGTTCCGAATCCTTCTTTACAATGACGGTTCATCCTCATGGGTTATCTTTTCAAAAAACAGATCTACTTCCTTTTTCACCTGTTCCGGGGACAGTGATTTTGACAGATAGCCCTGTGGTTTGAGCTCTACCACTTTTTTCACGCTTTCCCGGTCCACTTTGCTGGTCAAAAATATGACCGGAATATCTGCAAAATCCTTCTCGGAGCGAATCATCTCCAATATCTGGCTTCCCTTGCATACCGGCATTTCGTAATCCAGAAGAACCAGATCCGGCCGGTCGAGAGTAATGCTTCGAAAGGCAGACAAACCGGAGGTTGCCGTTAGAACAGCATAGTCTTCTCCTAACAGCTGCCGCATGGTTTCCAACATAAAGTCGGAATCATCTACCACAAGAATTTTTTTCTTTTTTCTGGCAGCAATTTTATCTGCCTGATTCTGATTCAGGTATTTTTCAACTTCTGCCATGGCATTCTCGGTAATGGACGTACCTGCGTCCTCGTTTTGAAGGGTATCGCCGATCGTCATGCAATATGCAAAATATCCTTTTCCGGTGTCAAACAACAGGCTGAATTGCGGGCTGTGTTTCTCAAATACCTTTTCAAACTGCTCGTATGTCAAAAGCTGTTCCTCTTTTACATCTGCCTGCAACAGCGGCGGAAAATGTTCCTTGATGTGTTCTATAAACTGTCTTGCCGTATAGCGGGCAACATTCATCAACATGACGTTTATCGTTTTCGATTTTGTTTCCATCACGCTGCCGATGGTTTTTACAATCAGCTGTTCTTCAAAGACCAGGAGAAATTCCCACTTCTTATTTTCTTTGGTTCTGTAAATCAGGCGGTAATAAATTCCGTCTCCAAACTTTTCACCACCATAACAGTTGCTGATGAGCCGCGATTCCAAACGGAACATACGATAGAGCTGACTGATGATTGCCTGCCCCATGACAGCCTGCTCCTCTTCCGGCATTAGGTTTTCCCATTGCTTTATGGTTTCTCCGCTCATAATCGCCTGATCTTCGGTCAATGTATGTCCAATCAGCCAGCCCGCGCATACGCCGAGAAAATGATCGATTGCGTTTTCGGAATAATTTTTCTGCTCCAGTTCCTTCTCAAGCGCAGGCAGCGTTATATCACGAAAGTTATCATGAATGCGTTTGTGCATCTCCAATCCGGCATAGTCAATGGAAATCATGTAACCTTCTTCATCCTGAAAATGCTGTATGGCATGATCCTTAAAGTATTTCACCGCTTCCTGGCAAACCCACCGGCTTTTCTCCTCCATTTGTCCAATATCAAAAAGTTTATTAAGAATGCGGAACAGTTTTTTGTGTTCCCTGTCAATGATATCAACGCCAACGTTATATCGGTCGCTCCATGCTAATTTATTTCCCATCAATTCTCTCCTTTTCATTATTTTCTGTTATAAAAGTTCTCTGCCGGCAGAAGTGTGATCTGATACGCTCTTTCGCAGAGAAACATAAAAATCTATTCTGAATTATAGCAAACTGGAAAGATTTTACACATTCCCAGTTTTTCACATTTTATTCCTTTTTTTCGCGCGAAAACTACTTGTAGTAATTTTAGGATATTCAGATTTCAGCAAAAATTGATGAATATATTGCTCCAAAATGTCGAGATTTCGTAGATTTTTTTCCTGGGACATGGTAAAATTAGAATAATTATCAATGATAGAAAGGGGACTTCTATGAAAAGCATCAAGACAAAAATCATCCTGGCGGTTTTAATGTGTTCTTTGATTTCTACTGTCATTTGCGGGAGTATCAGTATTTATGAGAGTTCCAGGCGGTCTGAAGAGAGCTCGCAGGAAAAAATGGCTCTTGTCTGCGAGAACCAGAGCCGGAAACTGGACGGCATGATGACGCAGGTTGCCCAGTCGGTGGATACATTGAATGATCTCGCTCTTTCCGAGTTGGATGATTTTGCAAAGTTTAAGTCTGATTCTGCATATGTGGACAGTTATACAGATAAGATTGCGCCGACATTGAAACAGACGGCTGTACATACGCAGGGCGCGATGAGCGTCTATATCCGTTACAATCCGGAATTTACAGAACCGACCAGCGGCGTTTTCTACACGAGGGACTCCGCGGAAAGTGAATTTCAGGAGGTTGAGCCGACAGATTTCACGATGTATGAGCCGGATGACCTGGAGCATGTGGGCTGGTATTACATCCCGGTGGGGAATCAGAAACCGACGTGGATGGATCCTTACCTCAATTCCAATATTAATGTCTACATGATTTCCTATGTGGTTCCGATTTTTGTGGACGGGGAATCTGTGGGAATAATCGGAATGGATATAGAGTTTGGTACATTTACGGATGTGCTGGATTCTGCCGGCGTTTTTAACAGCGGCTATGCATTTCTTGCCGACGGACAGGGGAACATCATGTATCATAAGGAGCTGGAGACCGGAAGCAGCATGATAGATGCCGGACTGGATCTGATTGTGGCAAAGCTGACGCAGCCGGAACAGGAGATGGTAACGCATCCCTATACCTGGAATGGCATGAAGAAATATATGTGCTACAGCTCTCTGGTAAATGGAATGAAATTCATCCTGACGGTGCCAAGGGCTGAGTTTGAGGCACAGGAAAGAAATATGCAGAAACTTATCTTTATCGGGGCGGTAATTGCGATCCTGATAGCTGTCGTTTTGGGATTTTTAATCAGTGTTTCCCTGACGAAACCGATACGGCAGATTGATACGATTGTTGGCGAGACGGCAAAGTTTAATTTTGTCCATTATAAATCGAGTGAAAGCCTGTATAAGAAAAAGGACGAGACCGGAAATATGGCGAAGTCCCTTCATGATATGCGTGACAGCCTGCGCGGCATGGTGGGCAATATCCGGCAGGCATACATGGATATGGCGGACAGTATGGAACAGCTTTCCGTGATGACGGAAAAGGTAAACCATATGAGCGAGGACAATTCCGCGACGACGCAGGAGCTTGCGGCAGCCATGCAGGAGACGGCGGACACGATGGAATCGGTTAATTCCACGATTGCGGATATCCGCGGCAGGGCAGAGACCATCCGCGGGCGTTCCGACGCGGGCAGGAATACCTCGGTAGAAATCCGCGGCAGGGCAGAGAAGTTAAAGGGCAGTACGAGAAATGCCAGCGAGCGCACGCAGGAGATGTATGCCAGCGTGCAGGAGAAGACGCAGGCAGCCATGGAACAGGCAAAGGCAGTTTCGCATATCAATGAGCTGACGCAGGCGATTCTGGATATTTCTTCACAGACCAACCTGCTGGCATTGAACGCCTCAATTGAAGCTGCGAGGGCAGGTGAGGCAGGAAGAGGATTTGCTGTGGTGGCAGGAGAAATCGGAGCCCTGGCGGATCAGACTTCCGACGCGGTTGGAGATATCAACGGCATTATTGCAGAGGTAAACAGCGCCGTGAGCAACATGACCTCCTGTCTCGATGAAAGCATGATGTTTTTGGAGGATACCGTGCTGAAGGATTACGGGGACTTCATGGAAGTGGCGGAGCAGTACAGCATTGACGCTGCCGGAATGGAAGAAGATATGGGCGATATCAATAACCAGATTGAGACGCTTCTGACTGCAATTGTCAATATCGCGGATGCTGTGGCGCGCGTGAGCCAGACGACGATGGAGGCTGCGGAAGGCATTACCGAGATCTCCGAAAAGACGCAGGAGATGTCCGGCGTGGTTGGAACGAACGGCGACCTGATCGAGCATAACCAGAATAACATTGAGAAATTGAAAGAGATTGTGGCAACGTTCCGTATGCAGGAATAAGTTTATAGAAGAACAAAGAGCTGTGGCTTTTACGATTTGAAACGTAAAGCCGCAGCTCTTTTGCATTCGCCGGGTGAAAAGCCTTTCTTCATCCGGGATAAGTATCAGTCTATATCTTCATCTACCAGGGCGGCCGTGATGATTGCCATGGAATAGACCTCATCTGCGTTACAGCCCCTTGACAGGTCGTTGATGGGGGAATTGAGGCCTAACAGAATCGGACCGTAGGCATCAAAATTACCCATGCGCTGTGCAATCTTGTAACCGATATTTCCGGCGTTGATGTCCGGGAATACAAATACGTTGGCATGTCCGGCAACCGGGTCGTCCGGACATTTCGTGCGTGCCACACGCGGGGAAACGGCAGCGTCAAACTGCATTTCGCCGGAGATGGGAAGATCCGGATTCATTGCTTTTGCTTTTGCAGCAGCGTTGCGCATCTTGTCTACATCTTCGCCCGCACCGGAGCCGAGGGTGGAGTAGCTTAAGAATGCCACCTTGGGGTTGATGCCGAAAATTTCTCCGCATTTGGCGGTTTCGATAGCAATTTCGGCAAGCTCGTCTTCATTCGGCTTGATATTGATCGCGCAGTCTCCCATGGCGAGCACTTCATTTTCGCCGGTAGCGGAAGGACGAACCAGGATAAAACAGGATGACACGATATTATGTCCCGGTTTGGCTTTGATCAATTGCAGCGCCGGGCGGATGGTGTCAGCCGTTGTATAGGTTGCGCCGCCCAGAAGGGAATCGGCCAGCCCCATTTTAACCAGCATCGTTCCGAAATAATTGCCCTGTAACAGGATTTCCCTTGCACGCTCGGGCTGCAGGTTCTTGCTTTTGCGCAGCTCGCAGAGCATCTCAACCATCTCGTCCATCTGTTCAAATTTATGGGGGTCTACAATCTGTGCGCCTCGAATGTTGTATCCGTATTCCTCGGCGGCCTCTTCCACCTCTTCCCGGGTGCCGACAAGGAGCGGCGTCAGGAAGTTGGAAGCGAGAAGCCGGGAGGCTGCCTCCAGAATTCGTGGGTCGCTGCCCTCAGTAAAGACAATTCTCTTGGGGCTCTGTTTCAGCTTTTTAATCATTGCGCCGAAACCATGCATGTTCCTGCTCATATCAAAATTCCTCCTTAATTTATATTCAATTATCAGTCTTAAAACTATTTTTTGATAATTCCCTATTTATAATGTATCACTTTTCAAATATTTTTCAACTGATTTAATTAATAAAATTTTATATTTTGTTTATTGTAATTTGGCGGAAATCTTTTTATAATGAAGTCTGAACTTTATATCGTCAATCTAATAGAAGAACGCACAGGAGGATAAATCAATGCTGTCAAGATTCAGTGTTAAGAAACCCTATACCGTGATTGTGGGAATCGTACTGGTGGTTATCTTGGGTGTCGTGTCCTTAAGCAAGATGAGTACGGACCTGCTACCGAGTATGAACCTTCCATATGCAATCGTGGTGACTTCGTATGCAGGTGCGAGCCCGGAGCAGGTGGAGAGCGCGGTGACGCAGCCGATTGAGGCAGCCATGGCGAGTACGTCCAATATCAGGAATATCAGTTCCAGGTCATCCAACAATATGTCCATGGTAATCCTGGAATTTGAACAGACCGCCAACATGGATTCCGTTACGGTGGAGATGCGGGAGAGCCTGGATCAGATCAGCGGCTACTGGCCGGACACGGTGGGGAATCCGATCATCATGAAACTGAATCCGGATATGCTTCCGATCATGATAGCCGCCGTGGAAGTGGAGGATATGGACAACATTGAAATCTGCGACTACACGGAGAAAGACCTGATACCTGAAATTGAGAGCGTGGAAGGGGTTGCCTCGGTGACGGGAACGGGATTGATTGAAGAATCTGTGCAGGTAACGTTGAGCCAGAAGAAGATTGACGAAATCAATGAGAAGATAAAAACGTCTCTGGATGAGAAATTTGCCGATGCAGAGAGCGAGATGGATTCTGCGGAGGATGAGATCAGCAGCGGTAAGGATGAGCTCACCAGCGGCCGCGATTCGATGGCGAGTCAGATCAGTGACGCGCAGAATCAGCTCCATGATAAGAAAATCGAGCTGTTCCAGACAGAGACAGATTTGAACAATAAGCTGGAAGAGTTAAAGAATACAAAGAGCGAGACAGAAAAAGGAATTAAATCGCTGACAGAGCTGCAGACGCAGGTAAAGACGCTGATTACCTCAAAGGAGAAGCTTACGAAGGCGATTGCGGAACTGAAGGCCATGCTGCAGACCGCTTCCCAGCCAGGAGTTGACGTTCCCCAGGTGAATCCGGATCAGACCAATCCGGACCAGGTAAATCCGGGACAGGTAAATCCGGATCAGGTGAATCCAGGACAGGTGAATCCGGGACAGGCCGACCCAGGCCAGATGACTCCTGCGCAGATGCAGGAGAAACTTGCGCAGGCGCAGGCACAGCTCACCCAGCTGGAGTCGCAGCTTGCGCAGGTAGAGGAAGGGCTTTCCCAGATCAAATCACAGCTTGCCTCGCAGGAGGGCAGCACGCTGAAGGCGGATGCATCGGATAAGAAACTGCTCTCCTATATTGCCAGCTCAATCACGAAAGCGGAGCAGGGGCTGGTTCAGATCAATGGAGGAATTGCAGCGATAGAATCCGGGCTTGCGAGTGTGGCGCAGGGAAAGACGACGATCAATGATACGCTTGCCACCCTCAACCAGAGCCAGATTTCCGGTTCGGTGGAGATGGGAAGCGCCTCGGCGCAGCTTGCGAGCGGCGAGGAGAAATTAAAAGAGGCGCGGGATACGTTTGAGGAGACAAAACAGGAAGCTTACGATTCTTCGGATTTGAATAAAATCCTTACGATGGAGACGCTTACCAATATACTGACGGCACAGAATTTTTCGATGCCTGCGGGTTATATTACGGATGAGGGCGAGAAATATATGGTGCGTGTCGGGGATGCTGTGGACAGCATAGACGCCCTGAAGGATATGGTGCTGATGGATCTTGGCATGGACGGCGTGGATACGATTCATTTATCGGACGTCGCAGATATTGCGGTGACGGATAATTCGAAGGATTCCTATGCGCGCTTAAATGGTAAGCCCGGCGTTATGCTTTCCATAGAGAAACAGACCGGGTATTCCACAGGAGACGTGACCGACCGTGTATATGAGAAATTTGAGAGCATGAAGAAAAATGACGGAAACCTTCAGGTATCCGTGATGATGGATCAGGGCATATATATAGATATGATAGTGGATTCCGTCGTAAACAATATGATTGTCGGCGCGGTACTTGCTATCCTTATCCTGATACTGTTCCTCAAAGATATCAAGCCGACGCTGGTCATTGCCTGTTCCATTCCGGTTTCCGTGGTTTTCGCCGTGGTGCTGATGTATTTCAGCGGGGTCACGCTGAATATGATTTCACTGTCCGGCCTGGCGCTCGGCATCGGTATGCTGGTGGATAACTCCATAGTGGTGATTGAGAACATCTACCGTATGCGTGGCGAAGGGCTCTCCGCGAAGAAAGCGGCGGTGGAAGGCGCCAGACAGGTCGGAGGCGCAATTACCGCATCTACGCTGACAACGGTCTGCGTATTTGCCCCGATCGTGTTTGTGGAGGGAATTACGCGGCAGCTCTTTGTGGATATGGGGCTGACGATTGCCTATACATTGCTGGCAAGCCTTGTGATTGCATTGACGTTTGTGCCGATGATGGGCTCTCGGATGCTGCGCAGGACAAAGGATATCCGGCATCCATGGTTTGACAGGATTCAGGACGGTTACGGCGTGGTTTTGGGCAAACTGCTGAAAGTCAAGCCGCTGGTGCTGCTGGTGATGGTTGTGCTGTTGATTGCCAGTGTGGGCGGTTCCCTGTCGAAGGGAATGGAATTTATGCCGGATATGGAGAGCACGCAGATGACGGTTACCGTTACGCCGCCGGAGGACGCGGAGTTTTCGGAAGCGTGTGAACTGGCAGACGAGGTCACAGAGCAGGTTATGGGGATTTCGGATGTGGAGTCCGTGGGAGCCATGGCAGGCGGAGGCGGTATGACGTCCGGGCTGATGGATGGAGGCAGCGGAAACGATATTACCCTCTATATTCTTGTGAAGGAGGACAAAGAGCTCTCCAATGATGAGATTGCGGAGGAAATAAAGAATCTGACGAAAGATTCGAAGGCGCAAATCAGTGTCAGCACTTCTGAGATGGATATGGGCGCATTGGCAGGCGAAGGGCTTACCGTCGAGATTCGGGGACGCGACCTGGATAAATTGCAGTCTATGGCAGGCGATATCAAAGAGATTGTAAGCAGGGTAGAAGGAACTGCGGATGTCGCCACCAATGCGGAAGAGACGGAGAAAGAGTTCCGTATCACGGTGGATAAGGAAAAGGCCGCCAGATATGACATGACGGTAGCGCAGATTTACCAGCTTGTCGGGGAACGGATGGCGGATGATACGTCGGACGATACGATTTCTACGGATATCAAGGATTATGATATCTATCTGGAGAGCGTGGAACAGAGCGAGGCTACGATAGAAAGCCTTAAGAATATAACGTTTACCTATACCGATAAGGAAAGCGGCGATGAGGAGGAAATCAGGCTTTCGCAGGTTGCAGATTTTGAGGAAATGGAGAGCCTTACCTCCATCTCGCGTGAGGGACAGGAGCGTTACGTGCAGGTGACTGCGGCGATTGACAAGGGTTATAATGTCGGCCTCGTGGGCGATAAGGTACAGAAGGCAGTGAGGGATTATGAGCTGCCGGAGGGCTATTCTGTGGAGATGACCGGAGAGGACGAAAGCATCAACGAAGCCATGGAGCAGCTGGTATTGATGCTGATTCTTGCAATTGCGTTCATCTACCTGATTATGGTGGCGCAGTTCCAGTCGCTGCGCGCGCCCTTTATCATCCTCTTTACCGTGCCGCTTGCCATGACCGGAGGGTTTGGCGCGCTGCTGATTACCGGTAATGTGCTCAGTATCATTTCCATGATTGGATTTATCATGCTGGTAGGCATTATTGTCAATAACGGAATTGTGATGGTGGAATACATCAATCAGCTCCGGAAAGAAGGCGTGGAGAAACGCGAGGCCATTATAACTGCTGGCAAGACCCGTCTGCGTCCCATCCTGATGACAGCGCTGACAACGATTTTCGCGATGTCCACGATGGCGTTCGGTTCCGATATGGGCTCTGAGATGGGAAGGCCGATGGCGATTGTCACGATCGGAGGAATGATTTACGGAACGCTGATGACGCTTGTGGTTGTACCCTGCATTTACGATTTGTTCTACAGCAATAAGAGCATGGTGGAGGAAGAGATATAAGATGTAAATTTTTTGTTAAATACTTGACAATTAGATATTTACCTCTTAATATGAAAGGATAGGTTACGAAAATACCGTGATGATACGCCCTTTACCGGGTTCCGGTAAAGGGTATTTTTAAAATAAGGAGAAATTACCATGAGCAAAGAACTCGCAAAGACATACGCTCCGGGGGAGATTGAGGATCGTCTTTACCGGAAATGGGAAGAGAATAAATATTTTCACGCAGAGCCGGACAGGAGTAAGAAACCGTTTACGATCGTGATGCCTCCGCCCAATATCACCGGGCAGCTTCATATGGGACATGCCCTGGACAATACGATGCAGGACATTTTGATTCGCTATAAGCGGATGCAGGGCTACAATGCGTTGTGGCAGCCGGGCACAGACCATGCGTCCATCTCCACGGAAGTCAAGGTCATTGAGTCGTTAAAGGAGCAGGGCATTGACAAGAAGGATTTGGGCAGAGAAGGATTCCTTGAGAAAGTATGGGAGTGGAGAGAGGAATACGGCGGACGCATTATCCGGCAGCTGAAGAAGCTGGGTTCTTCTGCGGATTGGGACAGAGAGCGTTTTACGATGGACGAGGGCTGCTCGAAAGCAGTACAGGATGTATTTATCAAATTATACGAGAAAGGGCTGATTTACAGAGGTTCACGGATTATCAACTGGTGTCCGGTCTGTAAGACGTCCATCTCTGACGCAGAAGTAGAGCATGAAGAGCAGGACGGCTGTTTCTGGCATATCAATTATCCGGTCAAAGGCGAAGAGGGAAGGTTTGTGGAGATTGCCACCACAAGGCTGGAGACGCTTCTGGGCGATACGGCAGTGGCTGTCAATCCGGAAGATGAGCGCTATCAATATATTATCGGCAAGACCTTGGTTCTGCCATTGGTGGGACGCGAGATTCCGGTGGTTGCCGACAATTATGTAGATAAAGAATTTGGAACCGGCTGCGTGAAGATTACCCCGGCGCATGACCCCAACGATTTCGAGGTAGGCAAACGCCATAACCTGCCGGAAATCAATGTGTTGAATGACGACGCTACCATCAATGCAAACGGCGGCAAGTATGCAGGCATGGATCGCTACGAGGCAAGGAAGCTGATGGTGGAGGAACTGAAGGAACAGGGGCTTTTGGTGAAAGTCGTGCCCCATTCCCACAATGTCGGAACGCATGACCGCTGCGGGACAACGATAGAGCCGATGATTAAGCAGCAGTGGTTTGTGAAAATGGACGAGCTGATCAAACCTGCGGTAGAGGCAGTAAAAAGTGGTGAAATTACGCTTTTGCCGGAGCGCATGGATAAAACATATTTTAACTGGACAGACAATATCAGGGACTGGTGTATTTCCAGACAGCTCTGGTGGGGACATCGGATTCCCGCATATTACTGCGCAGATTGCGGAGAATACGTAGTAGCGGGCGAGAATCCCGGAAAATGCCCGAAATGCGGCTGCATCCATATGACGCAGGACGAAGATACGCTTGACACCTGGTTTTCTTCTGCCCTGTGGCCCTTTTCCACGCTGGGCTGGCCTGAAAAGACGGAGGATTTGGATTACTTTTACCCCAATGATGTGCTGGTAACCGGATACGATATTATTTTCTTCTGGGTCATCCGCATGATTTTCTCCGGCTATGAGCATATGGGCAAGGCGCCGTTCCATACGGTATTGTTCCATGGACTGGTACGGGATTCCCAGGGACGTAAGATGAGCAAATCGCTTGGAAATGGAATTGATCCGCTGGAAGTGATTGATAAATATGGGGCGGATGCCCTGAGGCTGACGCTAATTACCGGAAATGCCCCGGGAAATGATATGCGTTTCTACTGGGAGCGCGTAGAGTCGGCAAGGAATTTTGCAAATAAGGTGTGGAATGCTTCGCGTTTCATCATGATGAATATCGGCGAGGAAAAGCTGATGGAGCCGTCGCTTATGCAGCTTGAGACTGAGGACAAATGGATTTTGTCGAGGGTCAATGCGCTGGCGCATGATGTTACGGAGAATATGGATAAATTTGAACTCGGGATTGCCGTGCAGAAAGTATACGATTTTATCTGGGATGAATTCTGCGACTGGTATATTGAGATTGCCAAGACCCGCACGTTTAAGAAGGAAGAACATCCGGAATCGGCAAAGGTGGCAATGTGGACGCTTAAGACGGTGCTGATTCAGGCATTGAAACTTCTGCATCCGTATATGCCGTTTATTACAGAAGAGATTTTCTGCACCCTGCAGGAGGAAGAACCCACAATTATGCTGTCTGAGTGGCCGAAGTACAGGGAAGAATGGAATTTCCCTGAGGCAGAGGAGGCCGTGGAGCATGTGAAGGATCTCGTAAAGGGCGTCCGCAATACAAGGACGGCGATGGAGGTTCCGCCGAGCAGGAAAGCAAAGATATATATTGTGACGGAAGATACCGGCTTGCAGCAGACGTTTGAGGATATGAAGAATGCGTACAGCCTGCTTGCCAGCGCCAGTGGGATTCAGGTGCAGGCAGATAAGTCGGATATCGGTGAGGATGCGGTGTCGGTTGTGATTCCGGGAGCTGTGATTTATCTTCCGCTGGAAGATCTGGTTGACTTCGAGAAAGAGAAAGAACGTCTCTTAAAGGAGAAAGAGCGTTTGTCCAAAGAGTTGTCACGTTCGAGGGGAATGCTTTCTAATGAGAAATTTATAAGCCGTGCGCCGGAATCAAAAGTTCAGGAAGAGAAAGAGAAACTTGCCAGATATGAACAGATGATGGCACAGGTAGAGGAACGTCTGAATCAGATGAAATAGATAAATCTAAGGAGGGAACAGAAATGGAGAAGGATGCACAGAATAAACCCAGGAAAAGAAAGACCAGCAGAAGAAAGCGGCAGAGGCGCAAGATTATTATCGTTGTAGTCATTGTCCTGCTGGCGCTAATCATGATTCCCATTGCCTTTTCATGGAGCAAGTATGATAAGATGGGGAAAGTTGTCATCAATGACAAGGACGTCAAAATCAACGAGCTGACGCCTGAGGCGGAAAAGGTCATGAAAAATTATAAAAACATCGCACTGTTCGGTCTGGACAACCGTTCCATGGGCAGCCTTGAAAGAGGAAACAGCGATACGATTATCGTTGTCAGCATCAACAAGGACAGCGGGGAAATCAAGATGGCGTCCGTGTACCGCGACACTTATCTGGATATTGACGAGGATAAATTCCGCAAGGCGAATGCCGCATACGCCAATGGAGGCCCGAAACAGGCAATTGATATGCTGAACAAGAACCTGGATTTGGATATTACCGATTATGTCAGCGTGGATTTTAGCGCCCTGGTAGAGGCGGTTGACCTCCTGGGAGGAATTGACCTTGATAAACTGGAGGCTGACGAGGCAAAATGGCTGAATGCCTACGTGACAGATACGGTAAAGAATACAGGTTATGAAGAGTATGTGCCAGCGGTGTCTGCCGGCGAAAATGTACATTTAAATGGCATACAGGCTACCGCTTATGCGCGAATCCGCTACGTCGGCCTGGATTATGGACGTACCGAACGGCAGAGAACTGTCATTACCAAGATGTTTGAAAAGGCGAAAAAGTGCGATTTGCTGACCCTGAATAAGATGATGGATCAGATGCTTCCGCAGATTTCAACCAGTTTGAGCCCTACCGAGCTGCTTGGTCTGGCATCCGGGGTTGCAAAATACCATATGGGAGAGAATACGGGATTCCCATTTGATAAAGAATCCGGTGATGTCGGAAATCTGGGAGATATGGTTATTCCGCTGGATTTGGAGAGCAATGTAATTCAGCTGCACCAGTTCCTCTATTCCAATGAAGAATATACGCCGTCGCAGACCGTGAAAGATTTGAGCGCGACCATTCATTCCAATACCGGCCGTTAAAAAATGTTGACAGGAGCATTGTATTAAGGTTATGATGGATACCATAAGGAAGGGAACAACTGTAACATACAAATAGTTTGTGGAAAGAAGAGGAGAATGTGTATGAAAGATTTATGCAAGTATTTGAAAGTGAGTCTTTTGCTCATGGTATGTACCTTGTTCCTGGGTGCCGGGATCAAAGCGGAGGCAGCGACGCCGCCAAAGGTTGAAGGATTGAAACAGATAAGCGCTGGCCAGCAAAGCCTTACCATGAAGTGGGATGCGGTAGTTGGCAATGATATTGGGTATAAGCTGCAGATATGTGCGGACAATCGTTTTGTTTCCGGAGTGAAGGAGCAGATTGAGCGTTATAACACAGAAGAATATATTGCGGAACTTTCTTCCGGCAAGACATATTACGTGCGCATAGCTGCGTATTATAAGAGTGATGAAACTGCTCTCGGGCCATGGACGGAGCCGATTCAGGTAGTAACGAAACCGGGGTCAAATAAAAATGCCAATCTCTGCCAGACTGCATCAGGAGCAACAAGCATTTCGATGAAATGGAACAGGAACCCGGAGGCGAATGCATATATTCTGGAATATTTTAAATCCGGCGCCCTTAATAATAAACTGCGCATTCCGTTGGGAAATGTAACATCTTAATACGCTTACCAACTTACAGAAAGATAGCGAATATAGCTTTTTCCTGTATCCGGTGAATGTATGTCCTGGTTTCCGGGCGGAGAGCGGTTCTTTTGATGATTCCGATCACAACTGTCCGACGCTGCCGAGTAAATTAAGCGGTTGCAAAGCGTGGTATTACAGCCCAACGATGAATTATTTTGAGTTAGCATGGAACAGCCGTCCCTCTGCTGATGGGTATCAGTATGAAGTCTGGTCAATGACTGGCAAGAATGGGAAGAAACTGGTAACCAACAAGGCTGGAAAATATAGTACCAGTACCTCTTTTGTCAATACAAAACTCAAAAAATCGCAGTTTGTGAAAGCAAGGATGCGCGCCTATGTAGAGTTAAGCGATGGAAGTACGAAGTATGGTCCCTGGTCTAACTGGTCCTACACTTCAAGGCAGCCGGATTTGGAGATTAAGAATGTCAGGGGCGGTCAGAGGCTGACCTGGAATAAAGTGGATGGAGCTAAGAATTACACGATCTGGGTTTCCACCAGAGCGAAGACCGGTTTTAAGAAAGTGAAGACAACAACGAAGAGATCTTTGACTGTTAAGAAGTGTGGCAAATCCGCTTTGAAGTCAGGCAGGACTTATCACTATACCATTGTTGCCAACAAGAAAATCGGAAAGAAAACATACCAGGGCAGCAAGACACATTCGTTCTCTCTGGTATATTATAAGAGATAACACAGATATGAGAATGTGAAAGCTGTAGGCGAGACAGATGAAGGATAGGGTAAAACAGGTTTATGAATTGATAAGTAAAGTATGCATGGCCGACAGAACGAGGTATCGTTTTCTGGCAGTCTTTCTGGGCTGCGTGCATTTGTTTCTGGCTCTGGCAGGTGTGCTGCTGATGTGTCTTCCGCTGGCAGTCGCGAACGTGGTTGTTGCAGCAGTTGATTTTGTCAGTATCTGCGGCACGAAGGAATCCGGGAATTATTTTGCAAGGATTAGCGTTCTTTATTTTGCAACCTGTTTTGAATCGTTGTTTGCCTGTGTGCTGCTGGGATGGGGATATGGTTTTTCCACCTACAACCTGGTGATGATTCCCGTGATGCTTTCCACCGTGTATCTGATGGAGCATGGGGAAAATGCCAGTGGATATACGATACTCTATACCTTGATTAACTGCATTGCCACATTGGCAGTCTGTTCGATTATGTATCGGGGGACACCGGTTTATTATTATCCGGTTCCCACCGATTTGAAAGTTTCATTCTTCAATAATATTATGGGATTCTTGTTGATTGCATGTTTCAGTGTCCTGTTTATTTTGGAGCTGTCGGCAAACCGTAAGAAACTGCGGGAGAGAAATCAGGAATTACTGCGCCTGGCAAATTACGATGAACTGACGAAACTTCGGAACCGGAGGAGCCTCCTTCAGGAATGGAAGAACCTGGGACGGACAGATTACTGTGTCGTCATGGGAGATATCGACGATTTTAAGAAGATTAACGATACCTATGGACATGAACAGGGGGATGAGGTTTTAAAGCTTATTGCGGGAAGCCTGTCCGGGGCTGTGGATAAGATTGATTATGTAAGCCGCTGGGGCGGGGAAGAATTTCTGATGATTGTGTTTGGCAACATCGCTTATGCCCTGAAAGTGCTGGACAGAGTTCAGCGCCAGCTGCGGAGCGCCGATTTAGAAGCAGACGGACAGAAACTGATTGTCACAATGACGTTTGGCATCTGTGAATGCAAAGAAGTTTCCGATGGAGATATTGATGAGATTATCCGCCGTGCGGACCAGAGGCTTTACCTCGGGAAGACGAGCGGGAAGAATTGTATTAAGATTCGTGACGAGTAGAAGTATTATAGGAAGTGTGCGGTTATATGCCGCACACTTTTTGTCTTATAGGAAAGACCTTGCCTACTTTGTTCTAAATTTCCATTTCCTTCTATATAGTTGTGTTTCAGAAAAAAGTGTGTTAGAATAAACGCGAATTATGAAAACCAGCGTAGAAATGGAGTGAAAAAAGTGGGATTGTTTAGAAAAGGGATAGCAGCTCTTCTGATTGTATGCATTGTGGCAACGTCTATGGGATTCGGCGTGCAGGCGCAGGGTATTGCGCAGAATGAATGGGATATGGAACAGATGGCAGAACAGGAGAGCGAAGAAGTACAAAGGGATCAGGAAGAGAAGGGAATATTGAATTTTCTTATGATGGAGAGCGACTGCATAAAGACGCCCGGCGTGCAGAATATTGCGGTAAGCCTTGGGCAGGAGAACCTTGCGCTGGAGCGCGCAGAGCTCATTTATCAGAAGGCAGATGATGGACAGCAGTTTCAGGCAGAAGCGGCTCAGATTGCAGATAACATGGTGAAGTTCACCATAGAATATACAGATGATGCGCAGAAAGGGATTTATGAACTGGTAAGTATCCGGTATCAGGCAGAAGGCCGGGCGTATAAGGTGCTGCTTTCCGAATTGGATATGGACGTACATTATGGCGTTAATCAGGAGACGGATGCGCAGCCGGATCAAATTCTCATGGATCAGGACGTCCTTGAGGAAGTGGAAGCCAATGTGGTAACCATGGACGAGAATGGAAATACTGTTTCGGAGCAGTCCATTGAGAACGTATTGCAGGATACGCAGGTAATGGGGCATTCTGCGCTGTCGCGAAGCGCGACTGCCTATGGAGCCAAAAAGAAAGTGATTGTGCTGGATCCCGGCCACGACAGTACCCATGCCGGGGCCAGGGGCAATGGCTGCAAGGAAGAAGAGGCGGTGCTGAAGATTGCGCAGTATTGCAAGACGGAGCTGCAGAAATATGCCGGGGTCACGGTTTATATGACAAGGACGAGCAATGCCTGCCCGAATGGAGGATCTGCTGTGACTTCTTCTACCTGTAATGCCAGGCGGGTGGAATTCGCAGTGGCAAAGAAGGCGGGCGTATATGTAAGCTTTCATTTGAATTCGAGTGTGAGTACCGCCGCATCCGGTGTGGGCGTCTACATTCCCAACAATAATTACCGTCCCCAGATCGGGGAAGAGGGAAAAGGTCTTGCGACGAGTATTTATAAGAAACTGAGCGCCCTGGGGCTGAAAACCTGGGCAGGTGGTGTCTTGATACATAATTCTGAGGACAATACGCGTTATCCGGACGGTTCGCTGGCGGACTATCTGGGCGTCATTCGCAGGAGTAAAGAGGCGGGCATTCCCGCGGTTCTGATAGAGCACGCGTTTCTGTCAAATGCGTCGGATGTCAGCGGATTTCTGAACTCAAACGCTAAATTAAAGAAACTGGGCGTTGCAGACGCACAGGGAATTGCACAGTATTATGGATTGACGTTAGGGGGAAGTACGCCACAGATTGACTGGATTCAGTCAAAGGGCAGCAAAAAACTGCGTATCAGCTGGCAGGGCGTGCCGGATGCTGTCTCCTATGAGGTGTACCGTGCGCAGTCCCCGGATGAGGAATACGTTAAAATTGCAGACGTCAGTGAATGCCAGTATGATGATAAGGTTAAGACAGGAGTTACTTACGCTTATAAAATCCGTGCCAAATACGCGGATGGCGAGACTTCTTCGTACTCCGAGGTGCAGTCCGGCGCGGCGTTGTTGCTGCCGGAGATCAAAAGCGTTGTCTCCAAAGCGTCAGGCAAGCTCAAAGTGAGCTGGAAAGCGTCAAATGGCGCAGAAAAGTATGAAGTGTGGCGCAAGGAAGAAGGGGCGGACAAATTTAAGAAGGTTGCCACGACAACAGAAAGCAGTTATACAGATAGTAAAATAAAAACCCAGCAGAATTATTCCTATAAAATACGTGCCAGAGGCGGGGATAACAATGGTTACAGCAGCTATTCCCCGGTACGCACGGGCTGGGCGGTTATGAAGACCACGGTTCGCAACGTCAGCTCTGCGAGCAGTACCTCTCTGCGCGTTCGCTGGAACAAGGTAGAGAACGCATATCGCTATCGTATTCAGAGAAGCACCTCTCAAAAGAAGGGTTATAAGACGATTGCGGAGGTGAAGGGGACGGCAAGCTCCTATGTGGATAAGACGGTAAAAGCGAAGAAGAAATATTATTACAGAGTGCAGGTATTAAATAATGTGGACGGCAAAACCGGAGTCAGCGGCTATTGCAGCCCGGTGGCAGGACAGACAATTACCGGCACGTCCATGGTTTATGTTAAGTCAAATGACAGCAAAACCATGGAGTTGAAATGGAAGAGAGATAAGAATGCGTACGCATACAGTATCAAACGCAGTACCAAAAAGAATGGAATTTACGAGAAGATAGCAGAAATCCGTGACTGTAAAATCACCAGTTACCTCGATAAAGGGGTTGCCAGCGGAAAGCGTTATTATTATGTCGTAGAGACAATTGTCAAAAAGAAAGGCGTGAAAGGCTACAGCGGTGATTCCAAACCCTTGTCGGCATACAGCCTGCGCAAAGTAAACGTTGACGTGATACAGAAGGTGAACAATGGTTTGCAGCTGGAATGGCAGACGGCGCCTGGCGCAAACGGCTATGAGATTATGCGCAGTACCCGCAAGACAGGTGGATTTACGCAGATAGCGAAAGTGCAGGGAAAAGAGGCCGTAAGTTTTACGGATCAGGGCGTACAGAAAGGGGTTAAATACTACTACCGGATTCGTGCTGTCCGTGAAGGAAAACGCCCAGGTTATGGAAGTTATGGAAAAGTGGCAGAAAGCTTGACTTATTAAATGTAAATTTGATTATTATACAAGAAGGGACTTCGGTAAATGGAGGAAAAGGAATATGAAAAGAAGGGATGAGAAAAGTAGGGATAAGAAAAGTAGGGATAAGAAAAGAACGAAAATGAAGATAACGGCTTGGCTCCTGTCGGCTGTTCTCGTGGCACAGCTTTTTGGAAATGAAGCTATTGCGTATGCCAGTCAGTCGCAGACAGGGCAGGTTTCGGCATCCGATGGACAAGAAACAGAAGAAATGGATATCAGAAAAGAGGCCGAGCGGGCGTTTGCAAAGATGCTGGAAGCATATGCGATGTACGGTATGCTTACAAACGATACAGAGATTGCAGTTTATCAGGATCCATCGTTGTCGGCGGCGATCGTACAGCATCTGCCCAGCGGACATCAGGTACGGTTCCTTGGCGCAGTCATAGGGGAACAGCAGCTCTGGTATCAGGTAAAGTTCGCCGTAAACGGCCAGGATTATACGGGATATGTACCGGACAGCTTTGTTGCGACGCAGGATGAAAGGCTTGCGCAGTGGAAAGACCAGTATCTTGCCCGCAAATCAAGGGGCGTCACGTATGCCGCAGCCAGAGGAGGAACGAATTTATCGGCGTTTCCCTCAAGTTACCGCTCTTATATCCAGAAATTGATCAATGCGCATCCGAATTGGACGTTCGTGCCCATGAATACGGGACTGAGCTGGTCGGACGTCATCAAAAATGAGATGGTGGACGCCAGGAACCTGGTCGATATTAATGCCCCGGCGACTTGGAAATCTACGGAGTCAAAGGATTATAACATGTCCACCGGAAAATGGGTGATAAAGAACGGCACGACCTGGGTGCAGGCCTCGGAATCCATCGTAAAATATTATATGGACCCACGCAATATGCTTAATGAGGAATCCGTATTTCAGTTTGAGCAGCTGACCTACAATGGCTCCTACCATACGGAAGCCGGCGTGGAAAAGATTTTGAGCAATACGTTCATGAGCAATAAGAAACTGGAGGACGGCTCCGGCGGAAATATCACCTATGCCCGGGCGTTCATGAAGATCGGAAAGGAACTGGGGGTCAGCCCATATTTCCTGGCAAGCCGCGTACGGCAGGAGCAGGGCGTCAAGGGTGATTCCGATCTGATTTCCGGCACGTATCCGGGATATAAAGGGTATTACAATTATTTCAATATCCAGGCGACGGGCATTGGGGAGCAGGTTATCATCAGTGGGCTGCAGGAGGCAAAAAAGGCCGGCTGGACGACGCGGTATGCGGCGCTTCGCGGCGGCGCGCAGAAGACAGCGTCCAATTATATTGCCAGGGGGCAGGATACGTTCTACTTACAGAAATTTGACGTAGATTCCTCGGATGGCGAATTATACTGGCATCAGTATATGCAGAACCTGCTGGCGGCGAAAAATGAAAGCACGAATGTAAGGAACAGTTATACGTCCATGGGCGTCCTTAACAATAATTTTGTCTTCAAGGTGCCGGTGTATACGAATATGCCGTCCTCCAGATGTCCAGATCCGGGGGAGAAATTGGCAAAGCCATCCTTGACGGCCACAAAGGTGACGGACGGCGTAGTTAAGCTTTCCTGGAAGGAGATTGGCGGCGCCAAAGGGTATCAGGTGTACCGCAAGGAAGGCGAGAATGGCAATTATACCAGGATTAAGACGACAAGCAGCTATACGACGACCTCATATCAGGACAACAGTGCCACGCCGGGAAAGGTTTACTATTATAAGGTGCGCGCTTATCTGAAACTGTATCCGAAAACGATGTATTCTTCCTATTCTTCGGTAAAGGAAATAGACCAGAGGATCCCGGCAACCAGCTGGAAATCCTTTAAGACCAGTGGATACACGACGGCGCAGCTGACCTGGAAAAAGAAGAATGTCACAGGCTATCAGATATACCGGAAGACGGATTCCGGCAAATACACCCGGATTAAGACGATTACCAGCCGCAATACCACGACATACAAAGATAAGACATTATTGCCCGGCCATACCTATACTTACCGCATCCGTTCTTACAAGAAGATAAACGGAAAGAATTATTATTCTTCCTACAGCAGCACGAAAAAAGCGGATGTGAAGATGTCCAAAGCGAAATTCAAAAAAGTGGCGGTATCCGGCGGGAAAGCGGTAAAAATTACGTTGCAGAGAGACAGCAAGGTAGACGGTTATGAGATTTACCGTTCTACGAACGGCGGAAAAACATATAAGCTTCTGAAGAAGATAACGAAGAATTCTACCGTATCCTATACGGATAAAAAAGTTTCCCGTGGGAAAACCTACTATTATAAATTTCGTAAATGGAAAAAGGTAAACAAAAAAACGTATCGTTCCGGGTACTCCGCCAAACAGAGCGTCAGGATAGGATAGAGGAAGGCAGACTATGAAGATAACGCCATATCGAATCAAAAAAGGAATCCGCTATTTCCGGCATTATGGGCCGAAGGCGTTCCTGAACCGTTTGAGAGACAAAATGGAGCCGGAGGATGTACCCTACGGGCCATGGTTTGAAAAATACAGAGCGGGGAGTGAAGAACTGATAAAGCAGGCAAAACGGGAGGGCGGGTTTTCATACCGCCCTTTCATCAGTGTGGTGGTTCCCTGTTACCAGACGAAGGAAACGTACCTGACAGAGATGATGGATTCCGTGCGTGCGCAGTCCTACAGCAACTGGCAGCTCTGCCTTGCGGACGCTACGCCCGGAAATGAAGTTAAGGGAGTTGTAGAAACGTATTGCCAGATGCATCAGGAATCGAGGATCTGTTATCGCCATCTGGAGGAAAACAAAGGAATTGCAGGCAACACCAATGCGGGCATAGCGCTTGCACAGGGCGAGTGGATCGGGTTTCTCGACCATGACGACCTGCTTGCGCCGGAGGCGTTGTATGAGATGGTTCGTCTGATGAACCGCGAGCCGAAATGTGAGCTTATCTATTCGGATGAAGACCAGGTTGAGCAGACAAGGACAGGGCTTACGCATCAGAAACCACATTTCAAGCCGGATTTCAGTCCGGATCTTTTGCGTTCCAACAATTATATCACGCATTTTCTCTGTGTGAAACGCGATATTGTGGACAGGGTGGGAGGAATGCGTGAAGAATTTGATGGTGCGCAGGATTATGATTTTATTCTGCGCTGTACGGAGCTTGCGAAACATGTCGGGCATGTGCCCCGGATTCTCTACCATTGGCGGGTACACAGCAATTCCACCGCGGATAATCCCTTGAGCAAGACCTACGCCTACGATGCGGGAAAACACGCATTGGAAGAACACCTGAAACGGACAGGACAGCCGGGAGAGGTCAGCCAGCTTTTGCATTTCGGGTATTACCGTGTGAAATATCCGGTGGCAGGAACGCCGCTGGTGTCCATACTGATACCGAACAAAGACCAGGCGGACACGCTGCGGCGCTGTAT
Source organism: uncultured Lachnospiraceae bacterium (assembly GCA_910587895.1). Classification (GTDB taxonomy): domain Bacteria; phylum Bacillota; class Clostridia; order Lachnospirales; family Lachnospiraceae; genus Petralouisia. The sequence continues at coordinate 27,144 of CAJUOE010000176.1, forward strand.
CGAGTCCGTCAAAAAATCGACCTGGCAGAATTATGAGATTATTATTATTGAAAATAACAGCAGCGAACCGGAGACATTTGCGTATTACAGAGAGCTTTGCGGTGAGGACGGCGAGGGCGTGCTGCCCGGCGGACAGACCGTGAAAGTTGTGGTCTGGGAAGAAGGTTTCAACTATTCGGCGATCAATAATTTTGGCGCCTCCCATGCCCGGGGGGAATATCTTGTGCTCCTGAACAATGATATTGAGATCATAACCGAGGGCTGGCTGGAAGAAATGCTGGGCAACTGCCAGCGGCCCGAGGTGGGGATTGTAGGCGCAAGGCTATACTATCCGGACAACACGTACCAACATGCCGGGATTGTCGTGGGGATTGACGGGATTGCGGCAAATATGTTCCCGGGACTGCGGCGCGGACAGGAAGGCTATTACCACAAGGCGGCGTTACAGTTGAATTACAGTGCGGTAACAGCGGCGTGTCTGATGACCCCGCGTGATCTTTACGAGAAAATCCACGGGTTGGAAGAGGGGCTTGCAGTGGCGTTTAATGACCTTGACTTCTGCCTGCGCGTAAGGGCGGAAGGGTATCTTGTTGTTTATGACCCCTATGTGGAGGCGTACCACTATGAATCGAAGTCGCGCGGAAAAGAAGATACGAAAGAGAAAGTACGCCGATTTGGCGAAGAGATGGATTTCATTCGTACAAGATGGATTGACATATTGAAACATGGCGATCCATATTACAATCCCAATTTTTCGCTGAAAAAGTGTAATTATTCCCTCAAACCGTAGCCAATAACTTGCCCTTTTTCCAATTCAATGATACAATGAAGAAATCATAAAAGAGTTGGATGTGAGAAAAGACATATGATGAAAGTATTTATATGCCCCAAATGCGGCGGTATTACCACAGTATCACGGAGAAAAGAAGTTTTTTGCCATAAATGCGGAGGAACGCAGATGATTCCCTCCAAACTGAGTTTTACACAATACACAGAGATGGACGAGCAGCAGAGGAAAGATTACTCTGAGAGCTGGCTTTACATACGGAATCGCACTTCCATGTGATCTTCCGTTATTGTGATTACGTTTCGAGGAATGTGCTTATGTATAGAAAACAGAAAAAAAGCTGGGTAAAACATCTGGATTTTTTGCTTCTGGATTTACTCAGCCTTGAAGTGACATTTTATCTCTCCTGTCTGATCAGGCTGGGAAATCTTTATAACATACCAGGGATGAGTGAATATTATACGCGTCTGGCGACGGTGCTTTTCCTGGTGGATTTCTGTGTGGTCTTCCTGATGGAGGCCTATACGGGGATTTTGCGCAGAAACAGGCTTCAGGAGCTGAAGGCGGTCATTATTCATTGCAGCACCGTGTTTGCCGGGATTACCGTCTATGTCTGGGGAACCAAGCAGTCTGAGATTTATTCCAGACAGGTCATCCTTGTATTCTGGGCGACGTCCATCGTAGTGGTGTACTTTACCAGGTGCCTGTGGAAAATCTATATCCGCCAGCGCATGATACGCGGAAAGAAATTTTCCAGGATGGTGGTTGTGACGGAGGAGCGTTATGCACAGCAATGCGTTTCTGATTTCCAGCGCAACCGGTATAAGGAATTTGAGGTCATCGGCGTTGTGATTGTGGATGCAGACCGCACAGGGGAAGAGATTTGCGGTGTTCCGGTTGTGACGTCGGCAGACGGTTTTCTGGAATATGTGCGCGTCAATGTGGTGGACGAGGTGTTCATCAATGGAAATACGCGTGAGAGCAGCGAGGCGTTGGCAAACGAGCTGATTGAGCTGGGGCTGACGGTACACTTCAATCTGGTACGCGAATCCCGGCTGATGCCGAATAAGCTTGTGGAGCATTATGGGAAATACCTGGTTCTGACAACCAGCATGAAAATTGCCACCAACCGGCAGGTCATTCTCAAGCGGACGATGGATATCGCAGGCAGCCTGGTTGGCCTGCTCCTGACGGGAATCGCCTGGTTGATCTTTGCACCGATCATTAAGATTCAGTCGCCGGGGCCGGTATTTTATGAGCAGACCAGAATCGGGAGGAATGGAAGAAGATTTAAGTTCTATAAGTTCCGCACGATGGTTGTGGGAGCAGACGACATGAAGAAGGATCTCATGGATAAGAATGAGATGGAAGGCCTGATGTTCAAGATGGAGGAAGATCCACGGATATTTGGCGTGGGGAAATTCATGCGCAAATTTTCAATTGATGAGCTTCCGCAGTTTCTGAACGTACTCAAAGGCGACATGAGCCTTGTAGGGACAAGGCCCCCGACGGAAGATGAGTTTGAGCAGTATGAGCTCCACCACAGGGCAAGGCTTGGGATACGTCCGGGCCTGACCGGTATGTGGCAGGTCAGCGGCAGAAGCGATATCAAGGATTTTGAGGAAATTGTTGCGCTTGACACCCAGTATATTTCCAATTGGTCACTGGGCATGGATTTGCGGATTCTTTTGCGGACCGTGGGTGTCGTGCTGACAGGAAAAGGATCGACATGACAGAGTTTTCAATCACGATTGTGGCATTCAATAATGAAAAAGATGTAAGAAACGCGGTGCGTTCCATCGAAGAGCATACCGCGCATGAGATTTCCAAGAAGATCTATATTGTAGATAACAGTACGAACGAGAATGAGCTGTCTTCACTGGCAGAGGAATATGGGGATGTAATTTACGAAAATCCGGGCGTGAATTTAGGATTTGGAGGCGGACATAATTATGTCTTATCCAGGCTGGATTCGAAGTATCACGCGATTGTCAATCCTGATATTCTTCTCAGGGAAGACAGCTTTACTGTTTTGCGCTCATTTCTGGAAAAGTCAAAAGCCGGCATGGCAGTGCCGCGGCTGCTTGATGAGGAGGGAAATCTGCAGGCAGTGTACCGGCGCGATCTGACTGTGGCGGATATGGCAATCCGCATGATGTTTTCTTCGCATTTTAAGAGGAGGCAGCATTACCATACGATGCAGGATATGGATTATGAGAAGCCATTTCCGGTTCCTTTTGCGCAGGGCAGTTTCCTTGTCATACGCACGGATCTGTTTCGGGAGCTTGGGGGGTTTGACAGCCGTTACTTTATGTATATGGAAGATGTGGATCTTTGCCGGAGGGTAAATGAGAAGAGCAGCGTATGGTACTGTCCCGATACAGCGGTGATTCACAAATGGGAGCGTGGGTCGCATAAGAACTGGAGGCTGTTTCGGATGCATCTATTGTCCATGTTCCGTTACTTTGGAAAATGGGGGTGGAAATTGTGGTGAGCAAGGAACGAAAGGCAGGTACTGCGGCTGTGGGGAAGGCGGATATCAGGATTTCCGTGGTCATGCCCACCTATCAGGGGGAGGTATATTTGAGGCGGCAGCTGGATACCATCCTGAGCCAGCTTTCAGAGAAGGACGAGCTGGTGATTTCGGATGACGGCTCCGTGGATGGGACGTTATCTCTTCTGCAGGAATACCAGGATTCGGACAACCGGATTCGTTTGCTTCAGGGACCCGGGCAGGGCATTAAGAAAAATGTGGAACACCTGCTGAAAAACGCCAGGGGGCGCTATATTTTCCTGGCAGACCAGGACGATATCTGGTTGGACGGGAAGGTAGAAAAAGTCTTGCGGGCATTTGAGCAGCAAAAGGCGTCCGTGGTGATTCATGACGCTAGGGTGTTTGCAGGCGAGAAGGAATCCGGGATACAGATGGAGTCGTTTTTTGCCTTCCGGAATGCAGGCGCGGGCGTTGTGAAGAATATGATAAAAAACAGTTATATCGGCTGCTGTATGGCGTTTCGCCGGGAACTGCTTTCTATGATCCTTCCAATTCCGGCCAAGATAGAGATGCATGACCAGTGGATTGGCGTTTTGGGGGATTATTATGCGGGGAAATCTTATTTTCTGCGCGAGGCGCTGCTTTTATACCGCAGGCATGGCGCGAACAATTCCGCCATGGAACATTACGGGGTTCTGAGAATGGTGAGAAACAGGGTCGTATTTCTGTGTTGTTTTCTTCGAAGAATATTGCAGAATCGCCAGAAAAAGGAAAAGAATTCGGTAAAATTCAAGAAAAATGACAGTTGATAAATGACAGGAAATATTATAAGATAATTCGTAAGTGTATCAGGCAATAAGAAATCAAACGGGCAGGGTGAAAGTATGGCAAAGAAAACGAGTGGGCAGACAAAGGGCGCGGCGGCGAGAGCCAGAAGGGCGAAACGGCGCAGGAGGAAGATCATTCTGGTGTGCGTGGAGCTTTTTGTATTGTGCGGCGCATTGCTCTGGATCTGGACAAATGCAAAGATGGACAAGATTAACACGGATAAGAATTTTCAGGCGAAAGACGTCGAAAATGAGGAATTGACGAAAGAAACGCGGGATGTGCTCGGGGAATATACGACGATTGCACTGTTCGGCCTGGACAACCGTGATGCCAATTCCTATAGCAGCGGAAATACCGACGTGATTATGCTGGCAAGGATTGACAAGGATACGAAGGAAGTCCGGCTGGTATCTGTTTACCGCGATACCTTCCTTAAAATGGCGGATCTGGATAATCCGGGCGCATACAGTAAGGCCAATGCGGCGTACGCGGTGGGAGGCGCCGAGCAGGCGGTGCGGATGCTGAATACAAATCTGGATCTTGATATTAAGGAATATGTGTCGTTTGACTTTGACGCCGTGGCGGAGGCTGTGGACATTCTGGGCGGCGTGGAAATCGAAGTCACAGATGAAGAGTGCGTTCATCTGAACAACTACTGTATTGAAACTTCTGAGGTCACCGGGAAATCTTACGATCCGTTGCCGGGAGGCGGAACCTATAATTTAAACGGCGTACAGGCGGTTTCCTATGGCAGGATCCGCTATACGGCGGGGGATGATTTTAAGAGGACGGAACGCCAGCGGCTGGTCGTGAATAAAATGGTAGAAAAAGCGTTAAAATCAAATGTAGGGACAATCAACGACCTGATTGACGCTGTTTTTCCAAAAATCAAGACAAGTCTTGGAAAATCAGAGCTGATTGCAATGGCTATGGATGCTTTTAATTATAAATTAGGAGAGAGCCAGGGATTTCCTTCGGAGCTGCGGAATGAAGTGGTATCCATTTCTTATCAGCAGTCCGATGCAGACTGCGTGATTCCCAAAGACCTGGCATCCAATGTAAAACAGCTTCATGACTTTTTGTATGGTACGACCGGCTATAACGTAACGGACAGCGTGCAGGGCATCAGTGACGAGATTGTTTACCGCACCGGCGTGACGGCGGAAGGCAGCGAATAACAGTACACAGATTGGAGGAAATCATATGTGTGGAATAGTAGGCTATATCGGGCAATCGCAGGCGGCGCCCATTTTACTGGACGGTTTGTCAAAACTGGAATACAGAGGATATGATTCTGCGGGAATTGCGGTATTTGATGGTGAGAAGATTCAGGCGCAGAAAGCAACCGGGCGGTTGAAGGTGCTCAGTGAGCTGACCCATTACGGGGATACCATGCCGGGTGTTTCCGGGATTGGACATACCCGCTGGGCAACCCATGGCGCACCCTCCAACAACAATGCGCATCCGCATTTCAATGCAGATGAGAGCATAGCGGTTGTACACAATGGAATCATAGAGAATTATCAGAAGTTGAAGAAATATCTGGAAGGAAAAGGGTATGTGTTCGTGTCAGATACGGATACGGAGGTTGTGGCGCATCTTTTGGATTACTACTATAAGGGGGATCCGATAGAGACCATCACCAAGGTAATGCATCGTGTGGAGGGATCCTATGCGTTGGGCATTATGTTCAAGGTGCATCCGGGTCTTTTGTATGCAGTGCGCAAGGACAGTCCCTTGATTGTAGGGCACGGCAAGGATGGGAACCTGATTGCTTCCGATGTGCCGGCAGTCTTAAAATATACGCGGAATGTATATTTTATTCAAAACGAAGAGATTGCGGTATTATCGGATGAGACGATTTCTTTTTATAATGTGGACGGAGAGGAAATTTCCAAGGAATCCTCTACCATCGACTGGGATATCAACGCCGCGGAAAAAGGCGGTTACGAGCATTTCATGCTGAAGGAAATGTACGAGCAGCCGCAGACCGTCCGTGATACGTTAAGCCCAAGGATTAAAGGCGGCGCCGTAGAAATAGAAGAGCTTGGCATGTCGGATGAAGAGATTCGTGCGATTGGCCAGATACACATTGTGGCCTGCGGTTCTGCGTATCATACAGGCGTGACAGCCAAGTATGTGTTTGAGGGAATTCAGGTAACGGGGATCACTTGCCACACGCCGGATCCGGAAGAACTTCACAAAGTTTTACGGGCAGCAGTAGAGAAAAAGCGGGCAGCAGGACAGCAGGAAGACGCCGCCGGGCAGCAGGCGGAAGAAGAAGGCGTCCGGCTTGGTGACGTTACCGTGTACGAAAGAAGGCAGCGGCGCCGGAATTGGGCGGACATTAAAAAGACCATTCAGGAAGGAAACGCGGCCGAAATGCTGCCGGGAACGGAAATTTGCTTCACATTGAAGGACGGAAGGCCCGCGAAGGCGGTTGTTATTGGCATAAACCATTATAACCAACGTGACGCCGTTTTCCGCATTGTGGAGCCGTTGACGTTCGCAGGCATGAACAAAGAACACACCAACGC
>CAJUOE010000177.1 GCA_910587895.1 uncultured Lachnospiraceae bacterium
AACCTCCTTGACAATTTTGGTATATTGACGTTAGCATTAAGGAAAGCTAAAATCAAGTACGCACTTTTTTGAAATAAGGTTTCCTTTTTGAAACCGTGCTTGGAAAGGGGCAATACATAATGGCAAAGGTGCAGGCAGTGGATGAACAATGCCCGGTTGAACTTGGGCTGAATATCCTTAGCGGAAAATGGAAACTGAAAATATTATGGCATCTCTCCAAAGGCACAATCCGTTTTAATGAATTACAGCGGCTCTTGGGCAACATCACCACCAAGACGCTGACGGAGCAGCTCCGGGAACTGGAGGAACAGGGAATCATCCTGAGAACTGTTTTCCCGGAAGTCCCTCCGAGGGTTGAATATTCGCTTAGTGAAATAGGCTGCACCCTGAAACCGATTTTAGGTGAGCTGTGTGAATGGGGAAAGACTTATCAGGAATACCAGAGGCAACAATAAATAATACGGGGAAATACCGTTTTTCACAGCCCACTTTCCCCGTATTATAAAAAGTCAGGGCAGGTATGAATACTGTTACCCGCCCTGATTTTGTTATTAAAAATGTGATAATTGATTTAACTATAAATGATTTCGTCATTTACAATTTCTCTTGCCCCTGCTTGTATTACATTCATCTTCCCAACCCAAAGCATAGGGCTTTCAGCTTTTAACTGCTCCGTAACCTTTTCTTGTTTAGCCATCTGCGTTACAAGCAGACACATTCTTTCTTGCGCCTGCTGGTTAATGTCAGCAAGGTAACGGTTTAACTTCCCAATCGCCTTTCCGTTCATACCAAAGCCCCTTATTTTCATCGTAAATGTATTTATCCATCTTAAAATCCTCCAGTATAATATATTTGCACATATGTCACAGTTACCCGATTGCCACATTTTGTTATATGTTGTTGTGAGATTTTCCTGCCCTTGATTTTGCCGTTTTCTATTTCCTCCAAATAAGATATTCACTCCACATCTTTATATCTGCTGTCTTAAACATAATTTTGAGATTTATCCTTATCTGGTTTCATTCATCGTTGACAGATCGCATAAAATATTTTTCATCCGAAACATTTAATATCAAAAAATAATTAACAAAAAGGTATATTTCCTGCCTATGATAAAAAATGTTCCGCTAGCGTAAACGTGCCCACAAGTTCCACGCTGCCGGTCATATAAATCGTATTGTCCCTGTCCATTTCTACCAGAAGGCTCCCTCCCGGCATCTGTACCGTAACCTTCTCATCAACCAGTCCCATACGCTTTGAGGCCGCCGCTGCCGCACAGGCCCCGGTCCCGGATGCAAGCGTATAGCCTGCGCCGCGCTCATAGATTTCAATGGCAATATGGCTGCGATCCAGCACCTTGCAAAGCTGCATGTTCATACGGTTGGGAAAGTAGGGCGACTGTTCAACGTACGGCCCCAGCTCCTTTGCCTTTTGAGGCGTGACCTCCTCCATCATAATGACACAGTTGGGGTTCCCTACAGACAGGCAGGTTGTGTTGTAATCATTGTCCCAAAACCTCAGATGGGCATTGACAACCTCACCCTCCAGCCCGTTCAGCACCATCTGCGGACCCGCATATGCCGGCTTACCCATATTCACGCGCATGGTACCGCCATTCTTCTCAAGGAATTCCACTTCTACCTGCCCCGCAAGCATGTTCAGCGTAAACTTTTTCTTGCTGATATATCCCTCGTCCAGAAGGTATTTCGCAAAAATGCGGACGCCATTTCCACTCTGTTCCGCTTCTGAGCCATCCGGGTTAAAAATGCGCAGCCGCATTTTGCCATCCTCCCAGAGCGGACCGTACAAAAGGCCGTCCGCACCTACACCGAAATTCCTTCGGCACAGCATTTCAATATTCCTGCTCTGCAATGCAAATGTATTTTTGTTGGGGTCCAATACCAGGTAATCATTTCCCAGGCCATGATACTTCTTTAAGATGATTTCACCCATGTGTTCCACTTTTCCAAAAAATTCTCTCTATATCTTATGCCCTGGTTTTATGCAATATACATCTCCGTTATCTCCATTTCCTTTTTACTGGCGAATATAAATTCCCTGCTGTTCAATGAAATCCTCCAGCTCGTCCTGCGCATCCTGGGACCAGGTCTCGTTCAGTTTCGTCTGTTCTTCCTTCTGCGCTGTTTCTTCCTTTTTGTCTTCCTGCCGGCTCATAAACGTCCGTCTCCCTTCTATCGAAAACATTTCCTGAATTTGCGTTCTTTCCTTAATGCCCGTCTGCTGAAACGGCGTATCCTGTTCTTTAACACCCTCCTCTGTCCGGGCGTTATCCGTTCCATCATCTGGCGGTAATGTTTCATCCATGCCTTAAGTTTCTTCCGTATCCCGGGTTTCTTCCCCATGAGCCGCACTGTCTTCCACGCTGCCCGCAGTATGGGCCGCGATAAGCTCCTCGAGCTGCTTGCTCTTTTCACTCAAAATCGCCTCCACTCTCTCCTGGGTCACCCCGCTCATCGGGCGTTTCCCGCTGGCGTCCATTCCGGTCTCCAGCTGTTTCTCCAGCATTTCCCGTTCTGCAAGCAGCCTCTGTATCTGCATCGCCATCTTCTGATTTTCTTCGTCTTTGAGCTTGCGGACAACTTCCTCTGCCGCTGCCCGATCCTCCTGCATCTTCTGATGCTTTTCCTCATTTGCCCTGCGCTCCAGTTCTTCCTTGCTCGTATAAATGACGCGGCTGCGTTTCACAATGCTGCTGGCAATTCTTTCCCGTTCATTTCTCTTATCAATCGCATCTTTCATGGCTAAATCTCCTATTTCCCACTATGTATTTGCCTTCCCCAATATTTGCCTTCCTTAAGGTATCGGCACGCGTCGCTGCGCGCCACCTGCCAATTCGGAGGAAGGCATTCCAAAAATGCTACGCATTTGCCTTCCTCCTCTAAATTATATCATGAAATTTCCATGAATAAAAGTAGTAAATTACGTGCATCATTTTAATGAACTGTAACAATTATAAAATCGGGAGGTAACACCATGGCGGCATACAAAGTAGAAATCTGCGGAGTCAACACATCAAAACTCCCTGTATTAAAGGACGAAGAGAAGGACGACCTCTTTACCCGCATCAAAGCCGGGGATATGGAGGCACGGGAAACTTACATCAAGGGAAATCTCCGTCTCGTCTTAAGCGTCATCAAGCGTTTTTCCAACAGTAATGAAAATGTGGACGACCTGTTCCAAATCGGCTGCATCGGCCTGATTAAATCCATCGACAACTTTAATCCGGAAATCGGCGTCAAATTTTCTACCTATGCAGTGCCAATGAAAATCATTTGTCGAAACAGCTATAGCGAGAAATCAACATGGACATGCGCATCCGTGATAACCACCTTGTGAACCAGTTTTCTTATGATGTGCTTTTTCTGTCTGACGTCCATGGTATCCCATAACCCATTCATCGTAAGCAGCAGCTCTGTCTTTTCCCGTTTCTGTGCCAGAGCCGTGTCATTTTGTGTATTCCATGCAATCTGCTCGTTGATGGCATGGAGTTTTTTCTTCAAATCCTCAATCGTCTCCAGGAGAATCTCATTTTCCTCTTCTTCCGCATAAACCATGTACAGTTTCTTTATCTTTTTATTGAGGGCGGTTTGCTGTTCATACAACAGGGATAAGGCGTCGCCGGGCGAAAGCGATTCCGTCTCGCCTGGCTGATAGTTATTGGCAAATTCAAAGATGGCCTTGATGACAATCTCCTCCACCTCGTCCGCCCAGATTCTTTCCTGTTCGCAATCGGGATCTTTGACAAGATACGGCTTGGACTTCTGCTGGGAATAACAGACCAGTTTGCAGCCTTTGTTTCCCCATTTCTGATAACGCATCCTGGCGCCGCATTTGCCACAATATAACAAGCCGGTGAGAAGATGTTCCGACGTATTCGCCCGCACAAACCTGCGCTCAAGCATACACCGCATGGCAATATCATACAGCTCTTTCGTAATAATCGGCTCGTGCTTTCCCTGATATTCCTCTCCATTGTACTCAATGATTCCATAATTGCTCTTGCGCATCAAAATCTGATACACCAACCGGTCATATTTGAGCCCCAGAAGGTTTGCAATCTCCTGCGGCGCTTTTCCCGCGATATATAACTTATAGATCTGCCTTACCTTCTCCGCATCCTGGTTCGGCACCAGAATGCCCCTCTCCCGGTCATAATCATAGCCGAACGGCACCCGCCCTCCGCCCATCCACAGGCCGGACTTCACGCGCTCCTTCATGCCCATGCGCGTTCGGAGCCGTATATTTTCACGCTCCAGCTGCGCAAACGCTGACAAAATCCCCAGCATCAGCCGCCCCATAGGCGTGGAGGTGTCCATGCTCTCATTGAGCGATACGAAATCCACGCCATGGGGGTTGAAAACATCCTCAATCAGATACAGCGTGTCCTTCTGCGAACGCGACAGCCTATCCAGCTTATAGACAATCACATGTGAAATCCTGTCCCGATTCACATCTTCAATCAGCCGCTGCATCTCGGGCCTGTCAATATTGCTGCCCGACCAGCCGCCGTCAATATAAAATTCATAATCGCGGATTCCCTTCGATACGCAATAGGCAGAAAGCTGCTCTTTCTGCGCGTCAATGGAATACCCTTCTTCCGCCTGTGAATCCGTCGATACCCTTATGTAAATCGCCGCCGTCTTCATACTTTATCCACGCCTTTCCGCAAAATTCGGGTGTCAGGATATCCTGACACCCGAATGCTGTTCTTCCATTTCCTGTTCCCGGAAACTGTTGCTTACGCTCTGTTTTACATTTTCCATGTAATCAATGTAATCCTTCTTCGTAATCTGTATCCCGCTCAGTTCTTCCGGTTTGATTGATTTTCCATTGATGGAATAGCTGACTGTCATATACGCTCCCTGCATTCTTATTATAATACATTTCTGCTGCTGATGAAAGTATTCCCAGAAACAGGAAAGGTATACAGTCTACTTCTTTATTCTCATTTTTGTTCCCACGCCCTTAGATTTCAGCATCTTTTTATATGCCGAAAACCTATTCTTTGGCACTTTAATCGTCGCTTTCGAATGGATGCCTTTAAATGCTTTGCTGCCCACATTTTTACTGGTCAGTTTTTTGGAGCGAATCGTAATATTTTTCAGTTTTTTGCACCCATAAAATGCGCTCTTACCAATTTTGCTGACCTTAGATGGGATCGTAACCTTCTGAAGCTTTGTGCATTTATAAAATGCATTATCACCAATTGTCTGGATATTTCTTCCGATTACAACCTCCTTTAGCTGTTTCTGATTCTTAAAAGCATTCTTTCCGATTGCCGTAAGTTTATATGTCGTTCCTTTTACTTTCAGGGTATCTGGAACAGTCAGTTTTCCTTTGGCGTGTTTATTATCCACTCCTGTCAGAACAGCCTCTTTTCTCTGGATGTTGCTGATAATAATAGTAATTCCTTTGTTCTTATCATAGTATTTCAGTCCCTGTCCATTCGTCTGTCCGCCGGTTCCCTGATTGTTTCCAGAACCGCCACTTCCCTGGTTGTTATCTCCGGAACCGCCACTTCCCTGATTGTTTCCGGAACCGCCGCTCCCCTGATTATTGTCCCCGGAACCGCCACTTCCCTGGTTGTTATCTCCGGAACCGCCACTTCCCTGGTTATTGTCCCCGGAACCGCCGCTCCCCTGATTGTTATCCCCGGAACCGCCGCTCCCCTGGTTATTGTCCCCGGAACCGCCACTTCCCTGATTATCTCCTGAACCGCCCTCATCCGGAGCGGTGGCATTCCCTACATAGAAAGTAAATGTCTTGCCAATTGCCGGATTATATTTCGGACGCACGACCACTTTTGCAACGCCATCCGCAATAAAATTCAAATACATATCTCTCTCGACCTGGACCACACTTTCGTCCAGGGAAATTATTTCTATTTCTCTCAATTCAGAGTTTGAAACGTCGGATGTACGGCATTCCAGGGTCTCCCCCACCTGATATCTCTTCCTGAAATTGCTATTATCATAATCTTGAAAGGATTCTCCCCAGTAAGCTACAAACCTGGACGGCACCGTCTTATTACCTATAACCAGTCCGCATCGGTCGCACTTTATTTCGACACGTCCATCTGTAACTGTCGTACCCACAACCTCATTATGAACCACCCTGATTTCTACCGTCGCCGTCCCTGCAAGATAACTTTCTGATTCCGACTGGCTGGCAATAATTTCTGTTGACCCTGCGGATACGCCCCTGATATTTCCTTCGCTGTCTACCGTCGCAATAGATGGATCGCCTGATGTGAACGTACAGTCCCTGGTATTGCATACAATCTTCGTTGTATCGTTTTCCAGAATTTCATCCATTAACGAATACGCCCTTACATCTACCTCCGCCTTATTGATCTGAAAAGACGACTGGATTCGTCCTTCATAAGCGCCGATTCCCGTTGCCACCACCGTTGCAGTCCCAACCCTTAAATTATCAGCATACGTGACAATATAATCCCTGCCTTTCTCCAGCGTCCTGCCATCCAGCGCAAGGGAGACTTCCGGTATGATTTCTTTTCCTGTGAACCTGTAGCTGTCCTGCTCCAACGTCAGCACAGCCCCTTCCATGGACTCCGTCCGTCCCGCCCAGGAAGACCAGGTCACAGAATTGCCGCCATGAGCGGTCAATACGTCCTGCGTCCAGGTGCTATTGCCCTCTACATAATAAGCATTCAAGTCCTGGTCTGCGAAACCTTCAAATACCTGATCCTGATATTCACCATCCACAATGCTGCCAAACGTTGGGGCGTCCCCTGAAAAATAAATATATTTCAGATCACTATGTGCAAACGCAGAAGCGCCAATAGATGTTACGGAGGACGGCAGCCTCAATACGGACAAACGGTTTACCCTAAAACAGTCCGCCCCTATTGTTGTGAGTCCCTCTCCCTCAAAAGTCATGCTCGACAGGTATGAGCAATGTTCAAATGCATGATCCCCCAGCTCCACCACTGATTCCGGTATCACAATACTCTTCAAATTTATATTTTCAAAGAATGCATAGTCTGCAATCCTTGTCACCGTGGACGGAATAGAGGCCACGCCTGCTGTCGGACAGGTGACCAGCACACGCCCGTCTTTCGTGTAAACCACCTGATCCTGCACTTTGTAATTCTCATTTTCATCCGCAATAGAAATATCTGTCAGTTTATAACACTCTGAAAAAATAGATTTTCCAATCGAAACCACAGAGGCCGGAATATTAATGCTCGTCAGCTCATCACTGCAGCTAAATGCAAAATCTCCAATTTCCGTCACGGTATCCGGCAGTTGTATTTTAGAAAAATTCGTGTTAAAGAACGCTTCCTTCTCAATTCCAACCACTGCCTTTCCGTCAATGGTTTCCGGCACTTCCAGTTCGCCTGCCTCATCAATTCCGTCATACTGGAAGATGGAAAGGCCGTCGGAAGTATTATAATAGCTGAACAGGGTGCTCCTTGGCCAAACGGAGTAATGGCGGTAGCCATCCTCCCCCTTTGGCTCAACATACCCACTTTCCACGATATAATAAGTTCCATGTAATTCCACCATGGCATTCACATGATGGCTTCCCGATGATTGTGGATCCTTGTTCCCATTTCTTGTCCATGCCTTAATCCCCAGTTTCTCACAGAGCCTGATAACCGCACCGGTACTTGCCGCACAGGAGCCATCCCCAAATATGATCATCGTATAGGCGCTGGGATGCTGTCCGTAATCATAAGACGCTGGAAACCTGGCGATAACATCCAAAATTTCCTGATCTGTCATGCCGTCCGAAATATTTTCTTCCAGATAAGCGTCCATGACTTTCTCGCCATAAGTAACGGCATAATCTTCCACCGTAACGATTACATTGTATGTCCTGGCGGCAGTTTTTACCTCAATCTCTGTATCGCCGCTCTCAAACGAATAGGAATCATAATCATAATCATCATCCCCCGTAACCACCTGATCGCCCTTTTTATACTTGTATTTTGGAGTAACAAGTCCATCCGCAGAAACCTGGGCGGAATAACCGTGAACAACCCGATATGTCACATCTTCTCCGCCGCCCTCCGGAATCTGATAACTCTGCGGGAGATCATCCGGTATGCTTATCTTTACCGCATACGAACTGTTCAAAGCATGAATGGTCGCTTTCTGATCGTTGTCTGCTGCTTTCACACACATCGGAAATACAAACAGAAACATACAGGAAACCAAAAAACAGCTCCATTTTATATATTTTTTCAGTGTACAAATCTTCAATTCAAAGACCTCCTCTTTCCTAATCTGCTATTTTACATTCTACCTCTCTAAAATTACATTGTCAAATAATCCCAGATCAGGCGTTCCCATCAAAATACCCAGCCTCAAAACAGGCCGGGTATTCCCTTTATCCAAGCGCAACATCCAACGCCATCATAAGCGTAAACCCAAGTGCAAACATCACGGTACCGGTCTTGCAATGTTTTCCCTCCGACATCTCCGGAATCAGCTCCTCCACCACGACATAAATCATGGCTCCCGCTGCAAAGCTCAACAGATACGGCAGGATCGGCACGATAAACCCGGACGCCAGAACGGTAAAGACAGCGGCCACAGGTTCCACAACGCCCGAGAGCACGCCATACACGAAAGCTTTGCGTTTCTTCATGCCGTCAGCTTTCAATGGCAACGAAATAATCGCACCCTCCGGAAAATTCTGGATGGCAATGCCGATGGAAAGCACCAACGCCTCTGCCATGGAAATTTCACTGTTTCCGGACAGGCATCCGGCAAACACGGCTCCTACCGCCATTCCCTCCGGAATGTTGTGGAGCGTCACAGCCAATACCACCATCGTCGTCCCTTTCATCGTTGTCCGTGAACATTTTGATTCATCCCTCTTCTGGTAGAGCCGGTGAACCTCACGCTCCAAAACTATCAAAAACAAAATTCCAATCCAGAAACCGATGACCGCAGGCACGAATGCCAGCCTTCCCATTCCCGCCGCCTGTTCCATCGCTGCCAGCAGCAGGCTCCAGATAGACGCCGCAACCATGACCCCCGCTGCAAACCCATTCAAGACCCTCTGCAATGAAACTTTCAGCATATTCTTCATAAAAAAAACACAGGACGCCCCCAGAGCCGTTCCCAAAAACGGAATGAGGATGCCCTCAATCACATCTCCCTGCATATATGATTCCTCCTAAAGGCCAAAACAGCCGTTTTCACAGATGTGGTTCTTCCCAACCACTTCATCAATAATCAATATATGCTAAGAGAGATGTCCTTGCTCATGCGATTTATTGTGTTTTGAGGCTGCCATTTCCGGTATTCAACAATATCCTGGATATAAACCTCCCGTCTTCCACATAAAATTCCATTTCGCCGTTATAGTAGCCAATGACATTACAGATGCTTGACGCCTTTACCCGCCAGTGTTCCTGGTATTCCCCTCGTCTTTCCTCTGATATGCAGCAATTTTCACACTGAATGACAATTTTATTTTTATTCTGTACCAGAGACAGATAAATCCACGGTTCTTCTTTTCCCGCATGGCAGCAATCATGAATGGCTTTTTCAAGTATGCTTACAAGGATGGCTGCCATGTCAATTTCACGGACCGCAATTTTTTCATCTATATCCGCATACATTTTTGTCCGTATCCCCTCCACTTCCGCATATTCCTCATAGACCGCAAGAATGCTGCGGACAGTTGCATTCGTGCAGATATGCCGTCCCCTGTCTTTCTCTGTATCCAATGTCTTCATCTGCTTTAGCTGGCGGCGCAGCAAAAGTTCGTTTACTTCCAGCAAATCTTTTTCTATGCGGCAGTAATGCTCCCTGCCTCTGTAAAAATAGGCGCGGAACGTCATCCACTGAATAATGCCCGCCATTGCCAGCATCGCGGCAATGCGCAGCACACGGCTGACCGACAGGGGATGGCTGTCCGGCCAGTAAGCCCCCATAAACGCAATCATCACAATCACGATCAGCGTAACCGCGCTCGGCAGATCCATAACCTCGCCCAGAAATTCACGCCCTTCCTTAAAATGTGGGCGTACATATCTCATAATAAGAAAGAAAATGATTATAATGACAATGATGCGTAGCACAATATCCGCCCAGGGATTTCCACCCAGCCAGAGGCGCGAAACATCAATGCCCACAAAAACTGTAACTGAAAGCAGATAGAAACCAAGCGTCAGCTTATAGATAGACAAATATAGAAAATCTGCGCTCATAAGAATACAAAATATACCTACCAGAGGTATTGTCACCATTCCGGAAAAGCGAACGAACATATCCCTGTCCACCAGATACCAGACGCTATAAGCGCCGGCAACAGCAGCCCCGAATGCCAGATAATATGCGATTGTCCTTTTCATCAGAAAACGCGGACGATCCAGCAACAGAAATATCCCCATAATAAGCGCGGCTCCCATGCTGTTGCGCAGCAGCGAAACCCACAAAGAGCCTCCTAACATACCTTTCACTCCTTTCCCATACTGTCATTGCCATTTAAAAATATACGGCAGGTAAATATTCCCTCTCCGGCAGAAAAATCTGCATCCCCATCATATTTTGCCACCGTATTTAAGATACTTTTCACGCCTATCCCCTCATGATCCGGAGCCTGCGGCAGCCCATTGCAGAATATGATATTGTCCGCACAGCTATTTTTACAGAGTATCAGGAGAATCTGGTTCGTCTGATGTACCCTGAGCTCTATCTTACGTTGTCCCTCTGTTTTCAGGCACCCGCGAACCGCGTTTTCCATCATATTTGCAAACACGGAAACAAGATCTACCTCTGAAACAAAAAGCATGTCTTCCTGCCGGACGTCTACGCTTAACAGGATATCTTTCTGCGCCGCTTTCCTCGCATAGGCGGATATCAGACTGTTTAAGGCAGGATTTTTACAGTATTTCCTCTCCTGCTTTGCCTCCTCAATTCTCTCATATTCCTTCAGATATTGGAGAATCCCTTCACAGTCTTTCTGGTGGGCAAGCTCCATAACCACAAGATTGTGATGGCGGAAATCATGACGCGTCTGTCTGGCATTCTGCTCCATCTGCTCGTAAGAATTTATCTGTTCCTGCAAAAGTTTCTCATGCAGCCGCACATCTTTTAACTCCTGCATATGATTTGCCTGCGCCATGAAATAAAACAGCAGCACATACACAATCAGCAGAAATCCATAGGAAACCGACATCATAAAAATATGCCCCAGGTCCCGCTCCTGTTTGTACTCATTATAAAACAACAGAACCGACATCATGACAAAGGTCATGCCGGAGATAACACCAATCAACCCATAGCCACTCTGCATCCTGCGGTAAATCTGCATCAGTTTTTCCTTAAAAAATCCCAGATATAGAGATAGAAAAATAAGATTCAGAAAAATCCGCAGTATCCAGACCAACGAGTTTCCCGCCCCCGCAAAATTTCCTGTAAAAAAGGCTATCACCCCATAGATAAACGTCCAGAGGCAATAATATGCGGAGATTAAAAATGCAGACTTTGCCGGATGCGACACCGAGAGCACGCACACAAACATAGCCTCAAATACCGCCGCGGTCAGCAGATACGCCAAAAGATATGTAATGTGCGTCCTGGAACCACCGGTAAAGAGGGCTACGAGAACCATCTGAAAGATAAGT
This sequence comes from uncultured Lachnospiraceae bacterium, assembly GCA_910587895.1. Classification (GTDB taxonomy): domain Bacteria; phylum Bacillota; class Clostridia; order Lachnospirales; family Lachnospiraceae; genus Petralouisia. Next base: position 11,630 of record CAJUOE010000177.1, read on the forward strand.
CCCGTCATCACGGTAATAAAAAACGTCTTTTTCTTCCCATACCTTGGCTCCAGCACAAGGTTATAAAACCATGCCACATGAAATATATTATTGATGATATTTGTAATCAGTGCGTCCGTCATCCCCTGCTCCTTTTCTGCCTCACAAATCCCATTTTTACTCCGCCGTCACCTTTCTCAGCTAAAATACATTTCTTATATACAAATCTTTTCTTTTCCTCCAAAATAATGACTGAAATATTTTTCACGGAGGGATTTCCAGGCGCCCCTGGGCAGATAAATTTCCTTCCCATTATCCAGCTGCAGCGTCTGGGCGCTCATCCGCTCGATATGTTCAAGATTTACAATATAGGAACCTCCGACTTTCGTACATTCCTTACAGCCAGAGAGCATTTCACGCAGTTTCGCCATCGTCATGCGCAGGGATATCGTCTCCCCGTCTTTGAGGTAGATGCACTGTTTCTTTCCCTGCGCCTCGCAATAGACGATATCGCAAAACGCCACCCTGCGCACCTGATTATCTACCTGCAGGAGAATATAACGCGGCTGCTCCCTCTCAATATCATGACAAGCCTTCTCAATAACCGGAAAAAGCCTGTGTTCCGAGACCGGCTTGAGCAGGTATTGAAATGCATTTACCTCAAACGCCTCCAGCGCATAGTCCTTCGAGGAGGTAAGAAAAATAATCCGACTGGTATTTCCCTGTTTCCGCAGCCGCCTTGCCGTCTCGATTCCCGAATTATGGGGCATATAAATATCCATCAAAATAAGATCCGGAGAATAGCTCTCTTCCCCGATCATATATAGCAGCTCCACGCTGTCCTCAAAACGCCGGAGCACAATCTCATTTCTCCCATGCTGTCTATGCCAAGCGCGCAGTATTTCCTCCACTTTATCCAGTTCTTCCGTCTCATCATCGCAAAGCGCAATCTGAATACAACACATGACCCATACCTCTTTCTGTCTGACTGCTTTTATGTCAACTCTATGAGATAATTATACCATGTGCCATTCTTTGCATTAGGGTCATTTTTGTTCTCAAAAGCGTCAATTTTGGTTTTTATAATATAATGGGGATATATTTCGACTGAACATAAGACTGCATCCTTCGACAACAGTTTCCATTTTGCAACAAATATTGCAGAAAATGGAAACCGCGCATGAAATATTGCATTTTTCTAACAAAGTGGGCAAGCGCGCATATTATTTTTTGTCTTATAGGAGGACGCTTTCACCCTTTAGCGTGACAAGATCTTCCCTATAAGATAAAAAATCACCCAATCCACACTATATATGAATTGGGCAACTATCATTCCGGGATTTATTTATCACTATAATGACCTTTACACTGCCATATAACAATAGCATTTTCCTTTATCTCGTAAACCAATCGATCTTTTTCATTAATTCTCCGACTCCATTTTCCAGACAAATTACCTTTTAATAATTCCGGCGTTCCGTTTCCTTCAAATGGTGTTCTCTGTACTTCTTTCAATAGCATGTTAATCTTTTTTAAGGTTTTTCTATCCTGTTTTTGCCAATACAGGTATTCATCCCATGCATCTTCCGCAAATACGATTTTACTCATCCTCCATTATCTCCAGCTCATCCATCGTTTTTTCAATTACTTTTCCCTGTGCAATCTGCCTTCCGGCTTTCTGCAACTGCGTAAGATTGCTCTCTGAATAAAACGGGTCTGCCAACGCCTCGATTTCGAATGGAATCTTCCTCTCCCTCAGGGCTTTCTTGGCATATATCATGAAAAATGTAGTCAGATTCATTCCCATTGCGTCACACATTTCATCCAGTTGTTTTTTCATTTCATCATCAAATCTAAGACTGATAGTTGTCATCATAATCAGCTCCTTTCCTATATATTATATTGCAATTTGAATCAATTAGCAACATTTTGATTGAAATTTCAGGCAAAAAATGTAACTATCCAACCTGTTTGTACATATAGGCTAAATAGTTACCAAAAAAACACCCAATTCACACTATATATGAATGATATGCCCCTTGTCAAGTAGACAGGTAAAATATCTAAAATTTAGTGTGGATGATGCCTGTATTTCGTTTTGGAATGCAGGCATTTTTCTATGCACACCATTTTTCTT
>CAJUOE010000178.1 GCA_910587895.1 uncultured Lachnospiraceae bacterium
CGTTTTTCCATGGGGCTTTAAGGCGTAATCATGGCGGTTGGCGGTACGTTTAAATTCCCCCTTCTTTTTTCCGGAAGCCTCATCCTCGGTAACGATGACTTCCGTCAGACTGCCGGAAGAAAAACAGAACCACTGGCCGTCCTCGGCTTTCACAATGACCGGAAGAGGAATGCGATAAGCATGATTGAACGGCACTTCCCATCCGTAGCCATCGCCAAGATGCTCGAATATGATGGTCTTAACATCGAGTCCTTCCTCGTCGTGTCCGTGCGACGCGCCGCCTGACGCGAAAACACTCGCAGGAAAAGCCAAGACAACAGCCAGAATCACTGCAATTATGTGATAAAATTTCTTAGTCATCGATTTTTTAAAGAGTCTCGCCTCCGTCAGACAAAGCCCTTGGCGGCAAAAGATTATTTTATACTACCCTTATACTGACGCAAAATAAAACATTCGCTTAGAATAAGCCATCAGGGAGGATTCAATAGATACACACGGAAACCACGCTGTTCTCGACATCCGCAATTCCCCCTTTTATCGACAAATCCTTCTCCGACCCGTCGGAAGTGCGATAAGACACTTTCCCTTCCACAAGCACCGAGATAATCGGAGCATGGTTTCTGAGAACCGTGAACTGGCCGAGTTCCCCCGGAAGAGTTACCGAATCCGCCTCTCCTTTAAACATTACCTCATGGGCCGAAATAATTTCAAGTGTCATATTGTCTAAGAAATGATTTTATGTCTATGCGTCTTTTTAAGAGCCTAATGTATACGATTACTGTCTTACTTGACTTCCTCAAGCATTTTCTTGCCTTTGGCTATTGCCTCGTCAATAGTACCGACGTTGAGGAACGCCTGCTCGGGATACTCATCCATCTCGCCGCTGAGAATCATCTTGAAGCCTCTGATTGTCTCTGCAAGCGGAACCATGACACCCGGAAGTCCAGTGAACTGTTCAGCTACAAAGAACGGCTGCGACAGATACCTTTGCGCTCTACGTGCACGCGCCACTACGAGCTTGTCCGCATCGCTCAACTCATCCACGCCCAAAATCGCAATGATATCCTGAAGCTCATTGTACTTCTGAAGAAGCTGCTTCACCTGCTGAGCCACATTGTAATGCTCCTCGCCGATGATGTTCGGGTCAAGGATACGCGACGTTGACTCAAGCGGATCCACTGCAGGATAAATACCAAGCTCAGCAATCTTACGGCTAAGCACGGTGGTTGCATCCAAGAAGCTGAAAGTTGTGGCCGGAGCCGGGTCAGTCAAGTCGTCAGCAGGCACATATATGGCCTGCACCGAAGTGATGCTTCCTTGTTTCGTTGAAGTGATTCGTTCCTGAAGAATACCCATCTCCGAAGAAAGCGTAGGCTGATAACCCACAGCAGAAGGCATACGGCCGAGAAGGGCTGAAACCTCCGAACCGGCCTGGGTGAAACGGAATATATTGTCAATAAACAGAAGTATGTCTTTACCACCGCCATCCTGGTCGCGGAACTGCTCGGCAACGGTCAATCCCGACAAGGCGACACGCAGACGAGCACCTGGAGGTTCGTTCATCTGTCCGAACACCAGTGTAGCCTGTGAATCCTTCACCTGGTTCATATCCACATCGGCAAGGTTCCACTCCCCTCTCTCCATACCTTCGCGGAATTTCTCGCCATATTTCATAACACCGCTCTCAATCATCTCTCGCAAAAGGTCGTTACCCTCACGGGTACGTTCCCCGACACCGGTAAATACCGAGAAACCGTTGTGTCCCTTGGCGATATTGTTGATAAGCTCCATAATGAGCACGGTTTTGCCCACACCGGCACCGCCGAACAGACCGATTTTACCACCTTTGCTATACGGTTCCAACAAGTCGATAACCTTGATACCGGTATAGAGAATCTCCGTTCCGATAGTAAGGTCTTCAAACTCGGGAGCCGGCTGATGAATCGGGCGAAGGTTCCCGCGGTCGTCATTGTCTGCCATGACCGGTATTTCCTGGATCGGGTGGTACATAAGGTTGTGGAGCTCGACCGCTGCCAGGTCACCGTTTTTCAGGGAAACTACAGTGATTACGCCATCAAAAAAGCGCAGCTCAGGGAGGCGCAGCTTAAGCAGTATTATAACCAACAGCGCGAAATCAGGCATCAGGAGGAAGTGATTGCAAAACTGAAGTCTTTCAACCGCGAAAAATCCATCAAACGTGCGGAAAGCCGGGAAAAGATGCTGGACAAAATAGAACGGCTGGAAAAGCCCATGGAGGAGAATACCGATATCCACCTGAACCTGGAGCCGCGCATCGTCAGCGGCAACGACGTGCTTTCGGTAAAACAGCTTAAAAAATCATATCCCGGGCAGGAGCTGTTTTCGGATCTCACGTTTGAAATCAAACGTGGGGAACGCGTGGCGTTGATCGGGGACAACGGAACGGGCAAGACGACAATCTTAAAGATCATCAATGATATGGTGGAGGCGGACGGCGGAACGCTCACGCTGGGCACCAACGTCCACATCGGTTATTACGATCAGGAACATCAGGTATTGCATATGGAAAAAACATTGGTGGAGGAGATTTCCGACGAATACCCGAGTCTTACCAATACACAAATCCGCAATGTCCTGGCGGCATTCTTATTTACCGGGGACGAGGTGTTTAAACGTATTTCGGATCTTAGCGGCGGGGAGCGCGGGCGTGTCTCCCTGGCAAAACTCATGTTGTCCGAAGCAAATTTTCTGATTCTCGACGAGCCGACCAACCATTTGGACATTACCTCAAAGGAAATTCTGGAACAGGCGCTGAACCGCTATACCGGAACCGTATTGTTTGTTTCCCATGACCGTTATTTTATCAATAAAACGGCAACGCGAATTTTAAATCTTACCGGACAGACGCTAATCAATTACATCGGAAATTACGATTATTATCTTGAGAAGTGCAGGGAACTGACGAAGGTTTATGTCCCGGGGCAGCAGGAACCGGCACAGGCACAGACGGCGTCGGCTGGAAAGATGGACTGGAAACGGCAAAAGGAAGAACAGGCGCGCCTGCGCAAGCTGGAAAACGAGCGCAAAAAGACGGAGGACACCATCGAACAGACCGAGCAGAGAATCGCAGAGCTTGAGGAGGCGTTTGCGGACAGTGAGATTGCGACCAATTCTGCCAAATTACAGGAACTTCATCAGGAATACGAGGAGAAACAGCGGGAACTGGAGATTCTTTATGAACGATGGGAGGAATTGATGTAGGTGCGTCAAATTCTTCATACATTGACATCCCGGAACGTATTTATTATAATAAAAGGCAGGTGTATGCGTAAGCGTCATGGCAGGAGGAAACGCAATGGAAAAGGAAATATCTCAGGCAGTCATCCGCAGGATGCCAAGATATTACAGATATCTGGGAGAGTTGCTGGACGATGGCGTAGAACGAATTTCATCCAATGATCTGAGCGCGAGAATGCGCGTGACAGCCTCGCAGATTCGACAGGACTTAAATAATTTTGGCGGGTTCGGGCAGCAGGGCTACGGATACAATGTGAAGTACCTCTATGACGAGATTGGCAATATTCTGGGAATTAATCAGCGGCACAATATGATTGTAGTCGGCGCGGGAAACCTTGGGCAGGCGCTTGCTAATTATGTCAACTTTGAAAAACGCGGATTTGTAATTATCGGGCTGTTCGATGTAAATCCTGCGCTGAAAGGAACCTTTGTCAGGGACATTGAAGTGCGCATGATGAACGAACTGGAATCGTTTGTGAAAGAGAAACGGGTAGATATCGCCGCGCTTACGATGCCCAAGGAACATGCCAGGCAGATTGCAGGTCTTTTAGTAGATCTGGGCATTGGCGCGATCTGGAATTTTGCGCACCTGGACCTGGAGCTGCCGGAACATGTAGTCGTGGAAAATGTACATCTCTCAGAGAGCTTGATGCAGCTATCGTATAATATTGCAAATCAGAAAAAACAAACAGATAAGAAGTGATGATTATGGCAAAGAAAAAAAACACCATGCCCGGATTTGAACAGATGCTTCAAGGCAAAAGAATCCCGCTTTTGGTTTTAGACCAGAAATGGCATCAGCTTTTTTTGGACGGCGTGAAACCGAAGGAAGTGGAACGGCTGGAGCAGAAATTGAACAAGGCGTTGGCGACGCAGGGCAAATACACGCAGGAACTGAAAGAAATGAAAGTCCTTAAGAAGAAGCTGATGAAGAATATTGTCGTCAATATGGATGAAATCAGCGAACGGGGACAGGAGACGGGCAGGCTTCAGGAGGATCGCCGCCTGATTACGGAAATCAACGATAAGACGGAGCGAAATGAAGAGCTGCTTCAGAAACTTGAGGATGAGATGGAGGAAGATAATTTCCGCCTGATGGTGGAGACCATGGAATACTGTTACCGGATTATGATCAGCAATGAGGCGGAGCGCGAGCAGCTGGTGATCCGGATCGCCCAGATGCGCACGGAGCTTAAGTCGAAAATTTACCGCCGGGAGGCCATCGAGGAGCAGAGCAGGGGAATTTACGCTTATCTGCATGATATTTTCGGACCGCGGGTGTTGGAGACGTTTGATTTGAAATATGAAGACGAGTACAGGTAAACAGTTCAGCGCGTCTGAACTGTTTTTTCAGGAGGAAAAATGAACATTCTGGTTGACAGTGGACAGATGAAACAATGTGACAGGAATACAATAGAATATTTTGGCGTGCCCTCCCTGGTGCTGATGGAGCGGGCAGCTTTAGGCGTTGTGGAGGAGATAACAGCACGCATTGCCTGTTTGAAACCACAGGTATTGGTGGTCTGCGGTTTTGGAAATAACGGCGGGGACGGACTTGCAGTGGCGAGAATGCTCTGGCAGAAAGGATATGGGGTCACGGTCGTTATGCCGCCGGAGGCGAAGCGTATCTCCGAGGAGGCGAACGTGCAGAGGAGCATTTTGCAGAAGTATCAGATTCCCATCTTAAACCGCATACCAGATATGGAATTTGACGTGGTTGTTGACGCGCTGTTTGGCATCGGGCTTACAAGGGAGCTTGCCGGAATTTATCTGGAATACGTTCTGGAAATGAATGAGATGCAGGGGCTGAAGGTTGCGGTGGATATCCCATCTGGAATCAACGGCGATACCGGAGCGGTGATGGGGGCAGGGTTTTATGCCGACATAACCGTGACGTTTGCATTTTCCAAAATCGGGCTCATGCTGTTTCCGGGTGCGGAATATGCGGGGCAGGTGATTGTTAAGGAAATTGGCATTGACCGTTGTAGTTTCCTGGAAACAAAGCCGGATACATTCAGCCCGGACACGGAAGACCTGCGCAGGATTCCGCCACGGAAGAAACGTTCCAATAAGGGCAGCTACGGGAAAGTTCTTACGATTGCCGGGCAGAAGAATATGGCGGGGGCGGCATTCTTAAGCGCAAAAGCATCTTACCTGACAGGAGCCGGGCTTGTAAAAATCCTTACGACGGAAGAGAATCGTGTGATTTTACAGCAGCTTTTACCGGAGGCGGTGTTGGAGACTTATGTGGAAACGCCGCATATCAAAGAGCTGATGGAGCAGGTGTCGGTGCTCGTGGCAGGCCCGGGTCTTGGCACCGGGGAACAGGCAGGACGGATGATCCGCCAGGTTCTTGCTGACGCAAAAGTTCCGGTAATTCTGGATGCGGATGGGCTCAATCTTGTGGCAGAGCATACAGAATGGCTGAAGGATGCGTCGTGTCCCGTAATTGTTACGCCCCATCTCGGCGAGATGGCAAGGCTTTTGCACAGAGGCATTTCCGATATAAAATACTGCCTGCCAGAGACAGCGCGGGAGTTTGCAGCACAATTCGGGGTAATCTGTGTGCTGAAGGATGCAAGGACAGTTACTGCACTGCCCGATGGCAGGATGTGGATAAATGCCAGTGGGAACAATGGCATGGCAACGGCCGGTTCGGGGGATGTGCTCACCGGAATCCTTGCGGGGTTGATTGCACAGGGCATGGAGCCGGAATATGCAGCTTTTATGGGCGTATACCTCCATGGGCTTGCCGGGGATGTGCAGGTAAGAGAACGTGGGAATTACGGGCTGATGGCGCAGGATATTCTGGAAGGCATTGTGAATATACTGGCGAACTTATGTGAGAACGGGATTGCGGGCGGAAAGGAAGTCGTGAAATGAAGACATACAAAAGGGTCTATGCACAGGTAGATTTGGACGCCATACTTCACAACATGGAGCAGATGCGAAGAATCATTGATCCGCATACGAAAATCATGGGCGTTATCAAAGCGGACGGCTATGGGCATGGGGCGATCCCCATCGGACGCGAGCTGGAAAAGCTTGGCTATGTCTGGGGCTATGCCACGGCAACGGTCGAAGAGGCGCAGGTTCTTCGCAGGAACGGATTAAGCAAGCCGATTCTTACGCTGGGGGCATGTTTCCCGGAGCAGTATCCGGCGCTGGCGGACGAGGGAATCCGTGCAACGGTATTTTCTCTGCGCCAGGCACAGGAAATGGAATCCTTTGCACAGAAGGCAGGGAAAGAGATAAAAATCCATATCAAGGCAGATACGGGACTGAGCCGTCTGGGATTTCAGGTGACGGAGGCTGCGGCGGATGAAATAGCACAGATTTCCCGTATGCCGCATATGGTAATGGAGGGACTTTTTACGCATTTTGCGAAATCTGACGCAAGGGATAAAACCATGGCGAATGAACAGATGGAGCAATTTCGCAGGATGCAGGAAATGTTGAAAGAGCGTGGCGTTGCCATTCCCATGTGCCATTGCTCCAACAGCGCGGCAATTATTGACATGCCAAAGGCGAATATGAGCGTGGTGCGCGCAGGAATCAGCCTGTACGGCCTGTGGCCTTCGGATGAGGTTCGAAAGGATCACATAGATTTGAAACCGGCATTATCTTTAAAGAGCCGCATTGTCTTTCTCAAAGAACTGGAGGCGGGAAGAACGATCAGTTACGGGGCAACGTATGAGACCACAGGAACCCAGCGGATTGCAACGATTCCGGTCGGTTATGGGGACGGCTATCCGAGAAGCCTTTCCGGCAAGGGGTACGTACTGATTCGAGGAAAGCGTGCGCCCATCTGCGGAAGAATCTGCATGGATCAGTTCATGGTAAATGTCACCCATATTCCGGAGGCAGCGATGGTTCTCTGGGAGGGTTCGGAGGCTTCGAAGCAGAGCTGCTCCCGTCTGTCTATGCAGGAGGGTATCCCGGCACAAGTGTTGGCAGTAATGCGTCTTTGACAGTAAAAAATTCTAATGACAAAACGATGTTTCAGGCAATCCATATGGGACATGGAACGGAAAACGGAGTCCATGCTTCCTATCAGGGAGAAGCTGTGCTGAACTTGGATGCTAAAGCGGTGGTGCGTGAAGGGGTGGATACAAGTCAGAATACCCGCGCGACAATTAACATGACTGGAGGAGAGTATTCGTTTGCAAAGGCAAAGAAGTTTGTCGGAAATGCTGACACAACGTTGACACTCAATACAGTTTCCATTACAGAAGCGGAGGTAGACAGCGTAGGGAATGTTGTACTTGAGAATAAATCGTGTATTTCACCTAAGACA